>NZ_JBEPDA010000001.1:1669648-1801258 GCF_040299985.1 Streptosporangium sp. NPDC000563 | reverse complement strand
GGCCCGGGGGGCCCGTGGGGGGGTGGGGGGGTTGGTCTTGCCCTCCCCGGTCGGTGCGGGGGGGCAACCGGGGGGGGGGGGGTGCGGTACCCGCCACCCACCCCGAGGAGGTTCTGCGGTCAGACCCTGGACCTCACGCCTTGATCGACTTCTGGTCGGCCGTGCTCTCGGCCTTCTGGATCGCGACCTTGCGGGGCTTGGCCCGCTCGATGACCGGGATGCGCACCGCCAGGACGCCGTTGGAGTAGGCGGCGTCGACCTTGTCGCTGTCGAGGTGCTCGGACAGGTAGACGCGGCGGGTGAAGGTGCCCATCGGGCGCTCGCGGACGAACAGGCGGTCCTCCTCCCCGTACTCCTCCTCGCGGCCGGCGCTCACCGAGAGCACCCCGCGGTCGACGGTCACCTCGATGGTGTCGGGGTCGATGCCCGGGAGGTCGAACTTCAGGAGGACGTCGTCCTTGCGGCGGACCCCGTCGAGCGGCATGGCCACGCGCGCGGCACCATCACCCGACCCCAGGACCTGGCGGGAGAGCCTGTCGAACTGGCGGTCGAACTCCTGGATGAACGGGTCGATCGACGTCAGCAGCATCGGTAACCACCTCCGTGTGAACTGGCAGGTATCCTCAAGCCTGCCTTCTCGGAAACCTCTTACTTCAGTTATAGGTTAGCGGCTCTTCTGTTCGCAAGTATCCTCGGGAAAATTCTCAGGTCTCCTCAGACGCCCCTGGTCAGAGCGTTGAACTCCTCGTCGGTCAACCGGACGGCCGCGGCGGCGACGTTGTCCTCCAGGTGGGCGACCGTCGAGGTGCCGGGGATGGGCAGCATCACCGGGGAACGGCGCAGCAGCCACGCTAAGGCGAGCTGCGAAGGGGTTGCGCCGTGTTCCCTCGCCGCCGCGGCGAGCGGGCCGCCCTCCGCCGCCAGCCTGCCGGTCGCGAGCGGGAACCAGGGGATGAAGCCGATGCCGTTCGCCTCCGAGTACTCCAGCAGGGGCTCGGCGTCGCGGTGCGCGAGGTTGTAGAGGTTCTGCACCGAGACGATCGTCGCGGACTTCCCCGCCTCCTCGACGTCCTCGACGCTCACCTCGCTGAGGCCGATGTGGCGGATCTTGCCCTCCCGCTGCATCAGCGCCAGCTCCCCGACCTGGTCGGCGACGGGGACGGCCGGGTCGATGCGGTGCAGCTGCAGCAGGTCGATCCGCTCGACGCCGAGGTGGCGCAGGCTCAGCTCGACCTGCTGGCGCAGGTATTCGGGACGGCCGACCGGCGTCCAGAGCCCGGGACCCTGCCGGGTGAACCCCGCCTTGGTCGCGATCACCAGGTCGTCGGCGTAGGGGTGCAGCGCCTTCTTGATGAGCAGCTCGGCGACGAACGGGCCGTAGGAGTCGGCTGTGTCGATGAGGTTCACGCCGAGCTCGACCGCCCTGCGCAGGACCCGGACGGCCTCGTCGGGGTCGCGTGGGTCTCCCCACACTCCCTCGCCGGTGAGCTGCATCGACCCGTAGCCCAGGCGGTTGACGGTGAGGTCGCCCCCGATGGTGAACTGCCCGGAGGCCTCGGCGGGACGCGTCGTGGTCGTCATGATGTCCTCCTGCGAATTCGGTCTGGCGTTCATGATTCGCAACAGGACGACGAAGTGACCGATTCCCCCTACGCCTCCCGTCGCCCGTAAACCTTCCGGCACGCACTCGCAAAGCGACCCGAGGCGAGGACGGCCGGACCGCGCGACGACCGAGCGACCATCGCTCCGCTTCGCCGGGGCCGAGCACGTCGAACACGATCACGCCGTCCCGCGCGGAGGACCCCATCCTCGCCATGCCGGGAGCCACCCCCACGGCGCGCAGGGGAAGCGTCTTCGCCGCCTCCGAGGGTGACGCGGTGCCGCCCCTCACCGGCGCGCGGGGAAGCGTAGTCGGCCCTCGGAAAGCCCCCGGCCGAGTGGAGCGAACGAAAGACCGGTCCACGGTGTCTATTTCAACCCCACGCCCGGCCGCGAACTCTTCGGAAATCCGGGCTCCGAGGATCCTTTTTCACCGTATTCGACATGCCGGCGGCACCTTTACCTCCAATACACTGAGCTTCAAGAGGAATACCGACAGCGTGAAGCCTTTTTCCTGTATGCGTGGCGATATTCCGGCCGATGGCCGGTCGCCGGACGGAACGAATTCCGTCCGGCGACCGGCTCGGTCACCCGGTACTATGTTCGCCGGGACGATTCATCGGCACTTATCGAATGGTGACGCGGTCCCCCGCGGGCGGATTCACCGGCGAGTTCTTCACGAGGTAGGACGCCAGTGCCGCCGTGTCGTCCGGACCGCCGTGATAAACGCTGGTGGTCCCCGTCCACTGCGGGAACCCCTGCCAGCCGCCCATCAGGATGTAGTTGGCCGCGATCTTGATAACCTGGGTGTCGGTCACCGGAACACCGTTCAGCGTTATCTCGGTGACGGCTCCGCCCTCAAGCGTGTAGCGGAGCGCGGCCGAGGGAGTGAGCACCCAGCCCTGCGGGTTCGGGTACGCCAGGAGACTTTTGAGCTGCGCGCCGGTCATCGCGTGCACGTCCACGGCGAGCCCGGCCGACTGGGTGCCCCACAGTTCCTCGCGGGTGACCGGGCCCGCGTCCAGGCCCGCGTAGAAGCCGTACCTGCTGACCAGGGCGACCTCCGCACCGGAGAGAGCCTGGACGGCGTCCACGTAGGCGTCGGCGACGAGTTCGGCCAGTGGGCCGCCCGAGGCCGTCAGCCCGACATCCCCCGTGGTCTCGCCGAACGTCTCGTCCTCGCCCGGCAACCCGCACTTGAAGTAGTGGAGGACGTTGGACACGAGACCGTCCGGCTGCTTGATCTCGATCTGGACCGACGTCTCCTCCGTCTCCCAGTCCCATTCGAACGTCTGCAGGACGGTGGTGTACGCGCCACCGTGGTTGGGCGGAACCTTGAAGCTCCGCCACTTCTCGGTGCCGACGACGCGGTACCGGATGATCTGCACGCCGGCGGGGAGCCCCTCGAAGGAACCGTGGATCCTGAAGGTCACCGGGCACTTCGACGCGGTGGTCCGCTCGAAGTGGATGGTGACCTTCCCCACGGGGTTCTGAACCGGATCGTCCTGCGCGGGCGCCGCGGAAGCCGTACCGGAAACGGCCTGTTTCGGTGCGGCGTGCGCTGCCGGGGCGAAGGCGCCGGACGCCAGAGCGACAAAGGCCGCCAGCCATCCGATCCGGCGCCCAACCCTACTGGAAAATTTCACAGAACTCCTATCCGCCGAGCCATGACAAGGAATAACGGGGCGATCCCGTTCCTCTGGACGAGCAGATGCTAACCAGGCCGACCGACAATTCTGTGAAACCGATAAGAGGAGCGAAGCGCCCGTCCGACGGGCGGGAGAAAACCATCGTGTATGGACCATGAAACGGGCTGGGAAAACGAAGTCCGAGAATTCTCCACCTCGCGCGGCAGGAAGTTCACCACATACGCCGCACGGCCCGCCCCCGGCGGAGGGGACGGGCCGCGTGAGGGGGGCGGTCAGCGGGTGAAGGTCACGTCCTTGATCCGCAGGGCGCCGCGGAAGACCAGGTAGACGTCCTGAGCGCCCCGTACGGCCGAGACGGGGGCGGTGGCCGTGGCCCACGAGTAGGTCCCGCCGGTGGCGGGCACCCGCACGGTCCCGGCGAGCCTGCCGGTCGGGGAGCCGAGGCGGATCTCGACGGAGGAGGCGGCGGTGGCCGCGACCCCGAGCCGCACGCCGGTGACCCCGGCGCGGAGGTCGGCGTCCTCGAAGGAGATCCATTCGCCCGCCGAGGCGCCGACCGCGTCGCCTCGGACCTTGGTCTCGTCGACCAGTTCGACGCCCGAGTAGTCGTCGAAGTCGGCGGCGCGGGCGGTCCGGGTGAGGTCGCGGGCCGGGATGCGCTCGCCGTCCACCCGCATGGTCACGCGCTGCCGGATCGCGTCCGAGGCCGAGCCGACCAGGACGTCGTGAGTCGCCGGCTCCACCGCGAAGCGGCCCCTGGTCACGTCCCACAGGGCCAGGTCCGCGGTCCTGAGCGTGAACCTCACGACCTTCGACTCCCCGGGGGCCAGGCGCACCCGCTGGAAGCCGCGCAGCTGCCTGACCGGCTGCTCCACCCGGGAGGTGTGCTGGTGGGTGTAGAGCTGGACGACCTCGTCACCCGCGCGCGAGCCGGTGTTGGTCACCTTGACGCTCACCTCGTGCCCGCCACCCTTCGCAACGGCCTTGAGGCCCTGGTAGCCGAAGGTGGTGTAGCTCAGCCCGTGGCCGAAAGCGTAGAGCGGCCTCCGCTTCGAGTACAGGTAGGTCGAGCCGGTCTTGACGATGTCGTAGTCGAGGATGTCCGGCAACGGCGTGCCGGCTCGGGGCCAGGTCTGGGTGAGGCGGCCTGCCGGGTTGACGTCGCCGTACAACAGGTCGGCCAGTGCGTTGCCGGTCTCGGCTCCGGCATGGGTGGTCCACAGGATCGCCGGGACCTTCTCCTGCAGCCGGTCGATCGTGGTCGGGTAGCTGTTCTCCAGGATCACGACCGTGTTCGGGTTGGCGGCGCGCACCGCCTCCACAAGCGCCTGCTGCCCCTCGGCGAGACCGAGGTCGGTCCGGTCGTGGTCCTCACGGCCGTTGATGAACGGCATGCTGCCGACGACGACCACCGCCACGTCGGCGCTCCTCGCCGCCGCGACCGCCTCCGCGGTCCCGCTGCGCACGATCTCCTTCTCGAAGCGGGTGGCGTCCTCCGCGACGGTGAGGCCGAGCGTGCCGTCGGCCGCCGCCTTGACGTACTTGTTCTGGCCGAACCAGTCGTAGGCGGTCTCGTAGCCCGCGTAGCGCAGCAGCGTCGTGCCGTCGGCCTGCGCCTCCAGCTTGAACTGCTCCTGCACGAACCAGCCGGTGGGCTGCTCCTGATTGTTGACCAGGGTGGACCAGTTGGCGCGGCTGACGTACTTTCCGTTGGCGACGCTGCGCAGGGTGACGATCCCCTCGCCCCAGTCGAAGACGTCGAACTGCTCGGTCGCACCCGCCGAGATCCCCGAGAGCCTCAGGTCCGCGCCCGCCCCCGTACCCGCGGTGAGGTACCTGCCGCCGGACTTGAGCGCGATCCTGTCGACGCCCTCGGACGTGACCGTGGCGGCCCGCTCCCCGATCCCGTCGAGCGGGGTGACCCGGTACGGAAGCCTGCCCGAGTACCAGTCGGTGTAGAGGGTGTCGGCCAGCGGGCCGACCACCGCGACCTTCTGCGAGGGACGCAGCGGCAGGGTCTTCCCCGAGTTCTTCAGCAGCACCGCCGCCTCGCCCGCGGTCCGCCTGGCCAGCTCGCGGTGCGCGGTACTGTCGACCACGTCCTTGGTGATCTTTCCGTACGGGCCGCCGTCCGGGTCGAACTCGCCGAGTCTGAACCGGAGAACGAGAATGCGGCGGACGGCGGTGTCGAGGTCGGCCTGGGTGAGCAGCCCCTGCGCCAGCGCCTCGTTCACCGCGGCCACCGTCGGGGCGCCGTCGGTGTTGTCCACCGTGAAGCTCTCGACGCCCGCCTTGAGCATGGCTGCGGCGCCTTCGGCCTTGGTGGCGAAGTAGCCCTGGGAGCCGGTGAGGTTGTTGGGCCCCCCTGCGTCGGAGACGTTGAACAGCGGCCGGTCCGTCCAGGCCCTGACGGTGGAGTTCAGGTCGGTCACCGTGGCGGGCCGCCCGTTGACCAGGTTGTACGCGGTCATCACGCCGGTGGCCGCGCCCGCCTCCAACGCCGTTTTGAACGCCGGGTACTCGTACTCGTTCAGGACGCGAGGGCGCAGGCTGGAGGAGGTCGTGTCGCGACGGACCTCGTTGTTGTTGCCGAGGAAGTGCTTGAGTACCGGGGCCGCCCGTAAGTGGTCGGGGTCGTCGCCCTGGATACCCGAGCCGTACGCGGTGGAGATCGCGCCGGTGAGCAGCGGGTCCTCGGAGTAGCCCTCCTCGTTGCGGCCCCAGCGTGGGTCACGGAGCGGGTTGACCACCGGCGTCCACAACTGCAGGCCCCACAGACGGGAATTCTCCGCGTGGTAGCCTCTCGCCTCCTCACCGACGGCAGTGCCGACCTTCTTGACCAGGTCGGGGTTCCACGTGCTGGCCAGGCCGACGGCCTGCGGGAACACGGTTCCCTCCGCCGTCACGACGTTCCCGGCGTTGTCGACGTCGGTGGACCAGGCGACGCCGTGCAGCGCCTCGGTGCCGGTCTTGAACAGCCCGATGCCGAGCCGCTCCACCGCGGGCTGGTACTGGTGGAGCCAGGAGACCTTCTCCGCCGTGGTGAGGCGGCCGAGCAGGTCGTCGACGCGCCGGTTCAGCGGGAGTGAGGGGTCGCGGAAGGGATGTTCGGGAACCGTGCGGGTGGGGGCGCGGGCCGATCGCTCGTGCGACTCGTGGGCGGGGGTCGTCTCGTGGGGCACGCGAGCGGGGACCGCATGGGCGGGGACCGCGCACAACCCCAGGGTGAGGGCCGTCACGGCGACCGCCGCAACGGACGTGGTGGATAACGACATTTCGCCTCCAGGTCAGGGGGAGTCGAAGAAACACCGCTGTCGGGACGCCGTCCGCCCCCGAGCGGCGTACGACGTCGAACGGCAGACACGGTGTGGTCATGTGATCGAGCGTGAGATGAGATGCGGTCATTTGACGGCGCCCACGGTCACGCCGCGGGTGAGGGTCCGCTGGAAGATGAGGAAGAAGGCGACCGCGGGCAGGATGCCGAGCAGCGCCGAGGCGCTGGACATCGTGGCGTCCATCATCTTGTCCCCCTGCAACACCCCGAGCGCGACCGGGACGGTCTGGTTCTCGTTGGAGATGAGGAAGACGAGAGGCAGGAAGAACTCGTTCCAGGTCCAGATGAAGAAGAAGATGAGCAGCACGCTCAGCGTCGGCCTGCTGATCGGCACGACGACCTGCCACAGGGCCCGCCATTTGCCCGCGCCGTCCAGGGCCGCCGCCTCCAGGATCTCGCGCGGGAAGCGGCCGAGCACCGAGGCGAGCAGGTACGTCCCGAAGGCGCTCTGGATCACCGTGAAGATGATGATCACACCGAGCCTGGTGTCGTACAGTCCGACCTGCTTGGCCAGGTAGTACAGCGGGTAGACCAGCGCCTCCTGCGGCAGCGTGTTCGCCACCAGGAAGACGACCAGGATCCACACCCGCCCGCGCACCCTGCCGATGCCGAGCGCGTAGGCGTTGAGCACAGAAAGGACCGTGGCGAGCACCGCGACCGAGCCGCTGATCAGCAGGCTGTTCCACAGCTTGCCGCCGAAGTCGACCCGGTTCCAGAAGTCGACGATCCCGTCGAGATACAGCTCGCTCGGCAGGCCCAGCGGCCCGCCCGAGGAGTAGTCGGCCGGGGACTTCACCGCGTTGAGCGTGACGATGGCGAACGGCACCAGCATCGCGACGGCCAGCACGACCAGCGAGACCAGGACCGAGTATTTCCGGATCATGATTCCCTGTCCTGAACCCGCAGGAAGAACACCGTCACCGCGATGATCACGAGGGTGAGCACGGTGGCGATCGCCGCCCCGTACCCGACGTTGGCCTTCTCGAAGAAGTTCTGGTAGCTGAAGTAGGAGGGCACGAGCGTGGCACCGCCGGGACCGCCCCTGGTCAGCACGAAGATCGGTCCGAAGACCTTGAGCGCGGCGATCGTGCAGGTGAGCAGGACCACGTAGATCTCCGGCCGGATCTGCGGGATCGTGATGTGCCAGAACCGCCGCCACCACGAGGCGCCGTCCATCTCGGCGGCCTCGTACAGCGCGGGATCGACCCGCTGCAGCCCCGCCATGAAGATGACGACCGGGTAGCCGATCTGGAACCACACCATGATCGCCATCACGCTCGGCAGCGCCCAGGCCGGGTCGCCGAGCCAGTTCCTCGGCTCCATCCCCAGCAGCCCGAGCAGGTCGTTGAGCGCCCCGAAACGCGGGTGCATGATCCAGCCCCAGACGATCCCGGCCACCGCGACCGGCAGCACCTGCGGCAGGTAGTACGCGGCCCGCAGCGCGCTCGCCGCGCGGGGGCCGACCTTCTTGCCCACGTAGTCGAAGAGCGTGGCGGCCAGGACGAGACCGATGAGCGTCGGGACGATCGCCATCGCCACGATGAGCGCGACGTTGTTGCGGAAGGAGGACCAGAACCGCTCGTCGGCGAGGAGTCGGGTGTAGTTCTCCAGCCCGATCCACCTCGGGTCGCCGATCCCCTGCCAGCGGGTGAAGCCGATGCCGACGTTCATCAGGAACGGCACGACGATGACCGCGGTGAAGAGCACGGCGCTCGGCAGCAGGAACACCCAGTACCCGCGGTCGCGAGACCTCGGCATCGGAGGTCTCCTTTCTCTGTTCTGTGCGTACGGCTTTCTCTGCTCCGTGCGCGTGTCCCGCGCACGTGTTCTGTGATCTGCGCGCACGCTCTGCTCCGTGCACTGCTCCGTGCGCGGGCCGCGTGTTCGGTACGCGCGGCCCGCGCCGTGACACCGTGATCGTCACGGCGCGGGCCGTGGGAGACGTCAGTTGCCGATGTCGGCGAGGTTCTCCTCGTACGGAGCGGCGATCTCGTCCAGGACCGCGTCGGGGGTCTTGGTGCCGTTGATGAGGTTCTGCACGCCCGAGACGAGCACGTCGTAGTAGCCCGGCGCCGGCCAGTCGGGGTAGAAGGCCAGCCCGTCGGAGGTCGAGAGCCTGTTGAAGTTCTCGATCAGCTCCTTGCTCTTCTCGTCGGTGATCGCGTCCGTGTCGGCGGCGACCGGGATGCCGCCGGAGTTGCCGAGCAGGTTCTGGATGTCCTTCTTCATCGTGATGTCGATGAAGTCGTAGGCGAGATCCTTATTCTTGGCGTTCTCGGGGACGACCCAGATGTTGCCGCTGGATCCGGCGCTCATCGTGTTACCCGGCCACAGGAACGAGCCCCACTCGAAGTCCTTGACGTCGCTGGCGAAGCGGCCGTACCACCAGCTGCCGGAGACCAGGATCGGATACTTGCCGCCGATGAAGGAGGTGCCCATGTCCTCGGCCTTGATCGCGGCGGAGTCCTTGTCGACGTAGCCCTTCTTGACCCAGTCGGCGAAGGTGTCGGCCGCGTACTTGAACTCGGGTCCCTTGAAGTCGACCTTGCCCTTGTAGAGCTGGAAGGCGTCCACCCACGGTCGCTGCGCCTTGCTCAGCGCGAGCTGGTAGAAGATCTGCTGCGCGGGATACTCGGCGCCGCCGACCGCGATGGGGGTGGTCCCCGCCTTGACGAACGTGTCGAGCGCGGCGGTGAACTCCTCGAAGGTGGTGGGCACCTCGACGCCCGCCTTCTTGAAGGCGTCCTTGTTGTAGTAGACCATCACGTACTCGGCGTAGTTGGGGACGCCGTACCACTTGCCCCCGCCCATCACACCGCGCTCGTCGTATCTCGCGGTCGTCTGGATCGAAGGGCTGAGCAGCTTGTCCCAGCCGCGCTTGGTCACCTCGGGGGTGAGGTCGGTGAGCAGACCCTGCTTCGACAGCAGACCGGCCGTGGCGTTGCCCTTGTTGTACTCCATCACGTCGGGGGCCTCGTCCGAGTTCAGGATCATCCCCGCCGACTGGCGGATCTGCTCGAACGCCTTCTCCTCGAACTTGACCGTCACGCCGGGGTGCGAGGCCTCGAACTGCTTGACGGCCTCGGCCCACGCCTTGCCCATCGCGCTGTCGGCGCCCTCGTAGTGCCAGAGCTTCAGGACACGGGGGCCCTCCGCGGCGGGGGTGTCCGCCGCGGGTTCGGTGCCGCCGCAGGCGGCGAGCGCCATGAGCGCCGCCACCGCGGCGACACCGACTTTCAGGTTGAACATGGTCTTTCTCCTAGATGGTGGTGATGACGAGTGGTATGTCGGCCCCCACCAACTCGACGCCCGCGATCCGCGCGCTCCCCGAGACGGTCACCCGCAGGCCCTCCCCCTCGGGAACCGCGGTGATCACGGTGTCCCCGTCGAGGTCGGAGACGACGGTACGGATCTCGCCGCTGTCGGCTCCGACTCCGTACCCGACCAGGGTGATCTCCCCGAACGGCCCGTCCCCGACGGTCCCGCCCGCCTCGGTCCCGCCCTGCTCGGTGAGAACGGGGACGACGGCCCCGCGCCGGACGTACAGCGGAACGCGGTCCAGCGGCGTGGCGGCCGTGACGTACCGGCCGCCGGACAGGATCTCGCCCGTCCAGTGGTCCACCCACTCCCCCTCGGGCAGGTAGACCTTCCTCACCTGCTCGGGCGAGGTCATCGGCGCCACCAGCAGGTCGCGGCCGAGGAGATACTGCAGGTCCGCCTGCCAGGCCACCGGGTCGTCCGGGTAGTCCACGCACAGCGCCCGCATCATCGGGGCCCCGGTCCTGGCCGCCTCGACGGCCGCCGTGTAGATGTACGGCATGAGCCGGTAGCGCAGCCTCAGCGCCTCGACCGCCTCCGCCTCGACCTCGGGAAACTCCCACGGCTCCCTGCTGGTGGTGCCGTGCAGGCGCAGCAGCGGGGAGAGCGCGCCGAACTGGGTCCACCTGACGTACAGGTCGTCGGTGGGGCGGCCGGTGAACCCGCCCGCGTCGTGGCTCCAGAACGGGACGCCGGACAGGCCGTGCGCCAGCCCGCCGCGCAGCGTGCTGCCCATCGCGGCGTAGCTGGTGTAGGTGTCGCCGCTCCACTGCGCCGAATGCCGCTGCCCGCCAAGGAACGACGAGCGCGCCCAGACCATGCCGTGCCCCGCGACCTCCTTGGTCACCTCGGAGACGGCGTCGTTGAACAGAAGCGTGTAGACGTTGTGCAGGTCGGTGCCGGACATGCCGTTGGCCGCGACCGCGTCGTGCGGCACGCCCTCGGCGAAGTCGGTCTTGAAGACCTGGACGCCCTGTTCGAGCAGCGGGCGCAGCAGTCCCTTGAACCACTCGGTGGCGGCCGGGTCGGTGAAGTCGACGATGCCGCAGGCCGGGTAGGAGCCGTGCCAGCAGTCGGCGACGTAGACCTCACCATCAGGCTTTTTCAGGAAATATCCGCTCTCGGCCGCTTCAGCGAAGATCGGGCTGAGGTGGGAGATGTACGGGTTCATCCACAGGCAGACCTTGAACCCCATCTCCTTCAGCTCGGCCAGCATGCCGGTGGGGTCGGGGAAGCCCTCGGCGTCCCAGCGCAGGTCGGACCAGTGGCCGTCGGTCTGCCAGTACGTGTCCAGGTGCAGCACGTCACACGGGATGCCGCGCTCGCGGATCCTCCGCGCCCGCGCCATCACCCGCTCCTGGGTGTCGACGAAGAACCCCGAGGAGATCCAGGTGCCGAACGCCCACTTCGGCGGGAGCAGCGGCCGGCAGGTCAGCAGGTCGAACCGCTCCAGCACCTCCGACGGGGTCGGCCCGGCGATCACGTAGTAGTCGATCAGGTCGTCCGGGACCACGATCTGCACGCAGCTGTGCGTGGACTGGCACACGTCGAACTCCACCGGCGTCCCGCTGTCCACCAGCACGCCGTAACCCCTGCTGGACAGGTAGAACGGGATGTTCTTGTACGCCCGCTGCGACTCGGCGCCGAACGCGTCGAAGTTCCACATCACCGGCCGCTGGCCGCGCTTGTCCAGCCGGGTGAACGACTCGCCGAACCCGCTGAACGCCTCGTCGGCGGGGGCCACGAAGCTCTCGTGATAGCCGACCACCGCGCCACCCGAGCTGGAACGGCCGAACGGCAGCGTGCGCAACCGGCCGCTGATGTCGGTGTGCCCCCGGTCCTGCTCGAGCAGCGGCGCCCCGCTCGCGTCGGTGAACCTCAGGTGCCAGGGAGCCAGGGTGATCTCCGCGCGCAGCGAGCCCGCGTCCAGCAGGATCGTCCCCTCGCGGCTCTCCACCCGAGCCCCGGCGAACTCGCCCGGCGTGACCATCGAGATCGCCGCGGCCGACCGGGTCCGCGCGTCCGCGTCCTGCCCGAGCCGGACCCGGATCACCCCCTCGCCCGCCACGCTCAACTGGACCAAAAGCGTCTCCTCGGCCGATGTCACGGCCTTCAGGATCACCCCTGCCGCATCGGAGGCGACCGGCTCAGCCGAGATCAACGCCGACAGGCCCCCCTCACCGTGCGAGCGTACGGGCAGCTCAGGCGGGTCGGCGACGAAGTACTCGTGCGCGACCAACGGGGGACGGTAAGGCATGGGAACTCCAGCGCTCGGGCCTGCATCTGCCGAGTTAGTTTTACGTCCAAACCAACAAACGTCAATGCCCTCGACCTGCCGAACTTCGCCGACCCATCCCCTCGAACAGGTCGTTCGCGGACGAAGGAAGCCGGAGCCGCCCTCTTGAGCCCGGCCCGCCGCGCGTGGATAATTAGTTTAGTTTCCATCCAAACAAAGGGGAGCCGTGGACTGGTCGGAACGGCTCGGCGGGCTGTGTTACGGCGGGGACTACAACCCCGAGCAGTGGCCGGAGGACGTCTGGAAGGAGGACGTCGAGCTGATGCGGCGGGCCGGGGTGAACCTGGTCAGCGTCGGTGTGTTCTCCTGGGCGCGCCTGGAGCCCGCACCCGGCGTCCACGACCTCGGCTGGCTCGACCGCGTCCTCGACCTGCTGCACGACGGCGGGATCCGGGTCGACCTCGCCACCCCGACCGCCTCGCCACCCCCCTGGTTCGGCCTCGCCCACCCCGACGCCCTCACCGTCACCCACGACGGCACCCGGCTCACCCACGGCAGCCGCGACACCTACTGCGTACACTCCCCCGCCTACCGCGCCGCCTGCGCCGGGATCGTCCGCACGCTCGCCGAGCGCTACCGCGACCACCCGGCGCTCGCCATGTGGCACGTGCACAACGAGTACGGCACCACCTGCCACTGCGACCACGCCGCCGACGCCTTCAGGATCTGGCTGCGGGCGCGGCACGGCACCCTGGAGGCGCTGAACGACGCCTGGACCACGTCGTTCTGGAGCCAGCACTACTCCGCCTGGGAGCAGATCACCACCCCGCGAGCCACCCAGTACCTGCCCAACCCCTCCCAGGCCCTGGACTTCCGCCGGTTCGTCTCCGACGCGATGCTCGACCACTTCCGCGAGCAGAAGGCGGTGCTGCGCGAGCTCACCCCGGACATCCCGATCACCACGAACTTCGTCCTCGGCGACTGGGTGCCGGTGAACCACCGCCGCTGGGCGGCCGAGGTCGACCTGGTGGCGATCGACCACTACCCGTCCACCGACCCGCCCGCCGAGACCGCCTTCGCCGCCGACCTGGCCCGCGGCTGGGCCGCGTCCCCGGCGCACGCCCCAACCGACGCCCCGGCACCTTGCCCGGCCACCGGGAAACCCTGGCTGCTGATGGAGCAGGCGGTGGTCACCTACACCGGCCCCCGGATGCGCGCCAAGCGCCCCGGTGAGATCACCAGGCTGAGCCTGTCGCACATCGCGCGCGGCTCACGGGGAGCCATGTTCTTCCAGTGGCGGGCCTCCCGCGGCGGCGCCGAACTCTGGTACGGCGGCATGGTCCCGCACACCGGACCCGACTCGCGGATCTTCCGCGAGATCTGCGACCTGGGCGCCCTGCTCCCCACGCTGGAGGACGCCTGCGCGGCTCCCGTCGAGACCGGGGCCGCGATCCTCTGGGACGCCGAGGCGAACTGGGCGCTCCAGGCACCCGGACTGCCCTCCACCGAACTGAACTACACCGAGGCCGTACGCCAGGCCCACCGGGTCCTCTACCGGCACGGCGTCACCGCCGACCTCGTCCACCCCTCCGCCGACCTGTCGGCCTACCCGCTCGTCCTCGTCCCCAGCCTCTACCTGATCTCCGACGCCGACGCCGACAACCTGCGCCGCTACGTCTCCGGCGGCGGCACCCTCGTGGTCTCCTACCTCAGCGGCATCGCCGACGAACACGCCCGCGTCCGCCTCGGCGGCTACCCCGGCGCCCTCCGCGACCTCCTCGGCATCCGCGTCGAGGAGTTCCACCCCCTGCCCCCCGACGTCGCCCTCACCCTGTCAGCTCCTGACGTCCTCGCCCCCCGGAGCACCTCCCCCCGGGCCGGAACACCCGCACGTCCCCCGACCGACGAGGCGACGTTTTCCGGTGAAACGACGTTCCCCGGTGACCGGCCGGAGACCGGCACCTTCTGGAGCGAACATGTCCACCTGGAGGGCGCCGAGGCGCTGGCCGTCTACACCGGCCCGCACACCCTCGACACCCCCCTCTCCGGCCAACCCGCCATCACCCGCCACCCGTACGGCTCAGGAACGGCCCTCTACATCTCCACCCGCCTGACCGACGACGCCTACGCCCGCCTGCTCGGCCTCTCCCCCGCCCCCGTGGAACTCGTACGACGCGGCGACTGGCTCTTCGCCGTCAACCACGGCGACGAGGAACACGAAGTGGACGGCGAGCGACTGTCCCCGGGCGGTTTCGCCGTACGACCACACGTTGAGCGAGGATGACAACGGCGGCCACCTCGATGCCGAACCGTAGGGCCTCTGCTCGGAAAGACGTATCGCGACTTTCACCGACCCCGAAGGGACCATGTCGGGTCCACGTCACCGGACGTGAGAGGCACGTCCGTCGGGAAGGTCAGCGGACCTTGCCGAAGAACTCGCGGATGTCGGCGGCGACGTGATCGGGCCGCTCCATGGCGACGAAGTGGTGGCTGCCTGGATTGTCTTCCGGCCAGTGCACGATGACGTTGCGTCGTTCGGCGAACCGGCGGATTCCAGGCGGTCCGTTGTACACACCGGTCGGTGCCGCCGTCTGCCCCTCCGGCCAGCCGAAGCCCGTGCTCTCGTAATAGGGCCAGGAAGAGGTTCCCAACGTTCCGGTGAGCCAGTAGAGGCTGACGTTGGTAAGGATCAGGTCGCGATCGATCACCTGCTCAGGCGATTTCGCGGCGACGGTGAACTCCTTGAATTTCTGCGTCATCCAGGCCAGCGCGGCGACCGGCGAGTCGTGCCATCCGTAGGCGAAGGTCTGGGGCGCCGCGCGCAGCAACCCATGATGATCCACGCCGCTCATCCAGTCCTGCTTCTGAAGCTGCGCATATGCCTCCCGCTCGTCGTCGGTCATCTCGGGAACGTCGTCTTCGGTGGGGAAGCCGAGCCCGCTGATGACATAGACGCCGACCACGTGCTCCGGGGCGACCTTGGCGACTTCCGGGGCGACGTACGCGCCGAAGTCCCCGCCCTGGGTGCCGTAGCGGTCGTATCCGAGGCGACGCATCAGACCCGCCCAGATCCGCGCGACGCGAGTGGCGTTCCAGCCGTTCTCGTGCGGCGGCGAGGAGAACCCGAAACCGGGTATCGACGGCACGACGACGTGGAACGCCTGGGACGGGCCGCCGCCGTGCGCGCGGGGGTCGGTGAGCGGGCCGACGAGGTCGGTGAACTCCACGAACGAGTTCGGCCAACCGTGGGTGAGGATGATCGGCAGGGCGTCGGGCTCGGGGGAACGCACGTGCAGGAAGTGGATGTCCTGACCGTCGATCTCGGTCATGAACTGCGGAAACCCGTTCAACCGTGCCTCGTGCCCGCGCCAGTCGTACTCGCCGCGCCAGTATTCGGCCAGGTCCTTGAGGTAGCCGGCGGGGACGCCCCGGCTCCACCCCTCACCGGGAAGTTCCCGAGGCCACCGGGTCCGGGCCAGCCGGCCGCGCAGCTCGTCCAGATCTGCCTGGGGGATATCGATGCGGAAGGGGCGGACCTCGGTGCTCATGACTCTCCTCAGTGGGTACGCGATGTCCCGCCACGTCGTCCCCGGGCAGGCCCGGTGGTACGTCGCGGTGACCTGACCGAGAGTAGGAATCATCTGGGACAGTTCCTGACCTATATGGCCGGGCATGATGGCCTCCATGAGCGACACCCCCGCACGACTGCTCAAACTGCTGTCCCTGCTGCAGACGCCGCGCGAATGGCCCGGCAGCGAGCTGGCCGAGCGTCTGGGAGTCAGCCCCCGGACGATCCGGCGGGACGTCGATCGGCTGCGCGAGCTGGGTTATCCGGTACGGGCGACGATGGGAGCGGTGGGTGGCTACCGGCTCGCCGCCGGCAAGGCCATGCCACCGTTGCTGCTGGACGACGAGGAGGCGGTGGCCATCGCGGTCGGTCTGCGCATGGCGGCCGGGACTCCGGTGGACGGCATGGAGGAGGCATCCGTGCGGGCCCTGGCCAAGTTGGAGCAGGTGCTGCCGTCTCGGCTGCGGTACCGGGTCGCCGCGCTGGCCGCGGCCCTGGTGTCGACACTGACCGGGAACGGGCCGAGTGTCGATCCGCAGAACCTGACGGTGCTCGCCGGTACGGTCGCCAACCGAGAACGCCTGCGGTTCGCCTATCAGGCGAGCGACGGGAACGAGACCAGACGCCTGGTCGAGCCGTACCGCCTGGTGGCGGCCGAACGCCGCTGGTATCTGCTGGCCTACGACAACGATCGCGATGACTGGCGGACCTTCCGCGTCGACCGAATCGGCGATCCGCGGCCAACCGGCGTGCGGGTCTCACCCCGCGAGCCGCCCGAGCAGGACGCGGCCGCCTTCATCGTCGACAAGTTGTACGCGTCGGCACCCACCTATGAGATGCGGGCGACCCTGCACCTTCCGGCCGACCAGGTGACGCGAAGGCTCGGCACTGCCCCCGGCGACGTCCAGCCGATCGACGAGCACAGCTGCCGCCTGCACGGGCGCGCCGACACCTTGGAGTGGCTCGCCTCCCGGCTGCTCCTGCTCGGCTGCGAGTTCCAGGTGCACGAGCCGCCCGAACTACTGGCGTACCTGCGTGCGGCGGGCGCCCGCGCCATCCGCGCCGCCAAACCCGGTCACGCGAATGTTTGAGGCGATTCCGAACGCCGAACTTCGACGCATCGAGGAATGCGCCGTCGTTCGGCACTCGATCGCAGGCGTGGCAGTAGCCGCCTTGAGGCAGTGCGCTCCGGGCCTGAGCGTGAGCCGTCAGGAGGTGAAGACGTGGCAGCAATGGTCATCGGCATGGCCGGCCACGGGGTCACCGAGGCCGGCCCGTCTCATGACAACAGCGCCACCGTCAGCTGTCACAACCCGTCCCTGTCCTCAAGCTTGGTCGTCACCTTGTTCGCGGGCGGCGCCTTGATGGAGACCCTGCTGCCCCAGCCGGTGAATCGGGTCTCGACGCTGATCGTCTTGCCCTCCCACCCGGTGCTGTCGAAGATGCCGACGACGGGGAAGGACGTGGTCAGGCGCTGTGGCAGGTGGTTTCTGTCCACGGTGAGCTTGAACGTCACCACGGTCTTGTCGCTCGACCGGAGCGGCAGGGTGGCGCGGAACCAGGGCGAGACCTTGGCGAGCCTGCCGAAGGTGGTGGTGCCGCTGTAGGTGGTACGGGACTTCTTGGCACCCTTGAGCAGGCTGGTGAGGGTCGCCGGCTCGGCGACGTTCACCAGTTGGCTGAACCAGCCGTCCGTACCGCCCGTCATGCCGTCCGGGTCCTTGTACCAACTCTTGCCTCGCGGCATTTTGTCGCGATAGGTGCCCCCCTGGGAGTAGCTCGTGGTGCCGACCCGGATCGTCCTTTCGGGGACGTACGGATTGAGGCGATCGTCGGCCGGGCGGGCACTCTTCGCGCTGATGTCGGAGGCGACGATCCCGCCTCGGCCGAACTGGAAGGAACCGGTGCGCCGCAGGTAAGGCTGGCCCTCGCCATCTTCGATCATGGTGCTCCGATCGCTGAACCTCACCCCCTTGCCCGGAACGAACTGGCTCTTCAACGCCTTGACCGGATCGGCGGGGGCGGCCTGAGCCTGGGCTTGGGCCGGTGTCCCGGTCACGAGCGCGACGGCCGTGACCGCGGAGATGCTCGCGATCATTCGCTTCATAGGGGTTCCTCGATAGTCCGGGAAAAGAAGGGCAATCTTCCCCGACCTTGATCACGGACGTGTCTCACCTCTCCGCGCGGCGGGCGGTCATGGCCGAGCACCGGGAACACGGCTCGTTTCAAGGAATCCGACGGCAGTTCATCGGGGTCGATCCCAGCGCGCAGGACGAGGATGTGGGTGTCGAGCAACCCTTACACAGAGGTCATTCCCCGTCCTCGGCAAACTCGCCTCTGCCGTAAGCATGGTCATAGGAGTCATAAGGGTCGGCGTTGACGTGCTGGTCCATGTCTTCGTGGTACTTCCGGTCGTCCAGGCGCGGCATACCGCGGGACGCGGCGGCGAACTCGGCCCGCGAGACGGCCCGGCGCCGGACGGGAACCAGATCGCCGATGTGACGGCCGTCGCGTGTGACGGCGTACCACTCTCCGCGTTCCAGTCCGTGCAGGATCTCCGCTGACCGTTCGCGCAGATCCTGCTGAGAGATCCGGTGGGAGTGTTCTGTCTCGGGAGTACTCACCTGTCAACTCTGCCTCCGCGTGCCACTTGGTACCACTTGGTGACCCCAGGTGGTCACTCGCGCTCCACCACGTCCGCGTCGGTCATTGACACGGTGGTTCCATCCAGAAGAACAGGTCGGCGGTTACCCCGAAAACCGGCCAGGTCATTGTTGGCGGCTGTAGGCGCGGATGGCGAGGGGGCAGAAGACCACGAAGAGAACCGCGCACCAGATGAGCGTGGTGGTGACGGTGCCGCCGACCGGGGTGCCGTTGAGGAGGGCGCGGCAGGCGTCCATGGCCTGGGTGACGGGGTTGATCTCGGCCCAGGCTCGCAGCCAGCCGGGCAGGGTCTCGACGGGAGCGGCGAGGCTGGTGCCGAGCTGCAACGGCAGGAAACCGATGAAGCTGATCGCGAGGACGGTGTCGGCGCTCTTGACGAGGACGCCGAAGAACACGGTGACCCAGCTGAGGCAGAAGCCGAAGGTGATGGCGAGGCCGGCGGCGGCGAGGGCCGCGGGGAGACCGCCGTGGGCGCGGAAGCCGAGGAGCGTGCCGATGGCGAAGAGAATGGCGACGGCGAGCAGATAGCGGACGATGTCGGCCAGTACGGAGCCGAGCAGGGGCGCGAGGCGGCTGATGGGCAGGCTGCGGAACCGGTCGGTGACGCCGTTCTTGAGGTCGAGGTTGATGTTGGTGCCGGTCGAGACCAACCCGGCGAGGCCGGCGCCCATGACGAGGATGCCGGGGAAGAGGTACTGCAGGTAGTCGGCGGTGGAGCCGGCCACGGAGCCGCCGAAGAGATAGAGGAAGAGCACCATGAACAGGGCGGGTGTGACGACCCCGTTGATGATCGGGCCGGGGTTGCGGGTGGTCTTGGCGAGGCTGCGGCCGGCGAGTACGAAGCTGTGCCGTAGCCAGGCGAGGGGCCGGGTGCGCGGTGGTTCGATGCTGGACACGGTGGCGGTCATCGGGCGGCCCTCGTCGGTTCGTCGGCGGCGGTGGTAGGTATTCCGGTACGCGATCGTTCGGTGGCGGTCATCGTGCGGCTTTCGTCGGTTCTTCGGCGGAGGCGGCGGGGGTGGCGGGTGTTCCGGTCAGGGCGAGGAAGACCTCGTCGAGGCTGGGCAGGCGCAGCGACAGCTCGGAGACGCCGATGCGGCTTTCACGCAGCCGGGCGGCGATCTCGAAGAAGTCCGCGTCACCGGTGACGGGAACGACCAGCTCGTGGCGGCTGGAGCGCTCCGGGGCCCGGCCCGCGACGTCGGCCAGGATGCGGGCGGCCACGTCGGTGTCGGCGGGGTCGTTCGGCCGCACGGCGATGGTGTGCCCGCCGACTTCTCGTTTCAGCTCGGCGGGGGTGCCGGAGGCGATGACCCGTCCCTGGTCGATGACGGCGATGGCGTCGGCGAGGGCGTCGGCCTCTTCGAGGTACTGGGTGGTGAGCAGGACGGTGACGCCGTCCGCGCTCAGGCCCCGGATCATCTGCCACAGCTCGTCGCGTTTGCCGGGGTCCAGTCCCACCGAGGGCTCGTCGAGGAAGACCACCTCGGGGTGTCCGACCATGCTCGCGGCGAGGTCGAGGCGGCGGCGCATGCCACCGGAGTAGCCGGCCACCGGTCTTTTCGCCGCGTCCTCCAGGCCGAAACGGGCGAGCAGGTCGGTGGCGCGCAGGAGCGCCTGCGACCGGGACAGGTCGAGGAGCCGGCCGATCATGACCAGGTTCGCCAGGCCGGTCAGCTCCTCGTCCACGCTGGTGTGCTGGCCCGACAGCGCGATCCGGCGGCGCACCTCTCCCGGCTGGCGTACCACGTCGAACCCGGCCACGGACGCGCGTCCGCCGTCGGGACGCAGCAGGGTCGCGAGGACGCGGATCACGGTGGTCTTTCCCGCACCGTTGGGTCCCAGCAGGCCGAGCACCTGTCCGCGCGGAGCGGCCAGATCGACACCGTCCAGCGCGGTGACCTTGCCGAACGCCTTGGCCAGCCCTTCGGTCTCGAACCCATGATCGCTCACCTTCACCATCCTTCATCTCGATCGTCTCGCAATTCAGATGTTCCTAACATCTGAATTTTGAGAGTATCCTAATGCCGATGGTTCGCAGAAAGGAACGGTGATGGTTCGACTGACGCGGGTGCAGCAGCAGGAGCGCACCCGGAGGTTCGTGCTGACGGCGGCGAGGGAGGAGTTCACCGAGCACGGCTACGCGGCGGCCAAGGTCGACCGGATCGCCGATCGGGCCGACCTGACCCGCGGGGCGGTGTACTCGAACTTCCCGAGCAAGCGCGCGCTGTATCTGGCGGTGCTGATCGACATGGTCGAGAACCCCACCGCGGACGAGCCGCCGCCACCGCCGGCCCAGCCGACGACGACGTCCGATGCACTGGGCGCGTTCGCCAGGACCTGGCTCGAACGGCTGCCTCTGGTCGGCGACACGGCCTCCGGAGGGCGCCTGCACCTGCGCTCGCTCGGCGGCGTCCTCGACGACGAGCGGGGGCGTACGGTGCTGGCGCAGGTCGTCAGGGTGGAGGCGTTGCTGCTCGCCCTCGCCCTGGAGTCGTACGAACAGGACCGCGCGACGCCGGTGCGGCGGGTACGGCTCGCCGAGCTGGCGCTGACGCTGCTGGACGGTTCGGGTCACCTGGCCGAGAGCGCGCCGGGATTCGGCGACCCCTTCGACCTGGCACGCGCGTGTGAGCATCTGGCCGGGATCGAGCTCACCGACACCTGGGAGCCGCCGTATCTTCCCTATGTCACTCCGGCGCGACCGTGCGAGGACACGTGGGATCCGCCCGCCGAACTCACGGATCGGATCAGCGGGGGTCGGGCCGACCTCGGCGCCGACGGCCTGATCACGGTGCTGGGGGCCGGTCGTCTCGCCGCCGTCGAGGAGGCCGTCCGTTCCGCCCGGCCCGGCGAGCAGGTGACGGTGGTCGTCGTCACGGACGACGCCGCCGAGACGGGCCGCCTCGTACGGCTCAGGATCACCGATCTCGTCGGCTGCCTGCGGCGGGTCTTCGCTCCAGACGCCTGGCGGCGTGTCCGGCTCGTCCTCGACGACGCCGCCCTGGTGGCGTCGGCGATCGGCCTGACGGACCTCGACGACGAGACGGAGTCCGCCGTACGCGTCCGGAACGGCGCGATCGTCGCCCGAGCCCACGGACGAGGCGCCGCGTACGCGGCCTCGACCTCCGACGTCTCGACCTCCGGCACCTCCACCGCCGACGCCTCGAACGACACCCGGCCGAAGGGGCCCACGTCATGACCCGATCCGAGTCTTTCGCGACCGACACCGGCCTGTCGGTGCTCCACGCCCTGCGCTGCAGCGGCGCCTCCGGCCTCACCCGCCTCGCCGGCACCACGGGGCTCGGTGAATCCGACGTCGAGTCCGAGCTGATCGATCTCGCGGTCGCCGGTCTCGTCACGTATGCGGGCGGCGACTTCGGCGGGTGGAGTCTCACCGACGTCGGCCGGGTCGTGAACGCCGAACGCCTCGCCGCCGAGTTGGAGTCGGCCGGTGCCCGTGCCGCCGTGCAGGCGGCGTTCGACGACTTTCTCGTGCTCAACCCGGAACTGCTCGAACTGTGCACGGCGTGGCAGATCCGGTCCGTCGACGGTGTCATGGCCGCCAACGACCATCGTGACGCCTCCTACGACGCCCGCGTCCTCTCCCGGTTCGTCGACTTCGACCGGCGTGCCGCCGTCGTCGGCGCCCGGCTGTCCGCGGCGTTGCCCCGCTTCGGCCGCTACCGGGTCCGTCTCACCGAGGCACTCGATCGCGCCGCCGCCGGCGAGTTGGCGTACGTGGCCGACGACTTCTCGTCGTACCACATCGTGTGGGCGGAGCTGCACGAGGACCTGCACGCCACACTCGGGATCCCCCGATGGGTATGAGATGGGTTCGCCCGCTCTCTCCGCGTGTCGAGGAGACGGCGGGGACGCTGGGCGGCAAGGCACACGGTCTCCTGGTCCTGAGGCGTCTCGGGTTGCCGGTGCCCCCCGGGTTCGTCGTCACCACCCACGCGTGTCGCACGTTCCTGCGCGACGGGCGTCTTCCCGACGGGCTCGACGACGAACTCGCGGAGGCCGTCGCCGATCTCGAAGCCTCCACCGGGCGTCGCTTCGGGGGATCACGGACGCCGTTGGCGGTCTCCGTTCGCTCCGGGGCCGAGGTGTCGATGCCCGGCATGATGAACACGATCCTCAACCTCGGCCTCACGACCGAGGCCACGGCCGCTCTGGCGTCCGAGACGGGCGACGCGCGGTTCGCGCTGAACTCACGGTTGCGGTTCCTGGCCGGCTTCGCCGCCGCGATCGTCAACGTGGACGACGGAACCCTCGGGCAAGGGGCAGGCGACGAGCAGGCACGGATCGAGGCGATCGAGGAGCTCATCCGGCGACGGTGGGGCCGGCCGATCCCGGACGACGCGGCGCGGCAGTTGGAGTCGGCGGTCGAGGCCGTGTTCTCGTCGTGGGACACACCACGCGCCAGAACCTACCGCGAGCTGCACGACATCCCGCACGACCTCGGTACGGCCGTGATCGTGCAGACGATGGTCTTCGGGAACCGCGATGGCCGCAGCGGCACCGGGGTCGCGTTCAGCCGCGACCCCAACACCGGGGAGAACGTCCCGTTCGGTGAGGTCCTGTTCGGGCACCAGGGTGAGGACGTCGTCTCCGGCAGCTCACTCACCCGGCCGCTGCGCGAACTCGCCGACCGGGAACCGGCGGTGTGGGCCGGCCTCCTGGACACGCTGCGCCGGGTCGAGGGGCACTACCGCGACGCGTGCTACGTCGAGTTCACCTTCCAGGCCGGGGAGCTGTGGATTCTGCAGGTCCGGCCGGGAAGGTTCGTCGGGGGTGCCGCCGTCCGCGTCGCGACCGACCTCGCCGACGAGCGGGTGATCGGGCGGCACGAAGCGCTGCTCAGGATCTCACCGCGGCATCTCCCGCACGTCCGCACACCCCGGATCGCGGGAACCGCCGACATCCTGGCCAGGGGGATCGGCGCCTGCCCCGGTGTCGCGGCCGGCAGGGTGGCGACCACCTCGGACGGAGCGGTACGCATGGCCGCGGACGGCCCGGTCATCCTGGTACGGCCGGAGACCTCCCCGCACGACATGCACGGTCTGTCGGCCGCCGCCGGAATCGTCACCGCCCGCGGCGGGCCGGCCAGCCACGCCGCGGTCGTCGCGCGATCGATGGGAAAGCCCGCTGTGGTGGGGATCGGCGACCTCGTCGTCGACGTCACCGGCGCCTCGGTGCGGGCCGGTGGACGCACCGTCGGTGAGGGCACCCTCGTCACCATCGACGGGACCGGCGGCGAGGTCGCCCTCGGCAGTCCCAGTGTCGTCACGACCGGGGCCGACGCACACCTGCGCCGGCTCCTCGAATGGGCCGACGAGGTGTCGGGCGACCACTCGGAACGCGACGAGGCCCTGCGCCTCGGCGCCGCCCATGCCGTACTCCGTCACGGCTAGGACCTGGGGTCTTCGGGTGGGCGAGAGACCGACGAGTCCCTTCACCGGGGCATGAGGTCAATCGCGGCTGGGAGGCGGTAGCTCTTCCGGGTGACCATTTGCCGTGCAGGCGTTAAGCCTCATCTTCCCGTATCCATACGAACCGGCCGTGGAAGTTCGGTCCCGTCCGGGCTCCTCACATGGATCAACAGTCATCCATGTGAGGAGCACCGAGGAGCGCCCGGGACGATCCGGGTCGATCGGGTGGCTTTCCGCCACACCGCCGCTCAGGGTCGCGTGCCCGGCCCGAATCCCGTCCAGCGCAGGTCGGGCGGGAGGTGACCCATGTCGTTGTACAACAGCACCGTCGGCGCCACGGCGTCGCGATACTCGATCGCCGTCAGCGCCGTGTTTCCGCAGTTCAGCCCCAGCCATCGCACCGGTGGCGCGTCGAGGGCGTGCCGCAGCAGCCAGGCCACCGGATAGGCGTGGGTGACCAGGACCTCGTGGGTCTCGGTCTCCGCGGGCCGCGCGAACCTGTCGACCAGCGCGTCCGCGAGGCCCGCGCCTGCGGCGGCCTCCTCCGCGTCGTACCCGTCGAAGAACCCCGCCCACGCGGGGGGCATCTCGTCCGGCACGTACGGCACATGGTCGATCAGCTCGGCCGCTTCGCGCACCGCAGCGCCCGGCAGGTGCTCGCCGACGATCTGGGCGGAGCGCACCGCCCGGGGAAGGGGCGAATGCCACACGACGTCGACGGGCAGGGCGGCCAGGCGCTTCCCGACCAGCTCGGACTGCCGCTGCCCGACGTCGGTCAACGTGCCGAACGCGTCCGCCGCGCCGTGCCGCATCACGTACAGGTGCCGAGTCGCCATCGTCAGCTCCCAGGTCTCGGGGTGTGGGGACCGGATCCTCGTACGGCTCCGAGGCGCCGTACGGCGAGGGCCGACGCTCCTCTCCGCCGCCCGGTGCGGGCCTGCTCGGAGAGGTTCGAGCACACCGCACCCCGAATCAGCCGAACCATCGCCACCCTCTTTCCCAGAACAATAGAAATCAGGATACTAACGAAATCCAAATGTTTTCAACATCTGAACAATGAGAAGTGCGAGCCCTGCCGTCACGCGACGGAGGTAGCCCCGCCGGGAGGTTGTCCACGAACCCCGGCGCGAAAGGTGCAAGTGGGTGTCTAGCGTGATGCAATGGTCCGCTGCCACGATCGGGGCTGCTTTGAAGGAGGCTCCCGTGCGTCGTCCCATCCCCCTGGCTCTCATCGTCGCGATCTTCGCGCTCTCGGGGACAGTCATCTCTCCCGCCCAGGCCGCGGCCGGGCCGTGCAAGCCCGGTCAGGGCGCCAACCTGCGCGGCAAGGACTTCACCAGGGGCGCCCAGCTTCCCGTCACCCTGCGCTGCGCCGACCTGACCGGGGCGAAGCTGAACGGTGTGGAACTCATCCAGAAGGACCTCACCGGAGCGATCCTGCGCGGCGCCTCGCTCAGGCAGGCCAACCTCACCCAGGCCACGCTGAAGTACGCCGACCTGCGGGGCGCCAACCTCACCGAGGCCGACCTGGGGCAGATGCACGCCGACCACGCCGACCTGCGCAAGGCGATCCTGGTCGACGCCGAGGCCGGACAGGCGGAGTTCCCGCACGCGGACCTGACCGGGGCGAAGCTGACCAGGGCCGAGCTGACCCAGGTCAACTTCACCAACGCCAAGCTGGTCGACGCCGACCTGGAGGAGAGCACTCCCGGCCAGCTCAAGGCGCGCAAGGCCGACTTCACCAGGGCCAAGCTCCGCGAGGCCAAGATGAGCCAGGCGAACCTGCGCAACGCGACGTTCAAGGACGCCGACGTGCGCGAGGTCGAGTTCACCCAGGCCGAGCTGGACGGCGCCGACTTCACCGGCGCGCTGGTCGAGGCCGCGTCCTTCATCCAGGCCGACGACGTCGACCTCACCGGCGCCAAGGGCACCCCCACCGGTCTCACCGTCCCGCTGCCGACCTCGCTGCCCGACCTCGACATCTTCGGAGCCAGGGAAACGAACGCCCCGCAGGACGACCCCATCCAGAGCGGCGGCCCGTCCGTCGGACTCGTCATGGTCGTGCTCAGCGCGGTGGGCCTGGCGCTGACCGTGGTGGCCTGGGGCGTCAGCGCCCAGCGGCGGAGCCGGCGCAACGCCCGGTTCGTCCTGATGCGGAACGGCGCGGAGGAGGACATCACCCGGCTGGGCGAGGAGATCGACCAGCTCGACTACGAGTTCCAGGTGAGCGGGCGCGGCGGCATGACCGCCGACCGCGACTGGCGTCTCGCCCTCGACGCCTACGAGGCGGCCAAGCAGGCCCTTCTCGTCGCCCGCCGCGAAGAGGAACTGCACTTCGTGGCCCGCGCCGTCCAGGACGGCAGAGCCGCCCTCGCCCGCCTCCGCCCCCGCGTCCACTGACACCGTCCGGCGGAACAGTGCCGATCAACCCACATGAATGGAGCCGTACCGCTCATGTCAGCTCCCGAGCGCACTCCGATTTCCTGGCACATCAGCAGCTTCAGCGCCGACGGCGGCGGCAACTGCGTCGAGGCGGGGCCGGTGAACGACGGCACCGGACGTGTCGCCGTACGGCACAGCAAAGATCCAGATGGACCGATGATCCACTACACCCGCGCGGAATGGGACGCCTTCGTCTCCGGCGTCCGTGCCGGAGAGTTCGACTTCGGTCCGGGATCTGCCTGAAAGCCGAGCGGACCTTGTTGCCCGGATGCGGGAAAGAGCACCCTGTCCCGAGAGAGCGCACCGAGATCGGGCGGATGGATCCCGGCTCGTCCGTGACAGCCCGCCCGTGGGCGAGCGGAGCCGTGTGAACGTGAGAGCGGCCGGTCAGATGCCGCTGGGGGTCATGGGCTGCATGAGGCGGCGGGCGGCCTCGGTGACGGAGCCGGACAGGGAGGGGTAGACCGCGAAGGTGTGGGCGATCTGGTCGACGGTGAGCCGCTGCTGCACGGCGACCGAGACCCCGAGGATCAGCTCGGAGGCGCGGGGGGCGACCACGACGCCGCCGAGGATGATGCCGGTGTTGGGGCGGCAGAAGAGCTTCACGAAGCCGTCGTTGAAACCCTGCATCTTGGCGCGGGCGTTGGTGGCGAGCGGCAGCTTGACGATGTTGGCCTCGATCTCACCGTTCTCGATCGCCCGCTCGGCGATGCCCACGGCGGCGATCTCGGGGTCGGTGAAGATGGCGGAGGCCACGGTCGCGAGGCGGAGCGGGTGCACGGCCTCGCCGAGGGCGTGCCAGACGGCGATCCGGCCCTGCATGGCGGCGACCGAGGCGAGCATCAGGACACCGGTGCAGTCTCCGGCCGCGTAGACGCCGGGCGCGGAGGTGCGGGAGACCTTGTCGACCTGGATGAAGCCGCCCCGGTCAAGGGTGACCCCGGCCTCCTCGAGGCCGATCCCCGCGGTGTTGGGGACCATGCCGACCGTCATCAGGCAGTGGCTGCCCTCGGCGGTCCTGCCGTCCTCCAGGGTGACGACCACGCCGTCCGGGGTGCGCTTGACGGACTCGGCGCGGGAGCGGCCCATGACGTTCATGCCACGGCGCCGGTATACCTCTTCGAGGACCTCGGCGGCGTCGGCGTCCTCGTTGGGCATCATGCGGTCGCGGGAGGAGACGAGCGTGACCTCCGAGCCCAGCGAGCGGTAGGCCCCGGCGAACTCCGCGCCGGTGACGCCGGAGCCGACCACGATGAGGTGTTCGGGCAGCTCCTCCAGGTCGTACAGCTGGCGCCAGGTGAGGATGCGCTCGCCGTCGGGCTCGGCGCCGGTGAGGATGCGCGGGGTCGCGCCGGTCGCCACGATGACGACGTCCGCGCGGATCGTCCGGTCTCCGGCCCTCACCACCTGCGGGTCGACCAGCCGCCCGGGGGCCTTGATCACCTCGACGCCCTCCGCGGCCAGCCGGGCGGCGATGTCCGCGGACTGGGCGCGGGCGAGCTCCTTGACGCGCCTGTTCACCAGCGGCATGTCGGCGATGACTCCGCCGACGTCACCGTCGGGGCCACCGGTGTAGTGGACTCCCAGCATGCTGGCGTCGAGGAGCGCCTGCTTGCGCACCGAGGTGGCGATCAGCGTCTTGGACGGCACGCAGTCGGTGAGGACGCAGGCCCCGCCGGGGCCGTCCTGTTCGACCACGGTGACCTGCGCTCCCAGCTGGGCGGCGACCAGCGCCGCCTCGTATCCGCCGGGACCGCCACCGATGATCACTATCCTCGTCACATGGCCCATTCTCCCGCATGACGGGACCGGGCATCGCTGGGCACCCCTCCCAAACCACGAAACCACCACAAAACCATCGAGATTCCACCAGTCATCGGCGTGGCCTCGAAGCCGGGTGAGCGTCTCGCGGATCTTGGATTAGTGTTTGTCTCCGTGCCTGTCTACGCCGCTTACGGCAGCAACATGGACCCGAAGCAGATGGCCCAGCGGGCCCCTCACTCCCCGATCAGGGGGACGGGCTGGCTCCAGGGCTGGCGTCTGACCTTCGGCGGGAACGATCTCGGCTGGGAGGGCGCGCTCGCCTCCATCGTCGAGGACCCTGACGACCAGGTCTTCGTCGTCCTCTACGACGTGCCCGAGTGGGACGAGAGCTCCCTCGACCAGTGGGAGGGCGCGGCGCGCGGCCTCTATCACAAGGTCAAGCTCCGGGTGCAGACCATGGAGGGCGAGGTCGTGGCGTGGTTCTACGTGCTCGACGGGTACGAGGGCGGGCTGCCCTCGGCCCGCTACCTCGGCATCCTGGCCGAGGCCGCCGAGCGCGCGGGTGCCCCCGACGACTACGTCAGGGAGCTGCGCGGACGTCCCTGCACCTCACTGGGAAGCTGATCTCGCCGGAGAGGCCCGCGGGGGACGCGCTCCCCGCCTTGAGGCCCTCCCGAGAGCACTCCCGGCGCGCATATGACGATCTCTCCCGAGGGAAGTCCCCCGGGAGCCTGAGGGCACCGCTCTTCACCTCCGGCACACGGACACTCGGATCGCCGTCGTGCCGAAGGCCGGCATGGGCAGGCCGTACGCGGACGTTCGTGGGAGGCGGAGGTCACCACGCTCCGATGCCCGGGCCGGAGGTCCGCCGCACGCGGACGCGCACGGAAGGCGAAGTTAACCTGAAGGCCACCCCGCCTTCACCTGGGAAAATGTCATGATTCCCTGGTGAATGACGTACCTCCCGAAGATGGCGAAACCGGGCGCGGTTCATCCCTGCGCGAGGTGACCTGGCTGTTCCTGCGGCTGGGCGTCATCGCCTTCGGAGGACCTGCGGCGCACATCGCGATGATGCACGACGAGGTGGTACGGCGGCGCGGCTGGCTGACCGAGCAGCGTTTCCTCGATCTGATCGGCGCGACCAACCTCATCCCCGGCCCCAACTCCACGGAGATGGCCATCCACATCGGCCACGACCGCGCCGGGTGGCGCGGCCTGGTGTCGGCCGGGGTCTGTTTCATCCTGCCCGCCGCGCTCATGGTCGGCGGGCTGGCGGCCCTGTACGTCCACTACGGCCACACCCCTGCGGTGAGCGGGATCCTTTACGGCATCAGGCCCGTCGTCATCGCGATCATCATCTGGGCCCTGCTCTCCCTGGTCCGTACCGCGCTGGGGACCACCTATCTGTGGATCCTGGCCGTGGGTGTCCTGACGGCCTACCTGCTCGGCGTGAACGAGCTGCTCCTGCTCGTTGCCGGGGCCCTGCTCACGGTGGCGGTACGGACGGCCTCCGCTTGGCGCTCCCGCCCGCGCGGGCCGGGTGAGAAACCTCACGGGAACGGCGCGCGGGCGCTGCTGGCCGCACCGCTGGTCCTCACCGGTGGCCAGGACCCCGACCAGTTGCTCCGGCTCTTCCTCACCATGCTCAAGATCGGGGCCGTCCTGTACGGGAGCGGCTACGTCCTGCTCGCCTTCCTGGAGGGCGACTTCGTCCATCGGCTCGGCTGGCTCACCGGCACCCAGCTCACCGACGCCGTCTCGATCGGCCAGTTCACCCCCGGTCCGGTGTTCACCACGGCCACCTTCGTCGGCTACCTGATCGCCGGGGTCCCCGGCGCGATCGTCGCCACCGTCGCGATCTTCCTGCCGAGCTTCCTGCTGGTCGGGCTGCTCACCAAGATCACCGACCGGATCAGGGCGAGGACCTGGTCGAGCGCGCTGCTCGACGGGGTGAACGCCGCCTCGCTCGCCCTGATGGCCGGAGTCGCGTTCCAGCTCGGCCGCATCTCCCTGGTCGATCCGCTCACCTGGGCGCTCACCGCGGGAACACTGCTCGTGCTGTGGAGGACGAAGCTGAACTCGGCGTGGCTGATCGCGGCCGGAGCGGCGGTCGGCCTGGTCTCGGTGGCCGTCACCGGGCTCGGCTGAACGTCCCGGGCGCGTCGCGTCCTTCACTGGGCGGCCCGGACGCGTCACCCCCTCCGCCGAGCGGGGACGGGCCCGAGCGGGGACGGGCCTCAGCGGGAAGCGGATCCGAGGAGGAGACGGACCTGAGCAGGGGACGGACCTGCCCTCCCCCTGAGCAGGGGACACGACGCTGTGTGAAGGCAGCCGACCGGTACGCTCACTGACGTGACCAATGACCCGTATGCACTCGCCACCGACGCTGCGAACGCGCTGAGAAGCGCCGTCGGCGTGGACTCCTTCGATGTCGCGCTGGTGATGGGCTCCGGCTGGGTCCCGGCCGCCGACGTGATCGGTGAGACGGTCGCCGAGATCCCGGTGACCGATCTGCCCGGCTTCGCGCCACCCGCCGTGCAGGGCCACGCGGGCCGGATCCGCGCCGTACGAACCGAGTCGGGCAAGAACGCACTGATCTTCCTGGGCCGTACCCACCTCTACGAGGGCCGCGGCGTGGACCCGGTCGTGCACGGCGTACGGACCGCGATCAAGGCCGGGGTGGGCACGGTCGTGCTGACCAACGCCGCCGGGGGCCTGCGCCCCGAGACCCAGGAGGTCGGCGAGGCGGTGCTGATCAGTGACCACATCAACCTGACCGGCGCCAGCCCGATCACCGGCGCCACCTTCGTCGACCTCACCGACGTCTACACCCCGCGCCTGCGCGAACTGGCCCGCGAGGCCGACCCTTCGCTGAAAGAGGGCGTCTACGTGGCCTTCCGCGGCCCGACGTACGAGACTCCGGCCGAGGTTCGCATGTGCCGCATCCTCGGCGGCGACATGGTCGGCATGTCCACCGTGCTCGAGGCGATCGCGGCCCGCGAGGGCGGTGCCGAGGTGCTGGGCATCTCCCTGGTCACGAACCCGGGCGCCGGACTGGTGGGCGAGCCGCTCAACCACGAGGAGGTGCTGGAGGTCGGTCGCGCCACCGCCGCGCGCATGGGCGGCCTGCTGGCCGGCGTCGTCGGCAAGCTGTGACCCGGGAGGTGACGATGAGCAGCGATCTCGCGGGGCTCGCCCGTTCCTGGCTCGCCCAGGACCCCGACCCCGACACGCGCGCGGAGCTGAAGAAGCTGCTGGAGAGCGGTGACGGCGACGCGCTGCGCGAGCGGTTCGGTTCCCGGCTGGAGTTCGGCACCGCGGGGCTCAGGGGTGAGCTGGGCGCCGGCCCCAACCGGATGAACCGGGTGACGGTCATGCGCGCCGCGGCCGGGCTCGCCCGCGTACTCGGCCCCGGCAAACACGTCGTGATCGGCTACGACGCCCGGCACAAGTCGGACGCCTTCGCCCACGACACCGCGGCCGTACTCACCGGGGCCGGGCTGCGCGCCTCGGTCCTCCCCCGGCCGCTGCCCACCCCCGTGCTCGCCTTCGCCGTCCGCCACCTCGGCGCCGACGCGGGCGTGACCGTCACCGCCAGCCACAACCCGCCCCGCGACAACGGCTACAAGGTCTACTGGGGCGACGGCTCCCAGATCGTGCCGCCGGTCGACGCCGAGATCTCCGCCGCCATCGACGCGACGGGGCCCGTCTCCGAGCTGCCCCTCGGCTCCCCCGGCGACCCGGCGTGGAACGAGCTGGACGACGATGTCGTGGACGCCTATCTGGAGGCGGTGACCGCGCTCCCGATCGGTGACGCCCGCGAGCTGCGGGTGGCGTACACCCCGCTGCACGGTGTGGGCGGCGACACCCTGACCAGGGCCTTCGCCGCCGCGGGGTTCGACGCGCCCGCGACCGTCGAGGCGCAGGCCGCGCCCGACCCCGACTTCCCCACCGTCGCCTTCCCCAACCCGGAGGAGCCGGGCGCGATGGACCTCGCCCTGGAGCTCGCCGAACGCGTCGGCGCGGACCTGGTGCTGGCCAACGACCCCGACGCGGACCGCTGCGCGGTGGGCGTGCCGCTGCCCGGCGGCGGCTACCGGATGCTGACCGGCGACGAGGTGGGTGCCCTGCTGGGCGAGCACGTGATCCGGCGGACCTCGGGTGACGGCCGCCTGGTGGCGACCACCATCGTGTCGTCGTCCCTGCTCGGCAAGATCGCCGCCGAGTACGGGGTGCGCTGCGCCGAGACCCTCACCGGCTTCAAGTGGATCATGAAGGCAGGCGAGGGCCTGCGGTTCGGGTACGAGGAGGCGCTGGGATACAGCGTCGGCTCCGATCTCGGACTGCCCGTGCACGACAAGGACGGCATCGGCGCGGCGCTGACCGTGGCCGGGATCGCCGCGCAGGCGAAGCTGGAGGGTCGCGGCCTGCTCGATCTCCTGGACGACCTGGCCCGCCGACACGGCCTGCACGCCACCTCCCAGCTGTCCTTCCGGGTGGCCGACCTGTCGCTGATCACCGGGGCCATGTCCCGCCTGCGGGACGCGCCGCCCGCGCGGCTCGGCGGTCGCGAGGTCGAGGCCGCCGACGACCTGAGCCTCGGCGCGGGCGGGCTGCCGCCCACCGACGGCCTTCGCTACCACCTGGCGGGAGGAGCCCGGGTCGTCGTCCGCCCTTCGGGGACCGAGCCCAAGCTCAAGTGCTACCTGGAGGTCGTGGTCCCGGTGACCGGCGAGGTCTCCGAGGCCCGCGCGCGGGCGGTGCGGGATCTCGACGCGCTGAAGGCCGACCTCACCGAGGCCCTCGGCCTCTGACCCGGCCAGGACTCCCGGCCGCTGACCCCATCACGGCTCCCGGCCTCCGACCCCGTCAGGCGAGGAAGGCCGCGATCACCAGCAGGGCGGCGGCGGCCAGCGCGGCCAGGGCGCCCGGCGACCAGGTGATCGTGAGCGCGCCGGTTCCGGGCGCGGCACCCGCTTCGGACGCGGCACCGGCTTCGGGTATGACGCCCTCCTCAGGCGCGGCTCCGGCCTCGGACACAGCACCCGCTCCGGGCTCGGCTCCGGTTCCGCCGCTACCCTCGGTCGCCACCCCCGGCCCGGTCGCGTCGTCCTTCGTGGTCGCGGCGAGTGAGGCCGCGCGCCTGGCGGATTCCGCGCGTTCGGTGATCTGCTCGGCCACCCAATCGGCGTGGGTCCTGCCCGCCAGCGCCTCGGCGGCGGCCTGCTCGGCCTTCGATCGGACCGGCTCGGTCCTGAAGCGCCCCCGGGCGGGCGTGGCCGCGGCCCTCCCCCTGCGCGCGGCCGCCGCCCGCTCGCGGGCGGAGGTCTGCGGCACCCAGCAGCGGATGCTCTCACCGCCGGAGGTGATCGTGATCGAGTGGGAGACCGTGACCTCGTCCACGCCCAGCCAGGGCACGAAGGCGTTTCTCAGCGGGTTGCGGACGTGGACGCCCTCCTCGGTGAGGAGGATCGCCGGGCGCAGGCAGCCGACGAAGACCAGCGCGGTCAGCACCGCCAGCACCGCCGCGGCGATCATCGACATCCGCCCGCTGTAGCGGACGACCAGATCGACCGCGTTGACCGCGGCGAAGGCCATCCAGACCCAGCCGACGATCATCGCGAGGTTGGAGCGGAACACCTGCTTCATCGGAAAAGCTCACTTCACTCGGGCGAGCCCGTTCACACCTGCCACTTGAGGCGGGCGAACCCGGGCTTGATGACGCCGTTGATGAGCGACAGGCGCTCGTCGAACGGCAGGAACGCGGACTTCATGGCGTTGACGGTGAACCACTGCATGTCGTCCCAGCCGTAGCCGAACGCCTCCGACAGCTTGGCGAACTCCTCGGAGACGGACGTACCGCTCATCAGCCGGTTGTCGGTGTTGACCGTGACCCGGAAGTTCAGGCGGCGCAGCAGGCCGATCGGGTGCTCGGCGATGGAGGCCGCCGCACCGGTCTGCAGATTGGACGTCGGGCACATCTCCAGGGGGATGCGCTTGTCACGGACGTAGGCCGCCAGGCGGCCCAGCTTGGGCTCGGCGTCGCCGGAGACGGAGATGTCGTCGATGATCCGGACACCGTGACCGAGACGGTCGGCGCCGCACCACTGGATCGCCTGCCAGATCGACGGCAGGCCGAACGCCTCGCCCGCGTGGATGGTGAAGTGGGCGTTCTCCCGCTGGAGGTATTCGAAGGCGTCGAGGTGGCGGGTGGGAGGGTAGCCCGCCTCCGCTCCGGCGATGTCGAACCCCGCCACCCCGGCGTCGCGGTAGCGGACCGCGAGTTCGGCGATCTCCATGGACCTGGCCTGGTGGCGCATCGCGGTGAGCAGCGTGCCCACCCGGATGCCACGGCCCGCCGAACCGGTGTCGAAGCCCTCCTGCACGGCCTCGATGACCTCTTCGAGGCTCAGGCCCGCGGAGGTGTGCTGCTCGGGCGCGTAACGCACCTCGGCGTAGACGACGCCGTCGTTCGCCAGGTCCTCGGCGCACTCGGCGGCGACCCTCACCAGCGCCTCGCGCGTCTGCATGACGCCGACCGTGTGGTCGAAGGTCTCCAGGTAGCGCTCCAGCGAGCCGGAGTCGGCGGACTCCCTGAACCAGGCGCGCAGGCTCTCCGTCTCGGTCGCGGGCAATCTGTCGTAGCCCGACTCGCGGGCCAGCTCGATGATGGTCTCCGGCCGAAGGCCACCGTCGAGGTGATCGTGGAGCAACACCTTCGGAGCCAGGCGGATCTGCTCGAAAGTGGGTAGCTGACTCATTCGGTAACCTTACCGTCAGGGGCCTGACCAGTCGGCCTGCGCGAAGGCGCCGTCACGGCCCGGCCTGGGAATGTTCGCACGGGTGTCCCGCGCGAGGGGGACCACGAGGGGACACGGCGCCGATCCCGGTACGGAGACACCGGGATCGACGCGCGACGAACCGTCACCGGGGCCGCCCCCTCACTCACCCTCGCGGTTGACGGTCTCCGGGGAGAAGGCCGGCAGGCAGACGGCGACGTACTCGGCGCCGTCGGGACCTGAGCTGTAGCGGATACGCTCCCCCGGCTCGCACAGGAACACCTGCCCGACGCCGACCTCGGTCGTGCCCTCGTCGTGCTCCACGATGACGGTGCCCTTGAGCACCAGCGTGTATTCGGCGAACTCCGGCGTCTGGGCGGGCTCGTCCCACCCGGCCGGGGCCTTCATGTACGCGATCGAGATCCGAGGGTCGCCGCTGTTGGCCAGACCGACGTATTCGTCGATCGTCTTGCCACCGGGGACGGGAATCCGTGTCGCGCTGTCGATTTTGCGTACCATCAGGCCAGTCTGTCACCCGGTCTCGGGGCCCGGCGCCACCCGGTTCCCCGGCGCTCTCAGTGTGAGATGTCGACGACCAGCCGGTTCGGGCTCTTCTGCTCCAGAACCCGGAACGGCGCCTTGCGGTCGAGGACGACGCCCACGCTCACCACGCCCTCGAAGTCACCGACCTTGACCACGTTCTGGACGTTGCCCAACTGGGCCTGGAAGATCGGGCCGCCCTTCCAGGTGGACTGGCCCGCCTCGGTGTGCGCGACGGCCGGGGTGATCGTCAACTGCAGGTAGGCGCCGCCCTTGACGTCGACCTTGTCTCCCGAGCCGTCCTGGACGAGTTCGGAGACCCACCGCGCCCGGTAGCCAGGCAGCTCGCCCTTGAGGTCGATCACCACCCGGTCGAACCCCTGGTGCTCGGCGAACCGGGCCCCGGTGACGATCGGCTGGGTGGAGACGGCGCGGTCGACCTCGACCTCCTTGGTGCTCGTCGGAGGAAGGAGGGCCGCCGTGGCGGCGGAGGGCGTGGGGGACGTGGTCGACGTGGAGGACGGATCCGCCGGAGCCGTGGTCGCCGTGGTCGGTGTGTCCGCCGGGGACGGGGTCGCGGTCTGCGTGGCCGAGCCGCAGCCGGCCGCGAACAGGAGCACGGGGACGAGCGCGAGAGGAACGAGGGTGCGGTTCATGATGAGCCTCCTGCCCCGTTAGATGCTCGGATCCCCTGAGAGGTTCACCCTCCGGCCGACCACATGCGCCCTCGCCGGATCGTGACACCTTGTCGAGGAAGTAGTCAAGCACCCTTCCCCTCTCCGGACGTCCTCCTGACGATCTCCGGACGTCCCTCTGACAGCTAAGACGCTCCGGACGCGAGGGCGTACCGGGCGTCAGGCGGTGATGCGGTCGATCACCAGCGGCAGCAGGCCGGGGCCGGTGGTCTCGCCGACGGTGTAGGCGCCTTCGAGGGCGGCGAGCGCCCGCTCGAAGCGCGAGGTCTCGTCGGCGTGCAACGTCATCAGCGGCTGCCCCTCGCGGACCGGGTCCCCGGGCTTGGCGTGCAGCACGATGCCCGCGCCGAACGACACCGGGTCCTCCTTGCGCTCCCGGCCCGCGCCGAGCCGCCAGGCCGCCAGGCCCACGCCGTACGCGTCGAGCCGGGACAGCACGCCCGAGGAGGGAGCGGTGATCTCCATGGTCTCGGCGGCCCTGGGCAGCGGGGCGTCGGGGTCGCCGCCCTGCGCGACGATCATCCGGCGCCAGACGTCCATCGCCGAACCGTCCGCGAGGGCGGTCTCGGGGTCCTTGCCGCCGGAGATGCCCGCGGCCTGGAGCATCTCCCGCGCCAGCCGTACGGTCAGCTCGACCACGTCGGCGGGCCCGCCTCCGGCGAGCACCTCCACCGACTCGGCGACCTCCAGGGCGTTGCCCACCGCCAGGCCCAGCGGCCGGTCCATCGCGGTCAGCAGCGCGACCGTCTCGACCCCGGCGTCGGTGCCGAGCTCGACCATGGTCGTGGCCAGCTCGCGGGCCTGCTCCACGTTCTTCATGAAGGCCCCCGAGCCGACCTTCACGTCCAGTACGAGCGCGCCGGTACCCTCCGCGATCTTCTTCGACATGATCGAGGAGGCGATCAGCGGGATCGCCTCGACGGTGCCCGTGACGTCGCGGAGGGCGTAGAGCTTCTTGTCGGCGGGGGCGAGACCGTCGCCCGCCGCGCAGACGACCGCTCCGGCCTTGCCGAGTACGTCGAGCATCTCGTCGTTGGACAGCGACGCCCGCCAGCCGGGGATGGACTCCAGTTTGTCCAGGGTGCCGCCGGTGTGACCGAGTCCCCTGCCGGACAGCTGGGGTACGTATCCCCCGCACGCGGCGACGAGCGGCGCGAGCGGCAGCGTGATCTTGTCGCCGACGCCGCCGGTGGAGTGCTTGTCGGTGGTGGGTCCCGGCAGCGACGACCAGTCCATCCTCGCCCCGGAACGGATCATGGCCTGGGTCCACTCGGCGATCTCCCGCCGGTTCATGCCGTTGAGCAGGATCGCCATCGCGAGCGCGGACATCTGCTCGTCGGCGACGACGCCCTTGGTGTAGGCGTCGATCACCCAGTCGATCTGCTCGGCCGACAGCTCCCTGCCGTCCCGCTTGGTGACGATGACGTCGATGGCGTCCATGTTCAGGCTCCCCGGCTCAGGTCGTGGGGCCCGAAGGCGTAGGGCAGGATCTCCGCCATCGGCTTCGGGCCGTCGATGGTCTCCAGCAGCAGTTCGGGGCCGCCGAACTCGTACAGCAGCTGGCGGCACCTGCCGCACGGCATGAGGAGCTCCTCGTGCCCGTCGACGCAGGTGAACGCGACGAGACGGCCGCCGCCGGTGGCCTGGAGCGAGGAGACCAGCCCGCACTCGGCGCACAGCCCGATGCCGTAGGAGGCGTTCTCGACATTGCAGCCGGACACGATCCGCCCGTCGTCCACCAGCGCGGCGGCGCCGACGGGGAACTTGGAGTAGGGGGCGTAGGCGTGCCCCATCGCCCGTACGGCCTCGGCCTTCAGCGCCGCCCAGTCGATGCCCTGCCCGCCGCCCGGCTCAGTGTCCGGAATGCCCTGCTCACCGGTCGGGCCGGTGTTCGGTTCGCTGCTCATCTCGGTGCCCATCGAATCAGATCCGCTCGTGAGGTGCGCGTGTCACGATCACTTACTCTGTCCCCTGCGATACGTCAGGCCGATCGCGGCGGGCGCGCGGAGCCGCTGCGCCGCCAGCGAGAGCACCAGCAGCGTGGTGATGTGCGGGGTGGCGGAGGTGAACTCCGAGGGAACGCTGTCGGTCAGCGCGAACACGACGAACACGGCGACCGCCGCGACCCCGGTGATCAGCGCGGCCCGCGTCCGGTTCTGCCGTACGAGCTGGTAGACGGCGACCCCGACGAGCAGGATCGTCACCACGAGCAGCAGCGCGTGCACCGACTCGCCGCCCCTGCGCAGCTGGAGCGCGTCGGTGTAGCCGAACAGTACGGCGCCGCCGGCCAGCCCGCCCGGCCGCCAGTTACCGAAGATCATGGCGGCGAGGCCGATGAAGCCGCGCCCGCCGGTCTGCCCCTCGCGGTAGGCGCTCGCGGCCACCTGCGACAGGAACGCGCCGCCCAGGCCCGCCAGGGCTCCGGAGACGAGCACCGCGATGTACTTGTAGGTGTAGACGTTCACGCCCAGCGACTCGGCGGCCACCGGGCTCTCCCCGCAGGAGCGCAGGCGCAGGCCGAACGCGGTGCGCCACAGCAGGTAGTACGAGAGCGGGACGAGCAGGATCGCCAGGATCGTGAGCAGCGAGACGTTCGTGGTCAGGCCGCGCAGGATGCCCGCCACGTCCGACAGCAGGAACCACTGTTTGGCCTCCAGTGCCCTGAGCGGGTCCCCGATCCGGTCCCACGGCAGGCTCACCATCTCGGGCTTGGGCACCGGGGGCGACTGGGAGTCGCCGCCGCCCGGCATCTCGGCGAAGGTGACCTTGGACAGGAACTGGGTGACGCCCTGCCCCAGGATGGTGATCGCGACACCGGAGATGATGTGGTCGACGCCGAAGGTCACGGTGGCGATCGCGTGCAGCAGGCCGCCCAGGGCCCCGCCGATCGCGCCCGCGACGACGCCCGCCCACGGGTTGCCGAACTGGATCGCGCCCCAGGCTCCGCACCAGGTGCCCAGGATCATCATGCCTTCGAGGCCGATGTTGACCACTCCGGCCCGCTCGGCCCACAGACCGCCCAGACCGGCCAGGCCGATGGGGATGGCGAGCGCGATGGAGGCGTTGATCGCGCCCGCGGAGGTGAGGTCGACGGCGCCGGTGACGGTCCGCGTGAACGAGAGCAGCAGGACGAGCGCGCCGAGGGCGAGCAGCAGGACCCGCCAGGTGACCCTGAAGCGGGCGGGGGCCTTCGGCTCCAGGAAGGGAGCCTCCGGCGTGGTGAGGGCGCCCTGGCTCATGCCGGCGTTCCTTCCCTGGTCGGGGTGGCGTCCGCCAGCTGGCGGCTCACCCGGCGCTGCTCGGCGGAGATCTGGTAGCGGTGGACCAGCTCGTAGGCGATGATCACCGAGAGCACGATCGTGCCCTGCATGATGGTGACGATGTCCGGGGAGATCTTCTGGATCTGCAGGATGCCCGCCGAGGTGTTGAGGAAGGCCCACAGCAGGGCGCCGAACGCGATGCCGACCGGGTGGTTGCGGCCGAGCAGCGCGATCGCGATGCCGGTGAAGCCGAGGCCGGGGGGAAAGTCCAGGCTGTAGCTGTAGGAGGCGCCGAGCAGCTGCGGCATGCCGACCAGGCCCGCCACCCCGCCGGACAGGATCATCGAGATGAGGATCATCCGCTTGACGTTCACGCCGCTCGCCACCGCGGCCGACTCCGAGCGGCCGGTGGCGCGCAGGTTGAAGCCGAAGCGGGTCCGGTTGATCACCACGTGGTAGAGGACGCCCATCACGACCGACAGGATGATCAGGCCGAACACCTTCGTCTGGGTGCCGGAGATGATCGCCAGGCCGGGCACCTGACCTGAGGGGCCGATCGGGCTGGTGCCGATGTTGTTGCTGCCCGCGACCTCGACCGCGAGGCGCTCCTTGTTGAGCAGCCAGGCGCCGAGCGAGGTGGCGATCGCGTTCAGCATGATCGTGGAGATGACCTCGCTCACCCCGCGCCGCACCTTGAGCAGAGCGGCGATCGAGGCCCATCCGGCGCCGACCAGCACCGCGACGAAGATGATCAGCGCGACGTGCAGCGGGGCGGGCAGGGTGACCGCGCCGCCGACGGCCGCGGCGGTGAGCGCCGCGAGGCGGTACTGGCCGTCGACACCGATGTTGAAGAGGTTCATCCTGAACCCGATCGCCACCGCGAGCGCGGACAGGTAGAAGTAGGTCGCGGCGTTCAGGGTGAGCGCGATCGAGCGCGGCCGGATGCCGTACTCGCCCATGCTGACCAGCGTGTCGAGCGGCGGGGCGCCGATGATCGAGAGAATGACCATGGTGATCGCCGCGGCGAACGCGATGGCGACGAGCGGGGCGGCGAGCGAGAGCAGCCCCGCCGGGGAGACCCTGCCGAGCAGCCGGTCGGCGAAGGTGGACTTTTCCCGGCTCATCCGCGCGTCCCGGGGTGCGTGTGCGCCGTCTGGGTGTTCGTGCCGCGCGTCCCGGAGGGCGTGTGCGTCTGGGGGTTCATACCGCGCGCTCCCGGGGGCGTGTGCGCTACGTGGGTGTTCATGCCGCCTCTCCAGCACCCGTCATGGCCGAACCGAGCCGCTCGGGTGTCACGTCCTTGGGATCCACCTCGGCGACGATCCGGCCGCGCAGGATCACCTTGAGGGTGTCCGACAGGCCGATGAGCTCGTCGAGGTCGGCCGAGATCAGCAGGACCGCGAGGCCCGCGGCGCGCGCCGCGCGCAGGTGGTCCCAGATCGCGGCCTGGGCGCCCACGTCGACGCCGCGCGTCGGGTGGGAGGCGATCAGGAAGACGGGCTCCCCGCTCATCTCCCGGCCGACGATCAGCTTCTGCTGGTTGCCGCCGGACAGGGCCGAGGCGTCCACGTCGATGCCCGGGGTACGGACGTCGTACGCCTCGACGATGCGCCGGGTGTCCTCGCGCGCTCCCGCGCGGTCGATCCAGGAGCCCTTCACGTTGGGTCGCCGCGTCTGGTGTCCGAGGATCCGGTTCTCCCAGAGCGGGGCCTCAAGCAGCAGGCCGTGCCGGTGGCGGTCCTCGGGGATGTAGCCGATGCCGGCCTCGCGGCGGCGCAGCGTCGTCCAGCCGGAGATGTCGTGCTCGCCGAGGCGGATCTCGCCGTCGGCCGGGCGCATGCCCATGATCGCCTCGACCAGCTCGGCCTGGCCGTTGCCCTCGACCCCGGCGATGCCGAGCACCTCGCCCCTGCGGATCTCGAAGCCGACGTCGTCCACGACGCGGCGGCCGTCGGCGGACAGGACGGTGAGGTCGCGCACCGACAGCGCCACCGTGTCGGTGACGGTGGACTCGCGGGTCTCCGGGCTGGGCAGCTCGCTGCCGACCATCAGCTCGGCGAGCTGCCTCGCGGTCACGTCCTTGGGGTCCACGCTGGCCACGGTCGTGCCGCGCCGGATGACGGTGATGGCGTCGGCGACCGAGAGCACCTCGTCCAGCTTGTGCGAGATGAAGATGATCGTCAGCCCTTCGCGGACCAGCTCGCGCAGGTTGGCGAAGAGCTCCTTCACCTCCTGCGGCACGAGCACGGCGGTCGGCTCGTCCAGGATGAGGATCCGGGCACCCCGGTAGAGGACCTTCAGGATCTCCACCCGCTGGCGGGCCCCGACGCCCAGGTCCTCGACGGTGACGTCGGGGTCGACGCCGAGGCCGTACGAGTCGGAGATCTCCTTGATCTTTCTTCGCGCGGTGCCGAAGTCGAGGGCGATCCCGCCCTTTCTGGGCTCGCTGCCGAGGACCACGTTCTCCAGGACGGTGAGGTTGTCGGCCAGCATGAAGTGCTGGTGGACCATGCCGATGCCCACGGCGATCGCCTCGCCCGGGGAGCGGAAGCTCACGTCCTCGCCGTTGACGCGGATCTTCCCCTCGTCCGGGCGCTGCATGCCGTACAGGATCTTCATGAGGGTGGACTTGCCCGCGCCGTTCTCGCCGACGACGGCGTGCACGTGGCCCTGTCGCACGGAAAGGGAGATGTCGCGGTTGGCGACGACGCCGGGGAATCGTTTGGTGATGCCCGAGAGTTCGACGGCCGGTGCCGAGGTGCTGATGACGGCCTCCTCCGTACGGATGCCCCGATACGGAACGTGGTGGTGAAAGTGGAACAGATGTTGATCAAGGTAGGACAAAGGGCCCGGGGGAAATGTCCGCCGGGCCCCTCATTAGTACCAGGTCAGGAGGTCTTGTCCGGAACGGTGATCTCGCCGGAGATGATCTTCTGCTTGTACTCGTCGAGCTGGGCCTTGATGTCGTCGACCTGGCCACCGGTGGTGGAGTAGTCGACGCCGTCGGCCTTGAGGTCGTAGATCGTGCTGCCGGCCTTCACCTGGTTGGTGGTGAAGCTCTTCAGGAAGTCGAAGACGGCGACGTCGACCTTCTTCACCATGGAGGTCATGATGACGCTCTGCAGGTCGGCGGCGGCGGTCTTCGCCTGGTCGGAGTCGACGCCGATGGCGAGGCCCTTGGCCGCCTTCGCCGCCTCGAACACGCCGCCACCGGAGCCGCCCGCGGCCTGGTAGACCACGTCGGCGCCCGCGTCGAACATGCCCTCGGCCGCGGTCTTGCCCTTGGCCGGGTCACTGAAGCCGGTGAAGTCCGGCGGCTGGGTGAGGTACTTGACCTCGATCTTCACGTCCGACTTGACGGCCTTGGCGCCCGCGGCGAATCCGGCCTCGAACTTGTTGATCAACGGCACCTGCACGCCGCCGACGAAGCCCACGTGGTTCTTCTTGCTCTTCAGCGCCGCCGCGGCACCGACCAGGAAGGAGCCCTCGTGCTCGGCGAACAGCAGGTTCGAGATGTTGGGAGCCTCGGCCGCCGCGTCGTCGACGATCGCGAACTTGACGTCGGGGAACTCGGTCGCGACCTTCTTCACCGGGTTGGAGTACGCGAACCCCACGGCGATGATCGGGTTGAAGCCGCCGTCGGCGAGCAGGCGGAGCCGCTCCTCCTTGGCCGCCTCGGTCTCGCCGTTACCGGCCTCCAACTCGCTGACCTCGGCCAGCTTCAGCTCGGTCTTGGCCTTGTCGATGCCCGCCGCCGCGGAGTCGTTGAACGACTGGTCGCCACGCCCGCCGATGTCGTACGCGAGACCGACCTTCGGCCCCGTCGCCGCCGGCGCCTCACTGCTCGCGGCCCCGCTCGGCTGCGCCGACGTGGCCGGTTCCTCGCTTCCACCACACGCGGCAGCTCCCATGAGCATGCTGCCCGCCAGTGCGGTCGCGGCCAGCTTGCCGAATCGGTTCTGAAGCAAGATGGACTCCCTTCGCGTTTCAGTGCACGCGCGAAGAGACGCACGGCAACCCTGCACGGAAGATAGTTGGTCCATCAGGGTTGACCAAACCAACGCATGAGTCCGCAACAGGTCCGTTATCCAGCTCAGGCCACCTTGTGACCCAAAAACCGGACAGGGTTACCTGTCGGTAGCTCCGGACGTCCGCGACGGGCCGACATCGGCGCGTTCGCCCGGGAGCCGATGATCTTCTTCGGGGACCATCGGCTGGTTCCTCAGGATATGTCCGGACTTTTCGTCTGACTAGATGTCAGGAACGCGCTACTTGTCGGCGTTCACGGCCATGAGCGTGTCGCCCGCGACGGGGCGCTGCCCCTCCCACAGGGCGGTGAGCGCTGTCGCCGCGAGGAAACGCACCCCGGTGCCGATCGCGCTCTCGTCCACGTCGAAGGTCCCCTGGTGGATGTCGGCCAGGTGCGCCGACCCCGGCTCGCGGGTGCCGAGCCTCGCGAACGCGCCGGGGATGGACTCCAGATACCAGCCGAAGTCCTCGCCGCCCAGACTCTGCTCCGTCGGCACGGGGGCGCCCTCGCCGAGCACGCCTTCGGCGGCCTCGGCGAGCATCTGCACGCTCACCTTGTCGTTCACCACCGGCGGCACGCCGCGCACGTACTCCATCTCGGCCTCGACGCCGTACGCGCCGGCGACCGATTCGAGCAGCGACTTGATCATGTCGGGGGCCGCGTGCCAGGCCGCCTCGTCCAGGCAGCGCACGGTGCCCTCGGCGACGCCGTCGTCCGGGATGGCGTTGGCCACCGAGCCCGCCTCGACCCGGCCCCAGACCAGGCTGAGCGAGGAACGGGGGTCGATCCGGCGCGAGAGCGCGGCGGGGAGCTCGGTGAGGATCTTGGCGAGCGCGAAGACGAGGTCCGCGGTGAGGTGCGGCCTGGCGGTGTGCCCGCCGGGACCGCTCACCCGGATCGTGACCCTGTCGCAGGCCGAGGTGATCGGACCGACCTTGAGGCCGACCTTGCCGACGTCCAGCCGGGGGTCGCAGTGCAGGCCGAAGATGCGGTCCACGCCGCTGATGCCGCCCGAGGCCATCACCTCCAGCGCGCCGCCGGGAAGCTCCTCGGCGGGCTGGAAGATCAGCCGGACCCTGCCGGGCAGCAGACCGGCCTCGGCCTGCTGGGCGAGGAAGAGCGAGGTGCCGAGCAGGATCGTGGTGTGCACGTCGTGCCCGCAGGCGTGACACACGCCGGGGACCGTCGAGCTGTAGGGGACGTCCTTCTCGTCGGGCACGGGCAGCGCGTCGAGGTCGGCCCGCAGCGCCACGGTCGGGCCGTCGCCGCTGCCGACGTCACAGAGCAGGCCGGTGCCGCGCGGCAGCACCGAGGGGACCAGCCCTGCGGCGGTGAGGCGCTCGGCGACGCGCTGCGTCGTGCGGTATTCGGCGAACGCGAGCTCGGGATGCATGTGCAGGTCCCGGCGGAAAGCGATGAGCTCCTGCTCACGACCGGCGAGGAACGCGTCGAGCTCTCCCCGCAAATTACGCCCCCGCATTGCACACCGTCCCATCCGCGCCGGCGGGCTCTGGATCCTCGACGCACCGTGCAACTGCCCAGGATCTCGAAACCCATGAGGCAGTCTCGAAAAAAGCGATCGCCGCACCGACGGACCGGAGTGGGGTCTCACGGGCCGCGTCAGCACGGGCTGGTCGGTCACCGACGCGTGAGCGGCAGGCCGGTGCCCCGGGGAAGCCGTCGCGTTGGCGATGACAACGACTTTATCCCTCCTCCCGAGCAGCTCGCCGACATCCAGGCCAAATGTTTTGGCACCCCATGCCCCACTCGTACACCTTCCGACCCGGGATGACCAGGAAAGATAGCCCAAATTGACTATGAGACGATGGTCGTATCGGGGGAGGGCGGGTACCGGGGGGACGTCACCACCGGACCATTCCCAAACATCGCCGACCTGGCAATTTACGTGACCTCAGGTGCCGGTCATCGAACCCGGCGGAGTGATGTAAACGGGAGGAATGCGTGTTTCACTCCTCACATGATCACTAACATCCCATTCGGGGAGAGGCAGTCGCGTTTGAGCATATTCGAACCGGACGAGGGCACCCTGGTGGTCCTCCCCTCGCTGTCGCTTCCCCAGGATGAGCTGCGCAGGATCACCGGCGCCCTCTCCTACGAGGAGCGGCTGCTGTTTCTCCTCCTCACCCTGAGGAAGCCGAAGGTCGAGGTCGTCTACCTGACCTCGACGCCGGTGGACAGCGCGGTCGTGGACTACTACCTGGGCTTCCTCGACGATCCCGACGAGGCCCGCACCCGCCTGCGGATGATCAGTTTGGATGATCCTGACACGCATCCGCTCACCGAGGCGCTGCTGCGCCGCCCGGACGTGATCGCGCGCATCCGTGCCGCCCTCGGCGACCCCCCGCAGGGCGACGTCCCCTCGGACGCGGGCAGGAACGACAGACCCGCCTGGATGGTGCCGTTCGTGGTGAGCGAGTACGAGGAGCGCCTCGCGGGGATCCTCTCCCTGCCGATCTACGGCCCCGCCACCTCCCTCGCCCACCTGGGTTCCAAGAGCGGCGGGCGCGTGATCGGCGACGAGGCAGGGGTGCCGCTGGTCAGGGGCTTCGGCGACCTGCGCTCGCTGACCGAGGTGGAACACGCCGCCCGCGCGATGAAGCCCGCGAGCAGGCTCATGGTCAAGCTCAACAACAGCTACTCGGGGCTCGGCAACGCCATCGTGACCAAGGACGACCGGCCGCTCGCCTCCTGCCCCACGAGCTTCTCCGCCTCCGACGAGAACTGGACGACGTTCGCCGAGAAGGTCGCCGAGCGGGGAGCGGTGATCGAGGAGTTCATCGAGGACCGGCCGCTGCGCTCCCCCAGCGCGCTGGCCCGGATCACCCCCGGCGGCTCGTACGACGTGGTCGCCACCCACGAGCAGGTCCTCGGCGGCCCCAACGGCGACGTCTACCAGGGCTGTTGCTTCCCCGCCCGGCAGGAGTACCGGGCCGAGCTGGGCGAGTACGCCGAGCGGATCGCCAGGATCCTCGCGGGCCGCGGGGTGGTGGGGCTGTTCGGCATCGACTTCTTCGCCGTCAAGACCGACGGCGGTTACCGGACGCTGATGTGCGAGATCAACCTGCGCATCGGCGGCACCACCCACCCGTTCGGCGCCGCCCTCCTGACCACCGGCGCGTCGTACGATCCGGAAAGCCACACGCTCGTGCACGCGGGCCGGCCGAAGCACTACGTGGCGACGGACAACTGCGCCTCGCCCTCCCTTCGGGGCCGTCTGCCCGGTGAGGTGGTCAAGCTGATCCACGACGAAGGCCTCGGCTTCGACCGCGAGCGCCGCACCGGGAACGTGCTGCACATGCTGGGCGGGGTCACCAAATACGGCAAGCTCGGGTTCACCAGCATCGGCGACTCCGCCGAGGAGGCCGCCGAGCTACACGGAAGGACGCTCGTCACGCTTCGCCAGAGCGCGTAGGCCGATCGCACCGAGCACGATCGCCAGCACGATGTTGACGGCGATCAGGATTCCGTGGACCACGTAGAAGGCCGTCGGATGACCATCCGCCAGGTTGAAGCCAAGGGTGATCCATTCGAAGATCATGAAAGCGGCAAGGCCGATCAGGAAAGCGGCTGTCTTTCGCGTTATTCGCATGGTGTCAGTATTCCGCCGAGTGGTTCGCAGCTGGTCAGGGCACCTGTAACTCCATGCGAACCGGTACGAAGCTACCCTGAGCTCATCATGGGGATCAAACATGTCGCACCCGTCGGGGTGCTGCTCGCGGCGACCGCCCTCCTCGGCGCGCCCGCACAGGCCCGGGTCGCGGACGCGCCCGCGGCGGCCGGTTCGCCGGACCTGCGCACGGGTGCCGTTCCGGCGGCCGCGCACCACGAGAGGGAGCCGGTCGGCGGCTCCCGGCTCGGGGGGCGAGGTCTCATCCTCCCGGCGGGTGTGAAGGCCCCTCCCAGGACGGCCGCGAAGTCGTACGTGATCGCCGACGCCGAGACCGGTGAGGTGCTGGCCGCCAAGGACGCCCACGGGCGCTACCTTCCCGCGAGCACACTGAAGGCGCTCACCGCCCTCACCCTCATCCCCAAGCTGGACAAGAAGCTGAAGATCACGCCGAGCAGGCGCGCGGTGAACGAGGAGGGCAGCGCGGTCGGCCTGGTCCCCAAACCGCTCTACACCGTCGAGGACCTGTTCAAGGCGCTGATGCTGGTCTCGGGCAACGACTGCGCGATGGCCCTGGCCGAGGCCAACGGCGGCCTCGCCACGACCCTGGCGGACATGAACGCCGAGGCCAGGCGCCTGCAGGCGTTCGACACGGTGGCCAAGACCCCGAGCGGGCTGGACAAGCCCGGTCAGAGCAGCTCGGCCTACGACCTGGCGCTGATCGCCCGCGCCGGCCTCGCCAACGCCGATTTTCGTCGATATATCAGCACAAAGACCGACAAGTTCCCGGCGCCCAAGGGCTACTACGAGATCGGCAACCACAACAAGCTGCTCTGGCGCTACAAGGGCATGATCGGCGTCAAGAACGGCTGGACCTCCAAGGCCCTGGGCAGCTTCGTCGGCGCGGCGAAGCGCGACGGCCACACCGTCATCGTGTCGATCATGCGGCACGACGGCTACTTCTGGGAGGAGGTCGCCGACCTGCTCGACTGGGGATTCGCCAACCGCGGCAAGGTCGTCCCGGTCGGCCAACTGGTCGACCCGGTCCCCGAGCCCGCCCCGCTGCCCACCGGGCCCGCCGCCTCGGCGCCCCCCGCCGCGGCCCCCGAACTCCCCGCTCCGGTCTCCGCGCAGGACCCGGCCGCGGCCACGAGACCCGCCGACGAGGGAGTCCCCGCCACCTACTACGCCCTCGGCGCCGTCCTGCTCACCGTCCTGCTCGGTGGCCTGACCTGGCTGGCGTACGGCCTGCGCGGACGCTCCCGCCGGGCACGCTGACGAGAGCCCTCAAGAGAGCCCGCACGAGAGCCGGCGCCGCCCGGAGCGACCCGCTCCGGGCGGCGCGCACGATCCCGCGCATCGGCGTCGGCACCGGCGCCTCCACCCCGGCGAACGTCCGCTCCGGGCGGCGCGTGCGACACCGCGCCCCTCGGAGAGATCCGCTCCGGACACGCCTACGCCTCGGAGCGACCCGAGGCGGCACGCACGGCCCCGCCGCGAAGGGCGGCCCTTCACCCCTCGACCGGCCCCCTGCCGCTTCTGGCCGGTGCGGCCGGAAGGATCCTCATCCCCAGGACGACACCCCCGACGACGAGGGCGAGGAGCAGCACCGCCTGGCCGACCATGCCGAGGGTGATGGTCCGGCTTATCCCGTCGGCGAAGCCGAAGTGGTGGCTCAGCCCGACCAGGCGAGCACACAGCGTCGGCAGCGCCAGGATCGCGAGAGCCAGCGGCCACGACGGGGTGCGCCGCGCGGGTGCGTACGCGTGCACGCAGACGTACGCGACGCCGGCCCCCAGGACGAACGCGCTTCTGAGGCCGAGCTCGTCCAGCCACGGCCATACCCAGGCGACGGTCGCGGCGGGAGACGCGACCACCTCGTACAACGCGGCGACGGCGACACCGGCGGCGAGCGGAGGGAGCAGAAGCCACGGTGACCGCCGCGCGGGGCGCGAGTCCCGCTGGAAACCGGCCCACAGGGCCGTCACGGTGACCAGGGGGGCCGGCAGGCCGGCGAGCGCGAGCCCGGGGAAGCCGTTCAGGGACGTCTGGACCAGAATCGGCAGCCCCGCCGCGAGCGCGACAAGCGCCAGCGTTCTGGCCGCGCGGGGGTGACCGAGGAGGAGCGCCGCGAACGGGGCGAACCACAGGGGGCCGGTGAGAACCCCCAGGATGTTCGCGAGCCGCTCAGGCGACCCCGCCGGACCCGCCGCCTGGGCGAGCAGGGGATCGACCGTGCCGATCATCCCGTACGCACGCAGGGCGACCACGGCGGTCAGGACGCCGAGGAACGCCTGGAGGCCCAGTCCCAGCAGGGCCGTCAGGCGGACCGTCTCGCCCCACGCGAGGAATCCGGGCTCCGCGCCACCCGCTCCCCCGAGGCGGACCCGGACCGCGAGCACGGCCACGCTGGCGATCTCCGACCAGCGCGGCCGGGGCCCGTCTGCGTCGGAGACGCCGGGCGAGCCCTCCAGGAACACCGAGACCATCTCCTCCTCGCGCTCGGCGCGGTAGGAGGCGGGCAGCAGGCGCAGCCAGTGGCGGTAGCGCCTTTCCAGCAGGCTCGTCGGCGCACCGTCGCCCCCGCTCTCCCCCATGCGAGTTTCCTCGCCCGCTTTCACGTGGGCGTCCCCGCTCTCCCTCACGTGGACGTCCTCGCCCGCTTTCGCATGGGCGTTCTCGTTCTCCCTCACGCGGGGCCTCCCGCGACGGAGGGGCGGCCCTGCCGGGCGTGGAGACGGTCGACGGCGGTCCTCGCGTTCTCCGCGAGCCGGACGGCCTCGGCCTCCAGCGTCCGTGAACCGGAGTCGGTGATCCGGTAGTAACGGCGCAGCCGTCCCTGCTGGACCTCCTCGCGGTCGAGGGCCACCAGCCCGTCGCCCGCCAACCGGTCGAGCACGCCGTAAAGCGTGCCGACCTTGAGCCGAACCCGCCCGCCGGACAGTTCCTCGACCTCCCGCACGATGCCGTAGCCGTGACACGGCTCGGCGACCAGCGCGGTGAGGATGAGAAACGCGGGCTCCGTCATCACTCTCGGAGTCATGCCTGACAACATATATCGGGGAACAAGATATAGCGAGCGGCGGAGCTCGCGGGATTGCGGAGGATCAGGCGCGGAGGGCGGTCGTCGGGACCGGGGTGGGGTCGGGCGGAGGGCCGAGGGACGCGGTGGCGGTCCAGGCGGCGGCGTACATGATCACCCGGGCCGAGAGGTTGAGCCAGACCAGCAGGCCGACGACCACGGCGAACACCCCGTAGACGGGATTGTTCAGGGTGCCGGAAAGGATCAGCACGGCGAGTTGCTTGAGCGCGGCGAAACCGAGCGCGCCGAACAGCGCGCCGCGCAGCAGCACCCGCAACGGCTGCCTGGAGCGGCCCAGCCAGCGCAGGATGACCAGGAAGACGACGACGTCGGTGAGCACGCTCACCGCGAGCCCCGCCAGCCAGATCGTGACGGTGGCCACCGGCGAACCCGCCAGACCGAGCCACCCGGCCACGACCCCGCTCGCCTGGGTGGCGAACCCCCCGATCAGCACCGACAACACCAGCGTGGTGCCGATGAGCAGGAGCGCGGCCAGATCCCTCAGTTTGGCCAGGACGAAGTTGAGCGGCGCCTCGGTCGTCATGAAGATCTCGCGCAACGCGCCGCGCAGCGCGTCGATCGCGCCGAGTCCGGCGTAGAGGAGCCCGAGCAGGCCGATGATCCCGGCACTGGTCCGGGACTCGGCGATCTGCTGGATCGGCAGCTTGTCGGCGAGGCCCGGCAGATACTGGTTGATCGCCGTCTGCAGGGTCACGATGGCGTCGGGCCTGACGGAGAGGAAATAGCCGAAGACCGCGAAGGCGAGCGCGATGATCGGGAAGAACGACAGGAAGGCGAAGTAGCTGACCGCTCCGGCGAGCCGGTCACCGGACTGGATCTGGTAGCGCTGGAAGGTCCTGACCAGATGATCCAGCCAGCGCCACCTGATCCGGGCCGCACCAAACGCCCTCCCGAACCGCTCACGGGCCGATTGGATACGTTCCAGCACGCTTGTCACGTGCGCCCCCTACCCAATCACCGCCGTCCCGATCGTGAACGGCGGCGAAAAAACAGCCGTGCGTACACGAGAGATCACGCAGCGGGCGGGAGGCCGCCCGAACCCGTGCGAAGGAAGGTCGTCGGGGCCGTGTGGAGGCGTCGCGGTCCGGCTGAGAACACCGCCCGGACCGCGACGGAAGATCATGAAGTGGGCAGGAAGCCCACCCGGTCACGCACCTTGGCCATGGTCTCGGCGGCCACCGCGCGGGCCCTGGTCGCCCCGACGGCGAGCATCCGGTCGAGCTCCGCCTCGTTGGCGAGCAGCTTCTCGGTGCGCTCGCGGATCGGGGTGAAGGTGTCGATCACCACCTCGGCCACGTCCTTCTTGAACGTGCCGTACCCCTGCCCGACGTAGCGCGCCTCCAGCTCGGGGATCGGGACGCCGCTCAGCGCGGACTGGATGCGCAGCAGGTTGGTGACGCCGGGCTTGTTCTCGTCGTCGGCGAGGACCTCGGAGCCGGTGTCGGTGACCGCACGCATGATCTTCTTGCGGAGCGGCCCCGGCTGCTCCAGCAGGTCCAGGATCCCGGTGGGCGAGGAGGAGGACTTCGACATCTTCGCGGTGGGCTCCTGGAGATCGGTGATCTTCTCGACCCCCTTGACGATGTGCGGGTCCGGCAGCGTGAAGGTCTCGCCGAAGCGGTGGTTGAAGCGCTGCGCGAGGTCGCGGGTGAGCTCCAGGTGCTGCTTCTGGTCGGCGCCGACCGGCACCTGGTTGGCCTGGTAGAGCAGGATGTCGGCCGCCTGCAGGATCGGGTAGGTGAACAGCCCGACACTGGCCGAGCTCTCACCGGCCTTCGCCGCCTTGTCCTTGAACTGGGTCATCCGCCCGGCCTCGCCCATCCCGGTGAGGCAGATCAGCACCCAGGCCAGCTCGGTGTGCTCGCGGACGTGGCTCTGCACGAAGACCGTGGAGCGCTCGGGGTCGAGACCCGCGGCGAAGAGCTGGGCCGCGGCGACCCTGGAGCGCCTGCGCAGCACCTCCGGCTGGTAGTCCACGGTGATCGCGTGCAGGTCGACGACGCAGTAGAACGCGTCGTACCCCTCCTGCATGGCGACGTACTGCCTGATGGCACCGAGGTAGTTTCCCAGGTGGAAGGAGTCTGCGGTCGGCTGGATTCCCGACAGGACACGAGGACTGGCCATAGCAGCCAATTCTGTCAGCTGTCGGGAGTGCTTGGTTCGCGAGGCTCAGCCCTCGGAGGCGGGCGGCGCCTCCTGCCTCGGCGCGCTCCGCTTGATCCTGACCCGGGAGACCCTGCGGCCGTCCATGTCGGTGACCGTGAGGTCGAACCCCGGGATCTCCACCTGATCCCCCAGCGCGGGAAGGTGTCCGAGCGCTCCCATGACGAACCCGCCGAGGGTCTCGTACGGACCGTCGGGCAGTCGGATCCCGGTCTCGGCCGCCACCTCGTCGAGGTTGGCCAGACCGTCGAGCTCGACCTCTCCCGCGGGCAGTGCGACGTGCTCGTCCGCCACGTCGTGCTCGTCGCGGATGTCGCCGATCAGCTCCTCGACGAGGTCCTCCAGGGTGACGATGCCCGCCGTTCCGCCGTACTCGTCGACCACGATCGCCAGGTGGTGCCCCTCCTTGCGCATCTCCGACAGCGTCGCCATCAGCCGCTTGCTGGTGGGGACCAGCTTGACCGGGCGGATCGGCACCAGCTCGCTGATCGGCTCGATGGACCCGGTCAGCACCGGGTCGAGCAGGTCGCGGATGTGGACGAAGCCCACGATGTCATCGTAGGAGTCGCGATAGACGGGAAAGCGGGAGTGCGGCATGGCCGCGGCCAGCACCGCCGCCTCGGCCAGCCGCGTGTCGACGGACATGAACTCCACCTCGGTGCGCGGCAGCATCACCTCGCGCAGCTGCCGCTTGCCCGCCGCGAAGACCTCCCCGATCAGATGGCGCTCGTCGGCGGTGAGTTCGTGATGACCCACCACCATGTCGCGCAACTCCTCGGTGGAGATCTCCTCGCGGTCGGCACGGGGGTCGCCGCCGAGCAGCTTGACGACCCCGTCGGTGGACTTGGACAGCGTCCAGATGATCGGCCGCGACAGCAGGGCCATCCGGTCGAGGAACGGCGCGACCAGCAGGGAGATCCCCTCGGCGCGCTGCCGGGCGATGCGCTTGGGGACCAGCTCGCCGAGGACGAGCGAGGCGTACGAGATCGCCAGCGTCACCAGCACCAGGGAGAGCGGGGCCGCCACGGCCTCGGGCGTCCCCCAGCTGGTCACCACGGGGATGAGGTCCTGGGCGAGGGTGTCGGCGCCGAAGGCGGCCGAGAGCATGGTCGCCACGGTGACGCCGATCTGCACGGCGGACAGGAAGCGGTTGGGGTCGCGAGCGAGCTTCGCCGCCCTCGCCCCCCTGCGGCCCTGGGTGTCGAGCCGCCTGACCTGGCTCTCCCTGAGGGAGACCATGGCCATCTCGGCCGCGGCGAAGAATCCCCCGATCAGTACGAAGAGCATGACCAAGGCGATGTTCGCCAGGACGCTGTTCACGAGATCGTCTCCGTCATGGCGGTCGCCCGTTCCGGCGGTGGTCGATATTTGATGTGCCAGCATATGCTGGCAACAGACTTACAAAAGTAAACAAGTACAAACATCATCAAACAGGAGGCCCCGTGAAGCTGCTCGTCACCGGAGGCGCCGGATACATCGGCGGCGTCGTGGCGGCGCGACTCGTCGAGGCGGGCCACGAGGTCACCGTGCTGGACGACCTCTCCACCGGCCACGCCGACGCGGTGCCACCGGGCGCCCGTTTCGTCGAAGGGTCGATCACCGAGGCCGCCGGCCTGCTGACCGGCATGGACGGCGTGCTCCACTTCGCGGCGAAGTCCCTCGTCGGCGAGTCGGTGGAACGGCCGGACCTCTACTGGGCGCACAACCTCGGCGGCACCCTCGCCCTGCTCGACGCCATGCGGAGCGCGGGAGTGGGACGGATCGTCTTCTCCTCCACCGCCGCGACGTACGGCGAGCCGGAGCGCTCCCCGATCGAGGAGACCGACCCGACCCGGCCGACCAACCCCTACGGCGCGTCCAAGCTCGCGGTCGACACCGCGCTGAGCGCGTTCGCCGGACTGTACGGCCTGGCCGCGGTGAGCCTGCGCTACTTCAACGTGGGCGGCGCATACACCGCCGCGGACGGCGGCGTCTACCGCGAGCGTCACACCGTGGAGACCCACCTGATCCCCAACGTCCTCGCCGTCGCACTCGGCGGTCGCGAGTCGGTCAGCGTGTTCGGCACGGATTACCCCACTCCCGACGGCACATGCGTGCGCGACTACATCCACGTGGCCGACCTCGCCGAAGCCCACCTGCTGGCACTGGACGCCTGCTCGGCGGGCGAGCACAAGATCTACAACCTGGGCAGCGGGACGGGCTTCTCCGTGCAGGAGGTGCTGTCGGTCTGCCGTGAGGTCACCGGTCACGAGATCCCCGCGGTCGTGCGCGAGCGCCGCGCCGGTGACCCGGCCGTGCTGGTCGCCTCGTCCGCCAAGATCCAGCGTGAGCTCGGCTGGAAGCCCGAGCACCCGTCGATCCGCGACGTCGTCGCCGACGCCTGGGCCGCCCTGCGCGGCTGACACAGCACCCTCGTCTGCCCTCGTCTGCCGCCGCCTGCCGCCGTCTGCCGCCGTCCATGGAAACGTGCGGCCGGGCGGCCACGCCTACCTCAAGCGGAGGCGAGCCGTGTTGTTGGCGGGACGGCGGTCGCCCAGCCGAAGAGAGTAGACGGTCGCCTCGGCCCTGGGCGCGTGCGCGCGGGCCACGAAGGCGAGCGTGAAGCTCACCCGCCTGCCCGCGCCGACCGTACGAAGCCTGCACCCGACATAGGCGGGGAGGGAGTCGCAGCGCGCCCCCCTCGCCGACATGAGGCGCGCCCCGCCGGTGTCGAAGAGGACCCCCGCGTCGTGGACGCGCCGCGGTCCCCGGTTGCGCACCACCGCGGCCACGGTCACCAGGCGGCCCGCCCGCGTCGTACGCGCCACCCGCGACAACCGGACCGCCAGATCCGTACCCTCGTCCACCTCGGTCAGCGTCTCGGAGACATTGTCCGTCTCGTCGTCGTCCACGACCTCGGAGGAGATCGTCGCGCTCGCCCTCAGCGGCCCCCTCGCGCCGGACCTCACCAGCCCCGTGATCGTCACCCCACCGGCCTGACCTGCCATGACATCCTTCACCGAGGGGCAGACCACCTCCCCTGCCACCGCGCCGGGACGGCACTCGGCGACGTTCACGCCGATCACCGCCACCTCTTCCGGCAACCGGACGGTGAGCAGCGGAAGCACCGCGTCCCCCGGCCCGTCGTTGCGCACCTCGGCCCGGTAGGTGATCGGCTGCCCCGGCTGCGCGCGCTTCGGGGAGGCCGTGAGCCGAACCGACAGGTCGGCGGCCCCCCAGGTGTCGTCCCCTGGCGAGGCGAACGCTCCCCGAGGTGTCGCGACGAGCGCGAGACAGATCACCCCGGCGACGACCCTCACCGCGGCGTACTCCCTGAACACCGATCCCCCGGCCACAAGTGATCATTGAACGCCGGGTCACGCCGCTCCGCGACGATCGACACGCCGCTTTCTCCCCTCGCCGTCCGCACCGCGAAGGAGCCTCCCGCCGCCGCGTGGGGGAACCTCCCGCCGCCGCGCGGAGAAAGGGCCGGGAACGCGAACGGGGCCCCGGCACGTGCCGGGGCCCCGTTCGCGGGGCGGCTCAGGTCGAAGACCGCGTGACGGGCTCGGACCGGAGAACGTGCAGGTGCTCGGATCGAAAACCGCCTGGCCGCGTGGCCGCTCAGACCAGACCGAGCTCGCGCACCGCGGAACGCTCCTCCTCCAGCTCGCGCACCGTGGCGTCGATGCGCTCGCGCGAGAAGGCGTCGATCTCCAGCCCCTGGACGATCTCCCACTTTCCGTCGCGCGAGGCGACGGGGAAGGACGAGATGAGCCCCTCGGGAACGCCGTACGAGCCGTCGGAGGGGATCGCCGCCGAGGTCCAGTCGGTGCCGTTGACCCAGTCGAAGACGTGGTCGATCGCCGCGTTGGCGGCGGAGGCGGCCGAGGACGCGCCCCGGGCCTCGATGATCGCGGCGCCGCGCTTGGCGACGGTGGGGATGAAGGTGTCACGCAGCCAGGCGTCGTCGACCAGCTCAGCGGCGATCTTGCCGCCGACCTCGGTGTGGAAGAGGTCGGGGTACTGAGTGGCCGAGTGGTTGCCCCAGACGGTCATCTTCCTGATCTCGGAGACCGGGACCTGGAGCTTGGCGGCGAGCTGGGAGATCGCGCGGTTGTGGTCGAGACGCATCATCGCGCTGAAGCGCTCGGCCGGGACGTCCGGGGCGTGCTGCTGGGCGATGAGCGCGTTGGTGTTGGCCGGGTTGCCGACCACCAGCACGCGGATGTCGTCCGCCGCGTTGTCGTTGATCGCCTTGCCCTGCGGGCCGAAGATGCCGCCGTTGGCCTGGAGGAGGTCACCGCGCTCCATGCCCTTGCTGCGGGGACGGGCCCCGACCAGCAGCGCGATGTTGGCGCCGCTGAACGCCACGTTCGGGTCGTCGGTGACCTCGATGCCGCTGAGCAGCGGGAACGCGCAGTCGTCGAGCTCCATCGCGGTGCCCTCCGCGGCCTTCACGGCCTGCGGGATCTCCAGGAGGCTCAGCTTGACCGGGACGTCAGCGCCCAGCAACTGGCCCGAGGCGATGCGGAAAAGCAGCGCGTAGCCGATCTGACCGGCGGCGCCGGTGACGGTGACCTTTACGGGAGTCTGGGCCATGACCTTCCCCCACTCGAAGGATGAATTGTGACGCTCGGATGCTACCCGTCCACCGCGGACGACCGTCCGGCGAGTGCCCTGATCGGCCCTCCGGGTGGCAGGACCGGTGCGACGAACGCCCCGCCGACCGTGGGTGAGAGCACCTCCGTACGTCCATCCACCGATGGACGCCGGTGGACACCGGTGTCCACCGGTGGACCGCCGGCCCGTCTCCGGACGTCGGCCGAATGTCACGACCGGGTGACCGGCTCCCTCCGGGTCCGGTTTCCCCGGCGAGGTCGTGTGACGGCGCGTCAGGAGCAGGGGGCCATGGTGGGGAGGTTGTTCTCCCGCTCAGGGAACTCGACCTTGGAGAAGTGCTTGTCGAGCAGCTTACGGACCGTGCCGCTCCGGTAGAGGTCGGCGATCGCCCCCCTGACGGCCTCGCAGGCGCGCACGTCGCCCCTCTTGAGCGCCACCGCGTAGCGCTCGTCGGTGAGCTTCAGGCCGAGCAGCTTGTAGCGGATGCTCTCCCGGTTGCCGAAACCGGCGAGCAGCAGGTCGTCACCGGGGATCGCGTCGACCTCGTCGGCGGCCAGCTTGTTGACGCAGTCGGAATAGGTCTTCGCGGGAACCAGCGTGAGCCGCTCCACCGCGCCCTGCAGGACCGCCACGGCCGCGCTGAAGTCCGGCTGGCACATCCGGCTGCCCTCCAGGCCCTTCACGGTCACGATCGGCGAGCCGTCCTTGACGAGGGCGTCGACGTGGGCGAGGTAGTACGGCCCCGCGAAGGTGACGTCGTCGGTGTCGTTGATCGAGTACGTGGCCAGGACGAGGTCGACGTCACCGTTCGCCAGCAGTTTCGGCCGGTCGGGACGGGCGGTGGCCCGGAAGGTGACGCCGCTCTCCGGCACCCCCAGCGCCTTGGCGATCTCAAGGGCGAGGTCGACCTCGAAGCCGCTCCACCTGCCCTGGTTCTTCAGCGCGATGCCGGGCAGGGAGTCGCGCAGGCCGATGACGAGTTTGCCGGTCTTGGCGGCCTTGTCCGCCACGGAGGTGAACGCCGTCGGGACCGGTTCCTCCGGCCCGCCCTTGTCGACGGGCCTCGGCCACCACCGGTAGGCGGCGACCGCCCCGGCGGCGAGCAGCAGCACGGCCACCGCGGCGGCGATCCAGCGCCTCCCACGCGGGCGGCGCGGCGTCTTCTGCGTCTTCGGTGTCCCGTCGGAGATCGTGGCCGCCTGCCAGCTGGGCGGCGGCACCTCCCCGGCGTACCCCACGTACCCGGGAGACCCCGGAGACGGGGACCGGTCCCAGTGGTCGGGAGACGGCAGGCGGTCCCGGTGGTCGGGAGAGGCCGGATGGTCGTGACGGCCCGAGGAGCGGTGCTCCTGCGGGCGGTGGTCCGGGAGGCGCCGCTCCGAAGGATACGACTCGGGAGCGCGGTGGCCGGGGAAGGACGGATACTCCGGGGGATACGACTCGGGAGCGCGGTGGTCCGGGAGGGACGGGTACTCCGGGGATGTGGGGACGTGTGAGGGCCCGCCGTGGTCGGTGGGTGCGCGGCGCTCGTCCTGGCCGGCCCCGGTCCGGCTTCCCTGCCCCGGGTGAGTCCCTCCGCTCTGATCGCCGTGGCCGGGGTGGGTACGCCGGTCGTGGGCGGGATGCCGGACCTGGAACCCCGTGGACGGGAGAGGCGGGTCGTTCGGGAGACCGCCCGTCCTGGGGTTCGGAGTCCGCATGGGGCTGGTGGCGTCGTCGTCACGGCCCTGACCGCCGACGTCGCGGGCGTACCCCCGCTCACGGCCCTGCCCGTCGGAAAGGCCCTGCCCATGGGAACGGCCCTGGTCACCGCTTCGGTCACCGCTCTGGTCACGGTCCTGGGTACGAGACCGAGGCTCGTCGCGGGAGGACTTGGGGACGGCGACCTGGGCGCCCTGGGTGAGGATCGCGGGCGAGGCGTTCGCCGTCTCGGGATGGCCGAGCAGCCGGAGCAGGAGCTGGTCGGCCGAGGGGCGCATGGCGGGCGACTTGGCCAGCGCCGAACCGACCACGCCGCGCAGCGGCTCCGGCAGCATGCCGAGGTCGATCTCGTGGTTGAGGATGCGGTTGAGCACCACCGCGATCGAGCCGCCCGCGAAGACGGTCTCGCCGGTCGCGGCGAACGCGATGGTCGCCCCCCAGGCGAAGACGTCGGTGTGCGGCCCGACGTCGGCGCCGGAGATCTGCTCGGGCGCCATGTAGGCGGGGGTGCCGATGGCCCGGCTGGTGATCGTTCCGGTGGAGTCGAGGATGCGGGCGATCCCGAAGTCGACGACCCTCGGGCCGTCGGCGGCGATGAGCACGTTGTCGGGCTTGAAGTCGCGGTGCACGATCGCGGCGTGGTGGATCGCGGTGAGCGCGGTGGCCGTGCCGATCGCCAGCCGCTGCAGCGGGGCGCCCCTGAGGGGGCCGTCGGTCTCCACGACCTCGCGCAGCGACCTGCCCTCGATGTACTCGCTCGCGATGTAGGGGGTGTCGCCTTCGAGGTCGGCGTCCATCACGCCCGCCGTGCAGAACGAGGCGACCCGCTGGGCCGCCCTCGCCTCCCTGGCGAACCGGGATCTCGCGATGGCGTCGCCGGAGAACTTCACGTGCAGCAACTTGATCGCCGCCCGCTCCCCCGCGGCGTTGATCCCGAGGTAGACGACGCCCTGCCCGCCCTCGCCGACCCGCCCGACAACGCGGAACGGCCCGAGCTGGCGCGGCTCTCCCGCTTCCAGTGGCGCGATATCCGGCATCATCGTCCCCACGGTCTCGTAATCTTCGACGTGGCAAACTTTACGGCGCCATGACCCGCCCTCTCCCGCTGTTATCCCGACGTGACCTCATATTCCCTCCGGGAACGACCGGCCTTCCGGTCGTGTCACGCCGAGAAACAACGGGCATCCCACCCGCCCAATTTCCGACATTAACCCCAATCTGGCGCTCCAGCCGCTTAGATCGCTACCGTTGTACGTCCCTCAGGCAAGCCGGAGCAAAAACTTCCATGCGCCGATATATCGGTTATCGCGAGTTCGTACAGCGCGATCAGCGTTCCCTCGTCGGCACCGCCCTTCTCCTCACCGGCAGCCACGAGCAGGCCATCCGCCTCACCCTGCGTTCCTTCCACACCGTCGCCCTCTCCTGGCCGCCGCCGCTGTGGGAGAACCCCACCACGCACGCCCAGATCGCGCTCTACCGCCGCTTCCTCCAGCGGCCGAGCGCGGCGGGGCCGACGGCGCTGGTACGGATCCCGCCCCGGCAGCGGCTTCTCGTGGTCGCCTGCCTGCACGACGGCAGGTCCCGCGCGGAGATGGCCTCCCTTCTCGGGCTGCCGGAGAAGACCGTGGAGGCGGAGATCGCCGAGGCGGTCGACACCCTCACCAAGGGCAGTGAGAGCCGCCTGATCACCAGGATGGCCAACGCCGCGGGTGAGGCCTCCGTCCCCGATCTCTCCGCCCGGTCCATGCGCACGCTCAGGCGGCGCCGCGCCAGGGGGGTCCTGCTCACCGTGGCCGCCGCGCTCGTCCCGGTCGGACTGGTCGCCGCCTTCATCGTGCTCCAGCAGGGCGAGGTGTGGAACTCGGCGCTGGGCGAGCGCAACCAGGCCCGCGCGGCACAGGAGCCCGTACGGGCGGTCTCCAGCCCCGAGCCCGACGGCCGGGAGCCGGACGGTTCCACGCCCGACGGCCGGGAACAGGCCGGCGGGGAACCCGGCGGCGCCCCGGCGCCGTGGCAGGCTCCGCGGACCTCCTCGGTGATCCGCTACGCGGTCCCGGCACCGTGTCCCGAGGGCGACGCCGCACCCCCGGCGCGGGCCGGAGACGTCACCTGCGCGGGCTGGACGCTGACACTGGCTCCCGGCGGCCCCGAGAGCCCCGCTCCCGGCCCCAACGCCTGCGAGGGCCGGAAACCCTGCGAGTCGACGCTGAGCGTCCCCGACGCCGCCCAGCGCCTCGCACACGGGGACGAGGGGGAGCGCCCCCGGCTCGTCCCCGCCGTCAGCCGCGACGGGCGCCGCATCGCCTACCTCAGCGCGGCGGAGCGCCGCTACGTCGCCCATGACCTCGGCAGCGGCGTGAAGCGTCATCTGTCGCCGGTCCTCGTCCCCGCCGACACCGAGAACGGCACCGCGGTGAGCGTCTCCCCCAACGGCCGCCACTTCACCGTCACCCTCGGCGAACGGCGTCTGCGCACCGACTTCACGACCGGCGTCCTGACATCCCTGCCCGCGGAACAGGTGTCCCCGGCGGAGAAGATCTCCCCCTGGCTCCGGGAGCGGTACGGGACCTGGTCGGACTCCCCCAGCGGGAGATACTCCGCCGCGATCGTCACCGGGAAGGGCGAGAAGCCTCACCGGCTCCACATCGTCGACGCCACATCACGAGATGTCTTCAAACGGCTCCCGCTTCCCGAGGTGAAGCGGCCCGCCGAGGCCGAGGTCGTGAGCTGGCTGAACAACCGCGAGGTGGTCGTGAGGATGAGCGCGAAGGCGGGAGGCGACCTCCTCGGCTTCTTCCGCGTGGACGCCGTCAACGGACGGGCGCACCGCGTACCCGGCCTCCCGGCCGACGCCTCGCTCGTCCTGGGGGCCGCGACGGCGTCGTGACCGGCCCCCCTGTGCCGGGCCATGGCCGCAACGGGAAAAGGGCCGCCGTGGGGCGGCCCTTTTCTGCGGGTCCTGCGAGTTCTACAGGTCCTGCGGGTTCTGCGTGCGACGGTGCCGGCCGGGTGAGGGCCGGTGCCGCCGGAGACCGGTCGGGTGCCGGTCAGCCCATCTTCTTCTTCAGGTTCTCGTCCAGGGCCGCCAGGAAGTCCTGGGTGGTCAGCCACTTGGCGTCGCCGCCGACCAGCAGGGCGAGGTCCTTGGTCATCTGGCCGCCCTCGACGGTCTCGACACAGACCTGCTCGAGCTTCTCCGCGAAGTCGATCAGCGCGGGGTTGTTGTCGAGCTTGCCGCGGTGCTGCAGGCCCCGGGTCCACGCGAAGATCGAGGCGATCGGGTTCGTGGAGGTGGGGTTGCCCTTCTGGTGCTCACGGTAGTGGCGGGTCACCGTGCCGTGGGCGGCCTCGGCCTCGACGGTGCGGCCGTCGGGGGTGAGCAGGACCGAGGTCATCAGGCCGAGCGAGCCGAAGCCCTGCGCGACGGTGTCGGACTGGACGTCGCCGTCGTAGTTCTTGGCGGCCCAGACGTATCCGCCCTCCCACTTGAGCGCCGCGGCGACCATGTCGTCGATGAGGCGGTGCTCGTAGGTGATGCCGGCGGCGTCGAAGTCGGCCTTGAACTCGGTCTCGAAGACCTCGGCGAAGATGTCCTTGAAACGGCCGTCGTAGACCTTCATGATCGTGTTCTTCGTGGAGAGGTAGACCGGGTAACCGCGCGACAGGCCGTACCGCATGGAGGAGCGGGCGAAGTCGCGGATCGACTCGTCCAGGTTGTACATCGCCATCGCGACGCCGGGGCCGGGGAAGTCGTAGACGTCGAGCTCGATCGGCTCCGAGCCGTCCTTGGGGGTGTAGGTGAGGGTGAGGCTGCCCTCGCCGGGGATCTTCAGGTCGGTGGCGCGGTACTGGTCGCCGAACGCGTGACGGCCGATGATGATCGGCTTGGTCCAGCCGGGAACGAGCCTCGGCACGTTGGACATGATGATCGGCTCACGGAAGATGACACCGCCGAGGATGTTGCGGATGGTCCCGTTCGGGGACTTCCACATCTTCTTGAGGCCGAACTCCTCCACCCGAGCCTCGTCAGGGGTGATCGTGGCGCACTTGACGCCGACGCCGTACTGCTTGATCGCGTTCGCGGCGTCGATCGTCACCTGGTCGTCGGTGGCGTCGCGGTGCTCGATCCCGAGGTCGTAGTACTTCAGGTCGACGTCGAGGTAGGGAAGGATCAGCTGGTCCTTGATGAACTGCCAGATGATCCGGGTCATCTCGTCGCCGTCAAGCTCGACGACGGGGCCCTCTACCTTGATCTTGGGCATGCGTGTGGTTCCCCTTCTGAACTAATTTGGCCAGACAGTCCTTTTTGAGGCTCACTGGCCGTTGAGGCTATCGGACCGGGCCCGTCGCCTGGCGACGCACCCGTTCCTCCGACCTATCGCATCGGCATGAGCGCCGGATATTCGAGGATCAGCCCGCCCACCATGAGCGCGATTCCGAGACCCGCGAGGGTGAGGACGTCGGTCGTCTTGCGGCGCACGGCGAGCCGCCCGCCTCCGGCCAGCCTGGCCAGCGCCCCCAGCGTCATGACGGCACCCAGGGCGAAACCGCCCCACTCGGGCATGTCAAGCAGCACCGCGAAGACAATGGCGGCGACCGCGCCGACCGCCACCAGTGGGTACGCGCCCCAGCGCTCCTCGTTCGCGTTCACCGCTCGCGCGTTCACCGGCCCATCACTCGCTCTCGCCTCCGACTCATCGATTCCGACCTGTCCGATCCCGGTTCTTCTGATTCGGGGTCACATGATCCCGGTGCGCATGATCCCATTTCCTCTGATTCCAGGTCATACGATCCCTGATCACCTGATCCCGGCTCATCGCTCGGTGATCGGCTTCCACTTCTGGTCACGCTCGCCGATGTACTCGCTGTCCGGACGGATCAGCCGGTTGTCGGCGTGCTGCTCGATGACGTGCGCGGTCCATCCTGACATGCGGCTCACGGAGAAGACGGGAGTGAACAGGTCCGTCGGGATGCCGAGATAGTGGTAGACGGTCGCCGCGTAGAAGTCGACGTTCGGGTAGAGGCCCTTCGTCTCGAAGACGACCTCCTCCATCTCCTTGGACATCCGGTAGTACGTGTCGTCGCCGGACGCCTCGCCGAGCTCCCGCGACATCCTGCGCAGGTGCGTGGCCCGCGGGTCCTCGGTCTTGTAGACGCGGTGCCCGAAGCCCATGATCTTCTCTCCCGCGGAGAGCCTGTCCCGTACGGCCTGGGCGACGGAACCCGCGTCGAGCGACTCCAGGGTGCGCATGACCTGCTCGTTGGCGCCGCCGTGCAGGGGGCCCTTGAGGGTGCCGATCGCCGCCACCACGGCCGAGTGCATGTCGGACAAGGTCGCGGCGCAGACGCGGGCGGCGAACGTGGAGGCGTTCATCGTGTGGTCGGCGTGCAGGACCAGGCAGGCGTCGAAGATCTCGACCTCGCGCTCACCGGGGGTACGGCCGGTGATCTGGAGGAGGAAGTTCGCGGCCACGCTCAGCTCGGGGTCCGCGTCGGGAACGGCGGTGCCCGTCCTGGCCGCGTGGTAGCGGGCGACGAGGATCGGCTGCTGTGCGGTCAGCCTGGCGGCCTTGCGCAGGTTCGCCTCGGGGTCGTTGGTGTCCTTGTCGGGATCGTCGCCTCCGGCCAGCGAGACCAGCGTGCGCAGCGCCTCCATGGGGGCCTGCTTCTCCGCGATCTCCGGGATGTTGGCCTCGACGAGCGCGCCGAGCGTGCGCCCTCGAACCAGCTCCTCGCCGTACGCCGACAGCTGCTCCCGGGTGGGGAGGGTGCCGTACTGGAGCAGGTGGGCGGTCTCTTCGAAGGTGGTGCGGCCCGCCAGATCGTGGATGTCGTAGCCACGATAGAAGAGGCGACCGGCCTGACCGTCGATGTCACTGAGCGCTGTGGATGCGGCTACGACATCGGCGAGACCTTTGGTGGGTTTGTCCGCCATAAGTGTTTCCTCCGCTTATCTGTGCCCGAAGTCTACCTGTGAGCAGCGGAAACCCTCCCGAGAGGTGCACGCCAATTTCACGTGGGATTCTCCTTCTGGCAAAGGCGATTCCCCATCACCTCGTCTGGGTAAGCCGGAGCTGTAGGAATAGTTACGGCGGGCTACCTGGGGAGGAACTGCCGTGGAGGGGCCGTTCATACGCATCGAGGACACAGGCGAGGTGGTCCCGTTGCGCCCCGAGATCACGACGATCGGACGTGGCCGGGGAGTGGACATCCGGCTCACCGATCCGAGTGTTTCCCGGCTGCACGCGGAATTCGTCCGGCGCGGACCCTACCTGTACGTCGTTGACCTGGGCCTGTCCCGCAACGGCACTCGGGTCAACGGTCGGCCGATCGCCCGGAGGGTGCTTGACGACGGTGACGTGGTGTCCTTCGGTGCGGCACGAGGCAGGATCGGCGGAGTGCCACGCGAGGACTTCGCCCCGGAGATCGAGCTCCGCCGCGCCGCGGCGCCGGAGCTGACCAGGCGGGAGGTTGATGTCCTGACGTCACTGTGCCGTCCGGCGCTGTCGGACGAGGCGTTCGTCGCACCGGCCACGGCCAGGGAGATCGCCGACGATCTGGTGGTGACGGAGGCGGCTGTCAAACAGCACCTCCTGCGCCTCTACCAGAAGTTCCGGATCCCGGAGGGCACCAACCGGCGCACCAGGCTGGCGAACGAGGTCGTCGCCCTGGGGCTGGTCAGGCCCACCCCCGTGGTGCCGCCGCAGCGCGCGGCCGGCGCTCCCGAGCCTCAGACCGCGTCGTCCACCACCGCGAACCGCAGGGCCTCGTGAGCGAGGCCCGGTGGCCGCGGATCCTGTGAGCAAGGTCTCATGGACGGGCGCACCGAACGGGTCGGGCAGGACCGGATCATCCGGTGAGTGCCGGGCGGGTCCGGTGAGCGAGGTCTCGCGAACGAGCGAGCCGAATGGTTCGGGCGGGTCCGGATGATCCGGTCCTGCCCGAGACATTCGGTGTCGCCCGTGCTGTCAGGCGCCGCCCGTGCTGCCAGGCACCGCCCGTGCTGCCAGGCGACGCCATGACCGTCAGGCGTCGCCGGGCCTGCTCCGCGTCCCCGAGGGAGAAGGGCCCGAGATCGCGGGGTCAGCCGCGCTCCGCCTCCCTCGCCTCCTTGCGCTCGATGATCCTGCGGGTGAAGGGGATCCACTCCATCGCCCGCCCACTGAGGTAGGCCGCGCCGAGCGCGAGAATGATCATCATCCAGGGGCTGATCCAGACACCATGCATGATCACAAAGGCGTACAGGGCGTGGTCGAGCAATGGCATGAGGAGGCTCCACGACTGTGACGAAAGGGATGCTTCAGACTAACCGCAGGTCAAAGCTTTTTCATCCAGGTGGTCCTGTCTAATCCGCCACTTTCCTATCTCCTGTGCGCAGCCGCCACAGTCGTCGCGACGGCCGCGCAGCGGGAGCGGGTCAGTGGAAGAAGTGGCGGGTTCCGGTGAAGTAGAGGGTCACCCCGGCCGCCTCGGCGGCCGCGACGACCTCCTCGTCCCTGATCGAACCGCCCGGTTCCACGACCGCCTTCACACCCGCGTCGATGAGGATCTGCAGACCGTCGGGGAAGGGGAAGAACGCGTCGGAGGCCGCGGCGGCACCTGAGGCTCGCTCGCCCGCCCGGGAGACCGCGAGCCGCGCCGAGTCGACCCGGTTGACCTGACCCATGCCGACACCCACCGACGCGCCGTCCGAGGCGAGCAGGATCGCGTTGGACTTCACCGAGCGGCACGCCCGCCAGGCGAAGGCGAGGTCGGCGAGCACCTCCGCGGAGGCGGCGGGTCCGGCCTTCAGCTCCCAGTTGGACGGATCGTCGCCCGGGGCGTCGACCCGGTCGGCGGTCTGCACCAGCAGGCCACCGTCGATCCGGCGGAACTCCGCCGGGTTGGACGGCCCCGCGGGGCAGGACAGCAGCCGGATGTTCTTCTTGGCGGTGAGCACCTCCAGCGCCTCCGCCGTGAAGGAGGGCGCCACCACGACCTCGGTGAACACCTCGGCGATCTGCCGGGCCAGCTCCCCGGTCACCTCCGCGTTGACCGCGATCACCCCGCCGTACGCCGAGACGGGGTCGCAGGCGTGGGCCTTGCGGTGCGCCTCGGCGACGTCCGCGCCGATCGCGATGCCGCACGGGTTCTGGTGCTTGATGATCGCCACGGCGGGCGCGTCGAAGTCCCACGCGGCCCGCCACGCGGCGTCGGCGTCGAGGTAGTTGTTGTAGGACATCTCCTTGCCGTGCAGCTGCTCGGCGTTGGCCAGGCCGTCCTTCTGCCCCGAGTACAGGGCGGCGCCCTGGTGCGGGTTCTCGCCGTAGCGCAGCGACGACCGCAGCTCCCAGGCCGCGCCCATGTAACGCGGCCACGCGCCCTCCTCGGCGGCGTAGACGCTCGCGAACCAGGAGGCCACCGCGGTGTCGTAGGCGGCGGTGTGGGCGTACGCGGCGGCGGCCAGGCGGCGGCGCTCGGCGAGGGTGAAACCCCCGTCCGCGATCGCGGCCAGCACCTCGCCGTACGAGGCGGGGTCGACGACCACCGCGGCGGTGCCGTGGTTCTTGGCCCCGGCCCGGATCATCGCGGGGCCGCCGATGTCGATCTGCTCCACGCACTCGGCGTCGGAGGCGCCGGAGGCCACGGTCTCCTCGAACGGGTAGAGGTTCACCACCACCAGCTCGAACGGCTCGATCTCCAGCTCTTCGAGCTGCTTGGTGTGCGACGGGTTGCCGCTGTCGGCGAGCAGCCCGGCGTGCACGCGCGGGTGCAGCGTCTTGACCCGGCCGTCGAGGCACTCGGGGAAGCCGGTCAGCGACTCGACAGGAGTGACAGGGACGCCGAAGGAGGCGATCTTCGCGGCGGTGCCCCCGGTGGAGACGATCTCCACACCCGCGGCGTCGAGCCCACGGGCCAGCTCCTCCAGCCCGCTCTTGTCGTACACCGCGATCAACGCGCGCCGGATGGCGATGCGGGTCACTTCGTGCTCCTCCTGGTTGGTTCCGGGTTTCCCCCGGGAACCCGGCTCATCCGCCGGGTCGTCCGAATCGAACAATCCTGCCGGTGACGGTCCAGCCCTCGCGGGCCATCCGGCCGACGGTGTCGACGAGCAGATGACGCTCGACGGTCTTGATGCGCTCGTGCAGGGTCGGCTCGTCGTCGCCGTCCAGCACGGGCACGGCCTCCTGAGCGATGATCGGCCCGGTGTCGACGCCCGCGTCGGCGAGCATCACGGTGCAGCCGGTGACGCGCACGCCGTACGAGAGCGCGTCACGGACGCCGTGCGCGCCGGGGAAGGAGGGCAGCAGGGCGGGATGGGTGTTGAGGACCGGGAAGGCGTTCAGCGTCGGCGCGCCGAGGATCTTCATGAACCCCGCGCAGACCACGAGGTCCGGCCGGTACTCGGCGATCCGGGCGGCGAGCCTGCCATCCCACTCCTCGCGGGTGGGGTGATCGGCCAGCCTCTCCACGAAGGTCGGCACCCCCGCGCGCTCCGCACGGGTCAACCCCTCGATACCGCCGCGATCGGCGCCCACGGCCACGATCCGGGCACCGTAGGTCTCGTCTGCCACAGCGTCCAGCAGGGCCTGTAGGTTGGTTCCAGAACCGGACACGAGAACCACAAGCCGAACGGCCTGGGATGACACCGACGCACTCCATTCGGACGGGGACTCACGCCGCTGCAAGGGTATCGGCCTGTCCGTACGAACGATGCAAGGAGGTCAGGTGACACCACCGGTCGAGGTCCGGCCCACTGAGAGCGCCGGTCGCAGGGCGCTGTGGCTCGCGGTCGCCGCGGCGGTGATGACGCTGCTACTCCCCCTCGCGGGAATCGTCATGGCGATCTTCGCCCTCGCCACCTCGATCCGCGCGATCGGGACGCTCCGCGCCATCCCCAAGCCGGCGGGCACCGCCGTGGTGGGCGTCGTGCTGTCGGCCACGGCGTTGCTGATCTCGATCGCGGTGACGTCGCTGCAGTTCTACTTCGGTGACGAGCTGGCCGCCTACACCGAGTGCGGCAGGGGCGCGGGCACCGTGGCGGCGCAGAACCAGTGCGTGGAGCAGCTCGAACGGGCGATGGAGAAGAAGCTGCCCTTCCTGGAGCCCGGCCAGGTGCGCTTCCCCTTCCCTCCCTGACCGGCGCGGCTCTCATCGCCCGGTCCTGACCGGCACGGGACTTCACCCGGCGCGACTCTGACCGGCTTGGATCCGTCGGCCCCTGTTCGGCGCGAGGCTTCTCCCGGCGCCTCCCTGACCGGCTCGGACCTGCTCGGCTCTCATCACCCGGCTCCGACCGGCACAGAGCTTCACCGGCTTGGATCGATCACTCGGCCCGGACCGGCGCGGAGTCTCAGTCGCGGTCCCAGGCGTAGGGGTCGACGTAGATGACGTGGCCGCCCTTGTCGTCGCTCTCGTCGACGATGTCGCGCCGGGGCGGGCGCGGCGGGTCGGGGCGGCGGGCCTTCTGCGGGTTCTCCGCCGCGGCCGAGGCGTGCTCGTCCTCCCAGTCGTCCCTGATGACCGGGATCGGCTGGGTGTCGCACTCCGTGGCGTCCAGCCAGTAGCCGGGGAGTTTCTGGAGTTCCTCCGGCTCGGCGAAGCCGACCTTTCCCGCCGCCGAGGCCGCCGCCTTGGCGATCTTGGCACCCGCCTTGCGCACCGGTGCGGTGGCGGTGCCGACCTTGGCCGCCGCCTTGGTGACGGCCGTGTTGTGTCCACGGAAGATCAACCACCAGTTGGCCAGTCCCGCGGCGATCCCGGCCGCGACGCCCACCTCCAGGGTCACCGAGACCATCACCTCCCAGCCCGAGGGACCCAGCGCGGCCAGCCGCGAACCGCCGAGCGAGCCGCCGGAGAGCGCGGCGAGCAGGCCCGCCACCGTCCCGGTCGCGAGCCCGCAGGCGAATCCCCACAGCGGCGCCCCCTCGTACGAGGGGGAGGGCGAGATCCGGACGACCAGGACACCCGCCACGGCCCCGGCGAGGAAAGGCACCGCGATCACGATCATCACCCAGGCCGGCGTCGGGCCCGCCTCGGGCAGCGCGCCCAGGATCGGCAGGCTCGGGACCGTGCCGAGCTGCACGCCCGTCGGCGCGACCAGCGTGCCGGTGCCGACCGCGAACCCCGGACCCGCGATGTAGGCGAGGCCCCAGATGACGGCGTTGAGCAGGTAGAGCCCCTGCACCAGCAGGAGCAGCGCACCTCCGACGAACCCCGGCGCCAGGATCCCGGAGAGTTCCCGCACCTGCCCGAAGTTGACCACGACGGCCCCGGCCACCATGACGGCGCCCGCGACGAGCATGATCCCCAGCGCGGCGGACGTCCCGGCCACGACCGAGCGCAGCCGCTCGGGCAGCAGGCGCAGCATCGAACGCCAGGGGCCGATCGTCCTGGCGACGGCCACCGAGCCCGCGAGGAAGGCCAGCACCAGATGGCTGGCCAGCACGTCGCCGAGGAAGGGCTGGGTGATCTCGTTCCTGGTGACCAGCGCGATCAGCCCGGCCAGCAGCGCGTACGGCGCCGCCAGCGAGATGCCCGCCTGCGCGATCAGGACCAGCTGCGCCCTGCGGCGGGCGTTGGACACCTCCTTCGGGGTGTTCTTGGGCAGCCTGGCGGGCAGCCGGAGCCGCAGATCCGCGTCGCGGGCCATCCACATCCCGGCGCGGTACAGCAGGAAGGCGGGCAGGATCGTCAGCCCGAGCGGAAGCAGGCCCACCGAGCCGCCGGGGATCGCGAAGCCCGCGTGGTGCGCGGCGAGCCAGAGCTGCGACGCGGTGCGGAACACCGCGGGCAGTCCCGCGCCGAGCGCGCCGCGGGGAGCGGCGATCCAGCCGACCAGGGTGAGCGTGGTGAGCACCGCCAGCCCCACGCCGAGGGTCCACGCGGCGGCGAGCATTCCGGAGACGGGAAGCGGCCGACGGGCGTCGTCGTCGTCACCCGTGAGGCCGGGCAGGGGGATACGGCTGAGGACGTTACGGGGAGCCGTCCGTAGCTGATCGAAAAGGGCCGTCACAGTAGTCGATGCTCTCAGGATCTTCGGTGCGGAAGGGACTCCCTCGCCCGCGTGTCGCGCACCGCGTCACGGGATCTCCCTGTGGTATCCGGGTGACGCCGACACGGAAACCGCATGGCGAAGGGCGCCCGGCGGGATGCCGGACGCCCTTTGAAAGTGGGCGGGGCCGTGGCCCCGGAGCCGTGCGTCAGAGCGACTTGACGACCTCGCGCATCAGGCGGGCGGTCTCGCTCGGGGTCCTGCCGACGCGGACGCCGACCTTCTCCAGCGCGTCCTTCTTCGCCTGGGCGGTGCCGGCCGAGCCGGACACGATCGCGCCCGCGTGGCCCATGGTCTTGCCCTCGGGGGCGGTGAAGCCCGCCACGTAGGCGACGACCGGCTTGGTGACGTGCTGCTCGATGTAGGCGGCCGCGCGCTCCTCGGCGTCGCCGCCGATCTCGCCGATCATCACGATCGCCTCGGTGCCCGGGTCGTCCTGGAACGCCTGCAGGGCGTCGATGTGCGTGGTGCCGATGACCGGGTCACCGCCGATGCCGACCGCGGTGGAGAACCCGATGTCGCGCAGCTCGTACATGAGCTGGTACGTCAGCGTGCCCGACTTCGAGACCAGGCCGATGCGGCCCGCGCTGGTGATGTCGGCCGGGATGATCCCCGCGTTCGAGGCGCCGGGCGAGGCGATGCCGGGGCAGTTGGGCCCGATGATCCGGGTCTTGCCGCCCTTGGCGACCGCGTACGCCCAGAACTCGGTGGTGTCGTGGATCGGGACGCCCTCGGTGATGACCACGCAGAGCGGGATCTCGGCGTCGATCGCCTCCTTGACGGCGTCCTTGGTGAACGCCGGGGGCACGAAGACGACCGACACGTCGGCGCCGGTCTCCTTGATCGCCTCCGCGACGGTGCCGAAGACGGGCAGGCCCTCGTGGACGGTGCCGGCCTTGCGTGCGTTGACGCCGCCGACGACGCGGGCGCCCGAGGCGAGCATCCGGCGGGTGTGCTTGGTGCCCTCACCGCCGGTCATGCCCTGGACGATGATCTTGCTGTTCTCGTTCAGCCAGATGGCCATTACGCACCTACCGCGGCGAGTTCGGCGGCGCGCTTGGCCGCATCGTCCATGGTGTCCACCAGTTCGACGCCGGGGAGCTTCGCGTCGGAGAGAATCTGACGCCCGAGTTCGGCGTTGTTGCCGTCCAGGCGGACGACGAGCGGGCGGCTCACGCTCTCGCCCCGGGCCTCCAGCAGCTGGAAGGCCGAGACGATGCCGTTGGCGACCGCGTCACAGGCGGTGATGCCGCCGAAGACGTTGACGAAGATCGACTTCACCGCGGGGTCGGAGATGATGATCTCCAGACCGGCCGCCATCACCTCGGCCGAGGCGCCGCCGCCGATGTCGAGGAAGTTGGCGGGCTTGGGCGTGCCGGGGAACGCCTCGCCGGCGTAGGCGACGACGTCCAGGGTCGACATGACCAGGCCGGCGCCGTTGCCGATGATGCCGACGGAACCGTCGAGCTTGACGTAGTTGAGGTCCTTGGCCTTGGCCGCGGCCTCCAGCGGGTCCTCGGCGGCCTTGTCCTCGAAGGCCGCGTGGTCCGTCTGGCGGAACGCCGCGTTGTCGTCGAGGGTGACCTTGCCGTCGAGGGCCTTCACCTGGCCGTCGGCGGACAGGATCATCGGGTTGACCTCGACGAGAGAGGCGTCCTCGTCGACGAAGGCGCACCAGAGCTTCTCGATGAGCTCGGCGGAGCCGTCGAGCGCGGCCTCCGGCAGCCCGCCGGCCTGGGCGATCTCACGGGCCTTGGCCCGGTCGACGCCGTCCAGGGGGGAGATCGGGATCTTCGCGACCTTCTCCGGGGTGCTGTGCGCGACCTCTTCGATGTCCATGCCGCCCGCGGCGGAGCAGATGGCGAGGAACGTACGGTTGGCGCGGTCGAGCAGGAAGGAGAAGTAGTACTCCTCCGCGATCGCGCTCGCCTCCTCGATCAGGACCTTGTGGACCGTGTGGCCCTTGATGTCCATGCCGAGGATGTCGGTGGCCTTCCGCTCGGCGTCGGCGGCGTCGTCGGCGACCTTCACGCCACCGGCCTTGCCGCGACCACCGGTCTTGACCTGGGCCTTGACGACGACACGGCCGGTCAGCTCCTCGGCTGCCGCCCGTGCCTCCTCCACGGTGTGCGCGACCACGCCGCGCGGCACCGGGATGCCGTACTCCGCGAAGAGCTCCTTCGCCTGATGTTCGAACAGGTCCACGAGGGTCCGTCCTTGCTTGTCCGGCTGGTGTACAGATGAGAGCGGGCCGACTCCATGATCCAAGGGGAGCCCGACGGTTTTGCGCCAATGACCCGACGGTTTTGCGCCAATGAAGCCTAGCCCGCCTGATGACATGACCAGGTAACCGGGTTCCAGATCGTACGCCTCGAACGCTGTGAGCGCCGAACCGACAGGCCCTGCCGCCGCCCCGTGAGATCGTTCACCGGAGCGGCGAGCGACCTGTCAGAGATCCGTCGGAGTGGCGGGAGACCGGCCCGAAGGGGGATGTCAGACGGGCGAGGGGATCGCGCTGCGCACCCAGTCGACGATCTCCTGGGTGGTGGCGCCCGGGGTGAAGACGCGTGCGACGCCCATCTCCTGGAGCGCGGGCATGTCGTCCTCGGGGATGATCCCGCCGCCGAACACGACGATGTCGCTCGCGTCGTTCTCCTTCAGCAGCTCCAGCACCTTCGCGAAGAGCGTCATGTGCGCGCCGGACAGGATGGACAGCCCGATCGCCGCGGCGTCCTCCTGGATCGCGGTGCGCACGATCTGCTCGGGCGTCTGGTGCAGGCCGGTGTAGACGACCTCCATCCCGGCGTCCCGCAGCGCCCGCGCCACGATCTTCACACCCCTGTCGTGGCCGTCCAGCCCCGGCTTGGCGATGACGACGCGGATTCTTGACACGGCATCCATCCAGACCTCCTTGTCTGCGCTCCCCTCGCGACGTGGGAACTGTCGGAAGCGTAACCGGCCACGTCTCACCGGGGTCGGCGGGCCACCGCGACCGGCACATCTCGCCGGAGTCGGCGGGCCGTCGCGAACCACATTACAGCGGCGCCGATTTCATCGTTTTTTCTCGTACGGCGCCACGGCCGCCGCCCGAACGACCGTGCCCCGGTTAAACCGGCGGGAATGCGCGGGAGGGCCGAGGTCCCGCGAAAAACCCACGAAAAAAGGAAACCGACCGTCCGTGGTCGACCGGAAACAGACCCGTGTCTCCGTAGGGCCCCCAAAGGTCCAGAGGACGCCTCTGCACCGAATATGCACGTTTAATTCAAGGCGATCCTCCAAATGCGCTACCATTTCGTGATCTTGCCCCGCAAGAATGTGTTTCCCCTCCCCAGCGGGGTGGAGGGATCAATCAGGAGGATCTTCCTTTGAAGCGATACATCGCCGGTCTGGCGTGCGCCGCGACGGCCATGCTGGGCGTTCCGGCGCTGGCATCGACCGCGCACGCGCAGGCCGCCGACCCGGTCAGTGCGCTGAAGAAGCAGTTCAAGAGCGGCCTTGGCGTCACCTACGTCGACACCACGAAGGTGCGGGCCTCATACGGCAGCGCGGTCACGGCCCAGCGAAAGGGGGTGTTCCAGTTCGGCGCCTCCGGAATCAACGCGTCCGACCAGACCACCAAACTGCGCTTCAAGGCGAGCGACATCGCGGCGATTTCCGAGGAGCTGAGCGAGGAGGACGCCAAAGTTCTGGCCGGGCTGACCTCGCCCGAGCGGGTGATCCGCGTCAAGAACACCTCCTACATCTCCGGCGGAATCTTCGGCCAATTCCTGCCCGACGACAAAACGTGGCTGAAGACTCCCAGCGGCATCCTGGGCAACAACGGCCGGTTGAGCCAGCTTGTCAACCCGGCCGAACCCGCGACGCTCAAGGCCCTGCTCGCGCGCGCCACGGTCAAGCGTCCGACCGCCTACTCGGGGAAGATCACCTTCGGTGAGCTCTACAAGGTCTCACCGTGGTTCCGGGCGGGCATCTTCATTCCCCCGACCGCCAAGCAGTCGAAGACCGTGGTGCAGTGGAAGCTGGTTCTCGGTTCCGACCTGCTCGCGAGGAAACTGACCACCAGCTACTCCGCCGGCGCCCTGGGCGCCCCGGGAGGGACGACCCTCTCGGTCGAGACCCGATACACCGGTTGGGGCTCCAAGGTCACGGTCAAGGCGCCGCCCGCCGACCAGGTCGCCCAGCCCGGTGACCTCGATGAGGGCGTGGAGGCCGACGCCCCCATCCAGCTGCTGAGTGGCGCCAGCTGATCGTCTTTCTTCGGTCGCCGCGTCGGTCACACCACGCCGATCGCTTCGTACCGATCGCATTTCGCCGGTCGCCACACGATGATCACACCGCGTTGACCGTCCCGCGCTGACCACCCCGAAACCACACGAGCCGCGCCCGGTGGGCCTCACCCGCCGGGCGCGGCTCGCGGCGTTTCCATGTGCGCGGGATCCGACACATGCGAGACCTGACGTGCTCGGGAGCTGACGGGCTCGGGACCCGGCGCGTCGAAGGATCCTCCTACCGCCTGGGACGATCGGCTGTCCGGCATGTTCGGCTCCCGGTATGGTTCGGCAGGCGGTCGGCGCCCTCCGCGTTCTTCGGTCACACGGGACTCGCCGGCTTCGGCGGTTCTTGATCCGATATTTCGGGATATAGGCAAGAATCTTCTTCCGCCCTCAGCGACGACGCGAGGACACATACGGGAGGACCCCCTCGATGAGGCGAATGATCGCCGCCCTCACCGGCGCCACCGTGGCAGCTCTGATCGCTCCCACGCTGGTCGCCGTCACTCCGGCGAGCGCGAAGACCACCCCGGCCGCGACGGCCTCGGCGGCCGACCCGGTCTCGGCATTGAAGCGCCACTTCAGGACCCACAGGGGCGTGAAGCTCACCGAGAACACGAAAGTCGTCGGTGAGGGCAAGAAGCACCGGGCGATCTTCACCCGGCGGAGCGGCGTGCTGGAGTTCGGCAGGACCGGCCTGGTCGCCTCGGACCTCACCACCAAGTTCAACCTGCCCGCAGAGGATGGCGAGCTCAAGGGCCTGTTCACCCCGTCGCGGACGATCTCGCTGAAGGGCGTCTCCTACACCTCGGGCGGCATCTTCGCCGAGTCCATGCCCGAGGGCAAGAAGTGGCTGCGCACTCGCGGCGACACGGCCTACCTGGTCAGCGCCGTCCAGCAGATCATCAGCACCGTCGAGCCCGCCACGCTGCGGGCGACCCTGGCCCGCACCACCGCCAAGCGTCCCGGCGGGACGTGGGACGGGACCCGGACCACGGTCCACTCGGGCACGATCACGCTGGCCGAGCTCTTCAAGGTCTCTCCCGCGGTGCGCGCGATGCTGGTCAAGAAGCCCACCGGCAGGTCCGCGACGCTCCCGGTGACCTGGAAGATCTACGTCGGCTCCGACCAGCTGGTCCGCCGGGTCGTGTCGTCGTACACGGAGTCGACCCGGGGCCTCAACAGCACCGAGCTGTCCTACGTCAACGACACCCGCTACACCGGCTGGGGCACCAAGGTCACGATCAAGGCGCCGCCCGCCGGCCAGGTGGTCGAGTTCGACGAGCTCATCGGTGACACCTCCCCGCCGGAGGACCCCATCGGAGAGATCTTCAAGGGCTGAACCGCACGCCGCCCGAGGTGATCGGCGACTCGAAGACCGGTCCGAGACGATCACCGAGGGCATCTCGGACGGGATGAGTGCCCGGCGAGCGACAGCCGGGCACTCGTCGGACACCTCCGCCCGGACACCCCGGCTCTCGGCACCTCTCGCTCGATTACGGTCGGTCGACGTCCGGCATCGTCATCCGGTGCCGGACCCGCGGGTCCCGAAGGTCGAAGCGACGGAGCTCTCCGGGCCGTGGAGTAAGTCAGCCCAGCGTGGATCGCCGGTCGCGGGTCAGAGCTTCTCCAGCGGCGCGTACGCCAGCAGCAGGGTCTTCTCTCCCCCGCCACCGAAGTCGATCTTGACCTTGGTCTTCTCCGCGACGCCGTCCACCGACACCACCGTGCCCAGACCGAACTGGTCGTGGGTGATCCGGTCACCGGGGGTGAGGTTGGGGATCTGCCTGCCGCCGGGCTTCCTCGCCGGGGCGGGGCGGGAGTCGCGGCGGGTGGCGGCGCTCCAGGCGCTCTTCTCCGGGTCGCTGCGCCAGTCGACCAGCTCGGACGGGATCTCGGCGACGAACCGGGACGCCGGGTTGAACGCGGGTGAGCCCCAGGAACTACGGACGGCCGCCCTGGAGATGTAGAGGCGCCGCTCGGCCCTGGTGATGCCGACATAGGCCAGGCGACGCTCCTCCTCCAGCTCCTTGGGCTCGCCGAGAGAGCGCATGTGCGGGAAGACCCCGTCTTCCATGCCGGTGAGGAACACCACGGGGAACTCCAGCCCCTTGGCGGTGTGCAGCGTCATCAACGTCACCACGCCCTGACCGCCGTCGGCCGCCGGGATCTGGTCGGCGTCGGCGACCAGGGAGACCTGCTCCAGGAACTCGACCAGCGTGCCCTCGGGATTCGCCTCCTCGAACTCGGAGGCGACCGAGATCATCTCGTCCAGGTTCTCCAGGCGGCTCTCGTCCTGCGGGTCGTTGGAGGCGGTGAGCTCCAGGCGGTAACCGGTGCTCACCAGCACCTCCTGGGCCAGCTCCGAGGGCGTCATGTCGTCGGCCTTCACCATGAGCTCGTCCATCAGCGCGACGAACTCGCCGATGGCCTTGAGCGAGCGGGTGGCCATGCCCGGCGCCTCGTCCGCCCGGCGCAGCCCCTCCCAGTAGGGGATCCGCTCCCTGGTCGCGAACGCCTCGACCATCGCCTCGGCCCGCTCGCCGATGCCGCGCTTGGGCACGTTGAGGATGCGGCGCAGCGAGACCACGTCGTTCGGGTTGGACAGGAAGCGCAGGTAGGCGAGCAGGTCGCGGACCTCCTTGCGCTCGTAGAAGCGCACCCCGCCCACCACCTTGTAGGGCAGACCGGTCCGGATGAAGATCTCCTCGAACACCCGGGAGGCGGCGTTGGTCCGGTAGAACACGGCGACCTGGCCGGGAACGACGTCCTCGTCGTCGGTGAGCCTGTCGACCTCCTGGGCGACGAACATGGCCTCGTCGTGCTCGTTGTCGGCGACATAGCCGATGATCTTCGCCCCGGCGCCCTGGTCGGACCAGAGGTTCTTGGGCTTGCGGCTCGCGTTGCGCGAGATCACCGCGTTGGCGGCGGACAGGATCGTCTGGGTGGAGCGGTAGTTCTGCTCCAGCAGGATCGTCCTCGCCTCCGGGTAGTCGCGCTCGAACTCCAGGATGTTGCGGATCGTCGCACCGCGGAAGGCGTAGATCGACTGATCGGCGTCACCCACCACGCACAGCTCGGCCGGAGCGACCCTGCTCTCGCCACCCTCCCTGACCACGTCACCGTCGGCGGTGCGCGGCTCGGGACGGCCCGCGATCTCGCGGATCAGGGTGTATTGGGCGTGGTTGGTGTCCTGGTACTCGTCGACCATGATGTGGCGCCAGCGGAGCCGGTAGTGTTCGGCCACGTCGGGGAAGATCTGGAACAGCGTCACCGTCAGCATGATGAGGTCGTCGAAGTCCATCGCTCCGGCCTCGGTGAGCTTCTGCTGGTAGTTGCGATACGCCTCGGCGAGCTTGCGCTCCAGATGGGTGGACGCCTGGGCCGCCGCCGTCTCGTAGTCGATCAGCTCGTTCTTGAAGTTGCTCACCTGGGCGGAGAACGACCTCGGCGGGTAACGCTTGGGGTCGAGGTCCATCTCGCGGCAGACCATCGCCATCAGGCGCTGGGAGTCGGCCTGGTCGTAGATGGAGAAACCCGAGGGGAAGCCGAGGCGCTTGGCCTCGCGGCGCAGGATCCGCACGCACGCGCTGTGGAAGGTCATCACCCACATCGCCGCCGAGCGCGGGCCGATGAGCCGGTCGACCCGGTCCTTCATCTCCCTCGCGGCCTTGTTGGTGAAGGTGATCGCCAGGATCTCCTGCGGCTGCACGCCCCGCTCACCCAGCAGGTAGGCGATGCGGTGGGTGAGCACCCGGGTCTTGCCGGAACCCGCACCCGCGACGATGAGCAGGGGGCTGCCGTGGTGCACGACGGCCTCGCGCTGCTGAGGATTGAGCCCGTCGAGCAACGGATGGGTCAGGGAAGCGGCTGGGATCGACACGTCCCCTAGGTTAGAACGACCGACCGACAACCGGGTCCAGTCGTCGTCAAGGAATGCGGGTGGACTCGCCCACGGTTGTGACGACCGAGCGGTACGCGGAAAACGAAAGGGTCCTCCCATGCTTTCGGAAAACGAGATCAGCCGCGTGCTCGCGGTCACCGCGCATCCCGACGACGTGGACTTCGCCGCCGCGGGAACCATGGCGCTGTTCACCGCGCGAGGTGTCGAGGTGACGTACTGCGTGGTCACCGACGGTGACGCCGGCGGCTTCGACCGCGAGCTGGACAACACCGGGATGGCCGAGCTGCGCCGGACCGAGCAGTCCAACGCCGCCAAGGCCGTCGGGGTGACCGACGTGCGCTACCTCGGCCGCCACGACGGGACCGTGGTGCAGAGCCTGGAGCTGCGGTGCGAGATCACCCGGGTCATCCGCCAGGTCAGGCCCGACCTGGTGATCACCCACAGCCCCGAGCGCAACCACCGGTTCATCGCCCCCAGCCACCCCGACCACCGGGCGGTCGGCGGCTGCACCCTCGACGCCGTCTATCCCGACGCGCGCAACCCGTACACCTTCCCCTCGCTGCTGCTCGACGAGGGACTTGAGGCGTGGACCGTCCGCGAGGTCTGGCTCAACGGCGGCCCGACGCCCGACCACTACGTGGACGTCACCGACACCTTCGACCGCAAGCTCGCCGCCCTGCGCGCCCACGCCAGCCAGATCGACCACCTGGACGACTTCGAGGACTTCCTGCGGGGCCGCTTCTCGCAGATCGCCACCGAGGCGGGCTTCGGCGAGGGTCGCTACGTCGAGGCCTTCCAGCGGGTCATCACCGTCTGATCTCCCCGCGCGCAGGCCGGGAGGCCTGGCGCACGGCTCGCTGACCGAGCCGGGGCGCTGATCTCCCCGCGCGCAGGCCGGGAGGGCACGGCCCGGGAAGAGCCGGGAAGGCACGGCCGGGGGCCGAGACCGGGAGAGCACTGCCGGACCCGCCGGCGCGGGGTCACCTCGGCAGCGGTCCGCGGCCCGAGGCCGGCTCCTCCGGCGGGGCGAGGCGGGCGAACAGGTAGCCCAGGGAGTTGGTCGCGACGTGGAACAGGGCGGGGGCGGCGAGGCCGCCCCTCCTGCGCAGCTCGGTGAAGAGCACCCCGGCGAGGCCCGTCGTGACCACCGACCCGGCCACGACGCGCGCCACCTGCCACGCGGGCGCCCCCTCCGGGCCTCGTGGCACGCCCGGCGCGTCCGGTCCGGCGGGCACAGCCGGTGCCCCGGAGCCCTCCTCGCCTCCCGTTCCTCGCGCGCGAGAGGCGAGGACGGCCGGGACGCCGGGGCCTTCGCCTCCCGTCCCCTCCGTACGAGAGCCACGGGAGCCACCGGAGCCCGCGGCGTCGGGGACACCGGGAACGTCAGGGGCACCCGGGGCGCCGGGGGCGCCGAGGGCCTCCCCCGTGGCCAGGCGGCTCAGGGCGGGGTTGGCGGCCATCATGTCGACGGCGGGCAGGATGTGCCAGAGGCCGAAGAGGACCGAGGAGACGGCGGTCGCCGTACCGTGGCCGTGCGAGCGGGCGACGAGGGCGTGCGTCACCCCGCGAAAACCGACCTCCTCCAGCAGGACCGTGCCGAACGGCACCTGGATCAGGGCCTCCTCCAGCGCGCGGGCGCGCGACAGGGACAGGGCGCGCTCGTCGCGGAAGAACCTGCGGGTGGCCGGCACGGCGATGCCGGCGGCGTAGGCCCCGGCCACGGCGGAGGCGAGCGCGCCACCGATCCGCAGGCCCCGCGAACGCCGGTGGAACCCCAGCTCGGCCCAGGAGAGCCCGGAACGGCGGGCCATGACGACCAGCGCGCCGGTGGCCGCGGCCGAGGTCAGCGGTGCCAGCCTCGGCGCCAGGCGGTTGTTGAGCACGTTCGCCGCCACCAGCACCGCCACCGTGCCTGCCAGGGTGCCCGCCAGTGTGCCCGGCAGAGCGCCGGGCACCGCCTCGGATCCGGCACGGGCGGCTCGTCCCGGCTCGCGTTCCATGCCCACGACTCCCTCGGACGTCGTCTCGCGCCCCGCCTGCCGGGCCGCGCCGGGGATCGCGACCTCGGGCCCGCCCCGCGCCTTCGATGATCCCCGCCGATCCGGCACGAATCCGGTTCGAGGCTACGCGACGGGGGCCCGGCCCGTGGCGGCCTGGCGCCAACCGTCGGGGAAGCGCAGGCCGCGGCGTTCCTTCACCGTCAGGCCACCCCAGATCCCCTCCGGCTCGGCCGCACGGAGCGCGTAGGCCCGGCACTCATTCAGCACCGGACACCGCTCGCAGACCGCCTTCGCCCGCGCCTCGTGCTCGGCCGACTGCGTCAGCGGGAAGAACAGCTCGGGATCGCTCGTACCGCAGGCACCTCGCGCGGCCCAGCCGATCTCTCGCACCGTCATCCGCATGCCATCACCCCCTGGTCGCTCCCCGCCCTCAGCGTAGGTGGACCGGGACGGCCCGGCATCAACCTCCCGGCGGATTCATGTGTACTCATCGCGGCGTACTTTCGTCGCGGCCTGGTCAGGCGGGTGCCCAGCCCGGCGGCTCCTCCGGCTCCCCCGCGGCTCCCACGCGGCGGCTCCGGACGCCCGGACGTGAAACCGCGCGAGACCATCGCGGACGTGGTCCCCGGCTCCGGGCCTCTCGGCTCCCGCGCGATGACTCCCGGTGCGCCTCAGCAGACGCTCGTCCCCTGGTTGTAGCCCTTGACGAACAGCTCCTGGCGCTGCCCCGCCGTACCGTGGGCGTCCGGACGCAGCCAGTCGTCGGTGGGGTCGCCGGCCGCGGCGAGGTTGAGCAGGAGTTCGTCCTCGTCGCCCGGCTCGGTCTGCAGCGCGCCGCCCTTGACCAGCGCCCCGAGGGTTCCTCCGGCGTAGCAGTCGGCCTGGAGTTCCTGCTCGATGCTCAGCCGGAAGGCGGTGTTCAGCTGTGCCTGCACCGCGTGGCCGAACTCGTGCGGGATGATCACGTAGACCGAGCCGTCGCCCATCCGCTCGTAGAGCTCGTTCATCCACCTCTCGTCGTAGGCGATGAAGTGCCCCACCGGGCAGTAGAAGGCGTTGTTCGGCACCGAGGGCTGCCCGCCGCAGTCGGGCCCGTTCTCTCCCTGGTAGGCGGTGAACGCGGCGACCGGGCGGTAGGTCAGCCCCGCCGCGGAGAAGGTCTGCTTCCAGTAGGCCTCGGTGAGCTCCCTGGCCAGCTCTACGTCCGACTCGAACGTCTCCCCGCGCGCGCTGGGCGTGGCCCGCTCACCGGCGGGACCGGCCTCCGGTTCCGGGCCCTCCCCGACGCTCCCGCAGGCGGTGACGGCCGCGAGCACGAGCACGAGGAGAAAAGAAAACGCTCTCATGAACCCATCGTGACGGAGTTACGCTCCCCGCGCGCGGAATCGGCACGACCGGGGTTCAGGGGGACGGCCAGGTGTGGACGGGCTCGTTGGTGTGCATGTTCTCGATGTAGTGCAACGTCATCCGGCGCAGCGCCTCGTGCCTTTCGAGGTCGCCGAACGCGTTCACCATGTCGATCTGCCAGCTCGCCCCGGTCGTGCCCGTCAGGCAGCGCTGCTCGACGATCCCCAGCAGCCGGTCCCTGGAGTCGGGGGCCACGCCCCACAGGTCGAGTCCCTCGTGGGCGAGCGGCAGCAGGCGGCGCAGGATCAGTTCGGACGCGGCCACCTCACCGAGCCCCGGCCAGAAGAGCCTGGCGTCCAGGCCGTGCCGTGCCGCGGCGTGCAGGTTGTCCTCGGCCGCGGCGAACGACATACGCGTCCACACCGGGCGCTCGGCGTACGGGAGGACGCGCATGAGCCCGTAGTAGAAGGCGGCATTGGCGGCGACGTCCGCCACCGAGGGCCCGGCGGGCAGCACCCGGTTCTCCACCCGCAGGTGCGGGGTGCCGTCCACGACCGCGTAGATCGGCCGGTTCCACCGGTAGACGGTGCCGTTGTGCAGGGTCAGCTCGCCGAGCTGCGGGGTGATCCCGCGTGCCAGCTCCTCGCGCGGGTCCTCCTCGTCGCACAGGGGCAGCAGCGCGGGGAAGTAGCGGGCGTTCTCCTCGAAGAGGTCGAAGACCGAGGTGATCCACCGCTCGCCGAACCACACCCGGGGCCGGACGCCCTGGGTCTTCAGCTCCACCGGGCGGGTGTCGGTGGCCTGCTCGAACAGCGGGATCCTGGTCTCCTGCCAGAGCCTGCGGCCGAACAGGAACGGCGAGTTGGCCGCCAGCGCCACCTGGGGGCCCGCGATGGCCTGGGCGGCGTTCCAGTTGGCGGCGAACGCCTCGGGGCTGACCTGGAGGTGGAGCTGCAGGCTCGTGCAGGCGGCCTCGGGGGTGATGCTGTCGGCGTAGGTCTCCAGGGACTCGTCGCCCTCGATCGACAGGTGCAGGTCCTCGCCCCTCGCCGCGAAGATCTGCTCGTTGAGGAGTTTGTAACGGGGGTTGGCCGACAGCGTGCCCTCGTGGACGTCGCTCTCCCGCAATGTGGGCAGGATGCCGACCATCACCATGTGCCCGCCGACGGTGCGGGCCTGTTCCTCCGCGTGGTTGAGACGGTCCCTGATCACCTTCTCCAGCCGGGCCGCACCGTCTCCCTCCAGCGACTCCGGCAGGACGTTGATCTCCACGTTGAACTGGCCCAGCTCGGTCCCCCAGTCGGGCTCGGCGATCGCCTCCAGCACCTCGGTGTTCTTCATCGTGGCCTCGCCGCGCTCGTCCACGAGGTTGAGTTCGATCTCCAGCCCGGCCCGGGGCCTGTCGAACTCGAACCTGGACTCGCGCAGCAGCTGCGCGAAGACGTCAAGGCACCGCCGAACCTTGTCCCGGTAGCGCCGCCGGTCCTCGCGGCTGAACACCATCGCGGGTACATCGCGTCCCATACTTCGCAGAGTCGCACATAAGTAACTGCTCGTACAGGAGGGGGTGAAGGTTCAGACCAGGCGGCGCGCCGTGGCCCAGCGGGACAGCTCGTGGCGGTTGGAGAGCTGCAGCTTGCGCAGCACGGACGAGACGTGGGTCTCCACGGTCTTCACCGAGATGAACAGCTCCTTGGCGATCTCCTTGTACGCGTACCCCCGGGCGATCAGCCGCAGGACCTCGCGCTCGCGCTGGGTGAGCGAGTCGAGTTCGGGGTCGATCGGCGGGGCCTCGCTGGAGGCGAACGCGTCCAGCACGAACCCCGCCAGCCTCGGCGAGAAGACCGCGTCGCCCTCGGCCACCCTGCGGATGGCGTCGGTGAGCTCCCGCCCGCTGATGTTCTTGGTCACGTATCCCCGCGCGCCGCCCCGGATCACGCCGATCACGTCCTCGGCCGCGTCGGAGACCGACAGGGCGAGGAAGCGCACCGTGGAACCGGAGCCGAGGACCCGGCGCAGCACCTCCTGGCCTCCGCCACCGGGCATGTGCACGTCGAGAAGGACCACGTCGGGCCCGAGGGCGGCGATCGCCTTGACCGCGGACTCCACGTCCTCGGCCTCCCCGATCACCTCGATGGAGTCTCCGAGCTCGGCCCGCACCCCGGAACGGAACAGACGGTGGTCGTCGACGATCAAAACCTTCACCACGCTCATCGGACTTCCCCTCGCGGTCCCGAGGTCCGCCTTCCGGCCGGCCGCACGACTTCGGCTCGCTCGATACTCACGTCTTCTCCAGCTTCATGGTCAGCATCACTTCCGTGCCCTCGCCGGGCTCGGTCCGCACCCGGGCGCTGCCCCCGTGGCGTTCCATCCTGCCGATGATCGACTGGCGGATACCCATACGATCCTCGGGCACCTCGCTCATGTCGAACCCGGCCCCCCGGTCCCTGACGAAGACGGTGACCTCGTCCGGCTCCGTCTCGGCGTACACGGAGACGACCTCGGCACCGGAGTATTTCGCGGCGTTGACCATGGCCTGCCTCGCGGCCTGCATCATCGCGGACAGTTCGGGGGTGAGCGGGCCGTCGCCGACACAGACGACCTCGATCGGCACCCCGTGCGCGTCCTCCTCCTCGGCCGCGACCCGCCGCACGGCCGCGGCCACCGACGCGTCGGCGTCCTGCTGGGGCTGGTAGAGCCAGTTGCGCAGCTCCCGCTCCTGGGAGCGGGCGAGCCGCATCACCTCGCGCGGGTCCTGGGCGTTGCGCTGGATGAGCGTCAGCGTGTGCAGCACCGAATCGTGCACGTGGGCGGCCACCTCGGCGCGTTCCTCCTGCCGGATGCGCTCGCGGCGCTCGCGCTGAAGCTCCTTCCACAGGGCGGCGAGCCAGGGCGCCGCGATCAGCGCGACACCGCCCACGACCACCATGGTGAACACGATGCCGGGACGGGCCTTGCCCAGCTCGTCGTTGGCCACCAGGAAGCCGATCGCGCCGACCACGACGAGCACGAGCCCGAGGAACGTACGGACCCGGTTCTGGCGGACCTGCCCGACGGTGTGGTTCATCCAGCGCTGCCGCCGGTCGGGGTCGGCCTGCTGCCACAGGATCAGCGAACCGATGCCGCCCACGGCGAGCGGCCAGGCCCCGATCCCGGTCTCCGAGGCGCCGGTGAGCCAGCCCAGGGCCGTCAGCGCCAACCCGATCGCGCCGTACGCGGCGAGCTGGCTCCAGTCCCTCGAAGGCTCCCTGCCCTCGTGCGGCTCGCGCGGGGTGAACATCCACAGCGCGGCATACGCCAGGGTGCCGAACCCGCCCAGAACGGTGAGCAGCACGAAGGTCAGCCGCAGCACGACCGGGTCGAGCCGGAGCTGGGCGGCGGCGCCCTGGGCCACCCCTGCGATCAGCCGTCCTTCCACCGGCCGCACAAGGCGGGGGAAAGGGGCTTCTTCGGGTGTCACGGGCGCCGAATCACGAACTGTCTGTCGGTCAGCCATATCGTCAGCATCGTCACATGAACCAGCCTGCCACTGCATCAGGCGTTCCCCTGAAGCGACCCTGAGAGAGGCATCCCCCCTCCGGGACGACTCAGGGGTCTCCCGGATGCGTCACGGACCGGGAAAGGCCACGATTGACCATATGAACGACACCGGGCGGGCCCATGGTCCGGCGAGCTCGCCGTCCGCCTCCTCCCTCTCGGGAAAACGCTCCGAGGAGCGTTTCGAGGAGCACGGCCTGAAGCGCAGCAACGAGGGACGGATGCTCACGGGCGTCTGCGCGGGGCTGGGGAGATACGCCCAGATCGATCCCGTGGTGCTGCGGGTCGGCTTCGCGGTCCTGGTGCTCGGCTCCGGTATCGGCATCATGCTCTACCTCGCGGCGTTCCTGCTGATGCGCGAGACCGACGGCGGCCCCGGCTACTTCGAGCAGTGGACCCGGCGCGACTTCGACAGCGAGACGGTCCTGACCCTGCTCACCGGCCTGTTCGCCCTCGGGCTGATCGTCAACGTCTCCTCGGACGGCATCGGCACCGGCACGGTCGTGGTCGGCACGGTGTTCGCGATCGCCCTGCTCGCCGCCCACTCCCGCGGGGTCGACCTGCTGGCCGTGGCCAGGTCCCTGCCCGATCGGCTGCGCAGGCGCCGCACCCCGCACCCGCCCGGCCGGTGGCCGGGCCCGTCCACCCCCGCAGGACCGCCCGGAGTCGGTGAACGGGACCCGGCCGCCCACGCCGCCGCGCCCTGGGCCACCGGCCCCACCGCGTACGCCGGAGCTCCGACGGCGAGCCCTCCCGGCACCACCTCGGGAGACACCGCTCACGTCGGCACCACCGCGGAAGACGCCGCTCACGCCGCGCCGCGGCCGGGTGGTGAGACGGTCACGGAGCCGTACGCGCCCGAGGCCGGACCGGGCTCCACGACGTCCCATCCGCTCCCCACCCCGCAAAGCCCCACCGGGCATGCGCCGGGCATGCCCCCCGGTCCCGCCATGCCACCGCGGGAGGCGCCCGGCGAGACCCCGCAGGACCCGTACTACGCCCACACGAGGCCGTCCTTCGACTCCTCCGGCGCCCCCTTCTCGCCGTACGGCCCCTACCAGCCTCTGGATCCCCGGAGGCGGCAGCCCTACTCCCCCTACGACCCGGCCGCGTACGGCGGGCCGGTGGTGGCACCACCCGCCCCGCGACGGCCCAGGTCGCTCGTCGGGAGCATCACCATCTGTCTGGCCATGATCGTTGGAGGGGTCATCGTGGCGATCCAGTCCGCCTCGGGATCGGTCAACATGACGGTCGTCGGCGGCGCGGTACTCGTCGTCATCGGCGCCGGCCTGCTGGTCGCCACCTGGTTCGGCCGGGGAGCGGGACTGGTCGCGACCGGCACGATCCTGTCGATCGCCCTGGTCGCGGGGCCCACGCTGGGCGGTATGCCGAAGAAGTTCGGCGACTTCGACTGGCGGCCCGTCACCCTGTCCGAGGTGGCCCGCGACTACTCGGTGGGCGTGGGAGCGGGCAGACTCGACCTGAGCGACCTGGTCCTGCCCCAGGGCTCACGGACCATCGTGGACGTCTCGATCTCGGTCGGCTCGATAAGCGTGATCCTGCCCGCGACGGCCAGAGTCGAGGTGAACAGCTCCACCAGGTTCGGCGACATCAAGATCGACCATGCGGTGGAGGGAGGGGCGGACATCGCGCACAACAAGATCCTGGAGCCCGAGGTGCCCCCCAAGGGCGACGTGGCGACCATCGTGCTGAACGTGAAGGCCGGCATCGGGGACGTGGAGGTGCGCCGTGCGGCCTGACATCGACAGGGCCGAGCAGCGTCGCGTACACCGCACCGACTGGATGGCCCTGCTCAGCGGCGTGGTCTTCATCGCGGCCGGGATCGTCTTCATCAGCGAGCCGTCCGTCTCGCCACTGGTCATGCTCACGATCCTGGTGGGCGGCCTGGGCTTCGCGGGCCTGGTCACCATCCTGGTCAAGTCCGTCCGGCGTTAGAACCGCGGGCCTCACACCTCACAGTCGAGAACGGCACGGGCTCCTGGCTCGCGAACGAGCGGTTCACCGATTCGCCCTCGCATCTCACCGTCAAGGACGGCACGGTCCGCGCGGTCACGCAAGGCCGTCCGGCGCCAGGACCACGAGCTTCACCTCTCCGATCCCGCCGCCCCGGGTCTCACGGCAAAAGGCCAGATCAGGCATTAGAGTCGGAGCATGTCCGCCCTGGAGTTCGTCAGCACCGTCCGCGCGACGCGGGCCGGACTCACGGACACGCTCGCCGACGTGGCGGGCATGACCGCGTGGGGCCGGGCGCACGCCGCCGAGCTGGGGATCGACTCGGACTTCGTCGCCTCGGAGCGGCTGCGGGTCGAGGTGGTGGAGCTGCGGCAGGCCGTACGGGCGCTCTTCGCCAGGGCGGTGAAGCCGGGCGCCGCGAGCGGCGCGGACGCGCATCGGCTTCCCGGTTTCGCCGAGTCGCTCGACCTGGTCAACGCCGCGGCTCTCGCCGTGCCGCTCGCCGCGCGGCTGGAGTGGCCGGCCGAGGGCGTTCCCCGGGCACGCAGCGTCCACGGCGACGGGGTCACGGAGTCGGAGCGGATCCGGGCGGCCCTCGCGACGTCGGCGATCGAACTGCTCGCCGGGCCGCAGCGGGAGCGGCTCCGCACCTGCCCCGCGCCGCGCTGCGTGCTCTACTTTCTCAAGGACCACGCCCGGCAGGAGTGGTGCTCGGTCGGCTGCGGCAACCGGGCCCGCGCGGCCCGCCACTACCACCAGCACCGCGACGGCTGACGCCTTTCCGGATTCCCTCACGAGTGACACGTGAGCCGTCGCCGCGACGGCTCCCCCTTTCCCCGCGCACGGGTGTTTTCCCACGCACGGGTGCGAGGTGGCGCGAACCGGCACCGGAACTTCGGCCACGAAACAACGCGAACCAACACCGAGACCCCGGCCACGGAACGACATGAGGTGGCACCGAGCCCCCCGCCACGGAACGACGTGGGCCGACGCCGGGACGATCCACCTCACGTCCGCGTCCGAGTCGGGCCGCACCCGCGACACCCGCGCCGAACTCACACCCGACGCCGCGATCTCACATCTAGGTCTTCTTTATTGTGATTTACACCACAAATTTATAATGGGAAAAATGCCAGTTATGCGTTAGATTCATCCTGCAGCCAAACTAACGGACCGATCCGTTAGAAAACCTGACGGGAGAGATCAGATGACCTTCCAGACCGGCCATGTCGGCCTCAACGTCTCCGACCTCGACAGGTCCAGGGACTTCTACCTGAAGATCTTCGGCTTCGAGGTCCTCGCCGAGTCCGGTGAGGCCGACCGCAGGTACGCCTTCCTCGGTCTCGACGGCACGCTGATGCTCACCCTCTGGCAGCAGAGCGAGGGCCGCTTCGCCACCGGCCTGCCCGGCCTGCACCACCTGTCCTTCCAGGTTCCGGACGTCGAGGCGGTCCGCCGGGCCGAGGACGCGATCAGGGAGGCCGGCGCCACGCTCCACCACGACGGCGTGGTGGCGCACGGCGAGGGCGCGTCCTCGGGCGGCGTGTTCTTCGAGGACCCCGACGGGATCCGGCTGGAGATCTACACGCCCACGGGCGTCGAAGGTTCTCCCGTACCGGTGGCCGCCGCTCCTACCTGCGGCTTCTTCTAGATGCCCGTGGAACACGCCGGAGAGCTCGCGGTCCAGCGAAGGGCCGGGGTCCGCGCGGTGGCGCTGGGCTCGGCCAGGACCCGGCCGGAGATCCCGACGGTGGCGGCCGAGTTCCTGGGGCGACAGCGGATGCTGCTGATCGGGGCGACAGGACGGGACGGACTCCTGTGGGCGTCCGTCCTGACCGGACCCGAGGGATTCGCGGAGGCGGTGGACGAGCGGACGGTCGTGATCGACGCGGTGCCCGGCGAGCACGACCCGCTGACCGGGCTGGACGGGGGCCAGATCGGGATGCTCGCGATCGAGCCGCGGAGCAGGCGCAGGATGCGGATCAACGGCACGGTCTCGCGGCAAGGCGACCGGCTGATCGTCCGTACCGAGCAGACGTACGCCAACTGTCCCAAGTACATCCAGGCGCGAGAGATCGTCACGGAACCGGCGGGACCCGCCTCCCGAACTCCCGGCTCCGCCGATCCCCACGGAGACTCCCCGGAAATTCCCGGCTCACCCGATCCCCATGAAAGGACCTCCGCTTCTCCCGACGCCGACCTCGCCGGTTTCTCCTCGGCGACGGCGTTCGGCGACGACGACCGGGCCTGGATCGAGGGCGCAGACACGTTCTTCGTCGCCACCACCGCGCCCGGCCTCGGCACCGACCTGTCGCATCGGGGCGGCAACCCCGGGTTCGTCCGGGTGCTGGACGACCGGCGGCTGGTCTGGCCGGAGTACGTCGGCAACTCCATGTACATGACGTTGGGGAACCTGGAGCTGGACGACAGCTGCGGCCTGCTCTTCCTCGACTGGGAGGGCGGCGACGCCCTGCACCTGACCGGACGTGCCCGCATCGACTGGGATCCGGGGAGCGTTCCGGGCGCGGAGCGACTGGTCAGGTTCGAGGTGGACCGGGTCGTCCGCGTACCGGGAGCCAGCCCGCTCCGCTGGAGGTTCACCGAGTACTCCCGCCACAACCCGCCGGTCTGACCGCACGGCCGGACGCATCGCCCTCGCCAATGAGGGCAGTAGGAAGGAAAGGACACGAAGCTGGAGCGTGGACACGGCCCGCCGTGAGGGTCCGAAGGGACTCCAGAGCGGCATACTGGCGATACGCCCCCGCGTAGTCGTAATGTCGCGACAGCGGCCGACCGGCAAGGAGCGGAGCGATGGCGATGCGGTTCGAGCACGAGTTCACGGTTCCCCTGCCTGTCGAGCAGGCGTGGCCGGTGCTGCTCGACGTCGAGCGGATCGCGCCCTGCCTGCCGGGTGCCGCCGTGGACAAGGTCGAGGGCGGCTCCTACACCGGCCGGATGAAGATGAAGATCGGCCCGGTCACGGTGACGTACCAGGGCGACGTCGCTTTCGAGAAGGTGGACGAGGACACCCACACCATGACCATCAGGGCCTCCGGAAAGGAGGCCAAAGGTCCGGGCACGGCCGGTGCCACGGTCGTCGCACGCCTGCACCCCCAGGGTCGCGAGACCCGGGTCACCGTCGACACCTCCTTCGATGTGACCGGCCGCCCGGCCCAGGCGGGCCGAGGCGTGCTGACCGAGGTGGGCGGGAAGCTGATCGACAAGTTCGAGGCCAACCTCTCCCGCCTGCTGGGCGAGGGCTCCGGCACGGAAACGACCGGCGTGGGCGGCCGGAGCGCGGCCGGGAAACCGGAGTCGGCCGACGACGTTCCGGCGATCTCGGAGAGCTGGGGTCCCGGCCCGGCCCGTCCGGCCGACTCGGACTCGACGGGCTCGACACCCCCCGGCGCCGGGAGCCCCGGCGCGGAGAGCGGCACCACCGGCTCGGCGTTCCCCGGCCCCGCAGGCTCCACCGGTCACGGCGCGGAAGGCCCCGGTGGCCCGGCGGCCTCTGAGGCGGCGGCGTCCGGGCTGGGTGGCCCCGGCGGCCCGGAAGGACTGAACGCCCCCGGCGTCCCGGCCACACCGGGACGTCACCTCAGCGCGGTGCCCACACCGCCCGGCCTCTCCGTCAACGAGGAGGCCGAGTCCCGCCAGAGCCACCCCGCGGGCACCTCGCGCACCTCGCTCAGCCCGGAAGAGGAGGCCCTGAACCTCCTGGAGGTCGCGGGCATGCCCCTGCTCAAGCGCATCGGCCCCCTGGTCGCCGCCCTGGCGGCCCTCATCCTGCTCACCTGGCTGATCCGCCGCGCTCTACGGCACTGACCAGCTGTCAGAGCGTCTCCCGCGATCCTCAGTAAACGCACTTTTCGACGTCGTCCGACGTGCAGCCCTTGGGTACGTGAGGCGACCTATCGGTCCAATCGGACTTTCCGACGGTGATTGTTGTGATCACAGTGCCGGATGGCATGCCGTCCCTGGCCGTCACCAATGCTTTGCGGAGACCGAGTGGGTCGCCGGTGGAGGGGTCGATCAAAATTCGGCTCTCCGTACCCTCGAACGAGGATTCGCGTGCCAGTGCGATCGCCACGCGCCCGTGGGGCCCCTGGACCGTTTCGATGATCCGAACACCAGGGAGAGCCGCCAGCATCCGGTAGACGGCCGCGCCCGTACCCGGCGAAATGGGCACGTCCCACAGGAGGGAGGACCCCAGTGACCAGAGCCAGTCGTCCACTGTCTCGTCAGGCCCTTTCGGTTTCGCCTTGCTGTACGCGGGCCAGTACGTGAGAAGTCTGGCCCTGAGATCTTCCGGCTTCTCCGGCAGTTCCATGACCTCCTTCACGTCCAAGGGCACGTTGAAGACCCGCAGGGGACGTGCCGGCCGATTCGAGGAATCCGGCGTGACAAGAGTCCGGTCGATCGGTGGAAGGTTGACGTCACAGTCGCGGTGCGAAGCGCAAAGCTCCGGCGAACCGGCCCGCTCCCACGCGGCACGGTCCTTCGCCGTGGACGGCACCGTACCGAGCCTGGTCCATTCGCGCACCGTGGGCAGAGTAGGGCTGTACCAGAGCGTCTGCCGCCCCCAGTCGTCGACGACGTAGCCGTTGACCCGCACCCGCAGGAACAACTGGGTGGTCGCCCGCCAGTACAGGCTCTCGACAGGCTTCGGTCTCGCCGCCGCCCGGTCGGCCACCGCCTCCAGCACCTCTCCCGGCCCTCCCGCCCGAGGTGCGGCGTCCGGCCCCAGTCGGGGCACGGTTACAACGAACGCGACCACCGTTGCCGTGGCAACGGCCGCGACCGCCCATCCAAAACGGCTACGGGACCGTCCTGCGAACCGTCGTTGTGAGAACCTCGCGTCGTTCAGCGCTCTGGCCCTGGTTTCGGCGACTCTCGCCGGATCGGCGAGCGGGACGTCGGGCATCACATCGTCAATGAACCGGAACTCGTTCAACAGACCTCCACTCCCAGCACGTCGCGCAGTTTGGTCCTCGCCCGGCTGAGCCGGGAGGCCACCGTGCCGTAGGCGACCCCGAGCGCCTCGGCGATCTCCTCGTAGGTCAGCCCTCCGTACGCGATCAGCAGCACCACGTCGCGCTCGCCCTTGGACAGCCGTGCCAATGCCCCTGACAACCGACCGACCGTGACCCCCGCCGTCACCCGCTCGGCAACCCGTTGATCGTGGCCGTCGTCGTCGGGAGGCGGTCCGGTCCTGGCCAGCGCCCGATAGCGGCGGATCTCGGCCTGACGGTGACGGCCGATCAGGTTGGTGGCGATGCCGTACAGCCAGAGCCGGACCCCGCCCCTGGCGGCATCGAACCGGTCGCGACGACGGAAGGCGATCAGGAACGTCTCGGCGGCCAGATCCTCGGCGACATCGAGGCCGAGCCGCCGCCCGATGTAGCGGCGAATCTCCTCGTAGTTGGCGTCGAAGACGGCGGCGAACCGCTCCCGGTCGACCAGCGAGGACAGATCAGAAACAGCGATCATGCAAGGGGCTCCCTTGCCAGAAGGACAAGACACCCCTTCTTGCCCGACGGGCATCCCACCCTTCCCTTATTTCTCGCCGTCCCTTTCGGCGGAAGCAGCCGGAACCTCTGGGCAGTCGCTACGGCCCCGGTGGACGTTCAGGCCGGTGCATCAGCCAACGATGGGGTGAGAGTGGTGAAGGAGGTTGCCGGAGCCGAAGGACGCCGCTGCCCCCGCACTGATGCTCGTCGCCGTCTCGACCCAGGCCCTGGCCCTGGCCCTGGCCCTGGCCGACGATATCGACACCGCTTTCGGCTGACCTTCGCAGCCTGTTGATACGACATGCACGCGCCGTGCCGCGCTGCCCGCTTGTGGGGCCTTCATGGTTGCGCACGACGCAGGGCACTCGCACTGGTTTGATGACTGCCTTGTTCGTAGCACTTCAGCCTGCCAGCCGATGTCGTCTCATTTGCACCACTGGAAGCTCTCTCGCCAAGTGCTTGGCCAGCGTCGCCTTCCCGGAGCCGGGCAGCCCGCACAGCAGGATCAGCCTGGATTCGGGGCTCATGTCCTCCCTCAAGGGTCATGGCGAACCTCAAGGGTCATGGCGAACCTGGGCCGATGAGGCTCTGGAAGTCGTAGGGGTTCAAGCAGGAGACCAGTGTGGTGTCGACACCTCGACAGGCACACAAAACACAGACCGACCTGATCTTAAATTTTGAGGAGTTCGGAATTGTCGGGAAGCTCGGATCGGGCCGCGTCAAGCCCTGCGATCTTGGCTCGAATCCTACTCGTGGTGTCTTCGACCTTTTCTAAGCTCCGGATGATCGCGGTAAGAAAGGAGTCCGTTGCCTCCAACAGGCCGGACTCTATAGGCATCCGTGTCCAACGATCTCCGATCTTGTCTTCGCGAACGATCGCCAGAACAGCTTCCCGTCCGACGAACTGAGCATCGACCCATTCGTCGAGCGCCTCAAGAGACTCGAAAACAAGCCCCTTCATGCCCGCCGCCACCTCTGCGTCCAGCTCCACGTAAGCCCAGACCGATAGATCTCTATCCCCTTCAAAGGTCATCGTGAAGAGGACTGCGGACTGTCCCATCCAGAAGACCCCGGTAAGTGGAATCTCGTACCGGTGAAAGACTTCCAGGCGGCTTGCTTGGGAATTTGGGCACCATGGCAGGCGACCTTGTTTCACCAGGGAGTCAAGGTTCACTGAAACCACCTCACATCTAGCCGTGTCCAACAAAACAGTCAGCAAACCCGGCCTCCACGCTGTCCGGCCACGGGATGTCCTGCCTCCCCAACGGGTCGTCATCCGGCCACACCACCGAAACATGGGGGCCGTTGACCCTTCTTCCCGGGGTGTGTACCACCGCGAAGCCGGCCTGCCTTAAGCGACCGGCAGTGGTATGGCGGACTTCCGATCTTTCGACTGCCGCTTTTATCGCCGCCTCGCCACCCCGCCTGATGCGGTAACGCGTGGCCTCTTCGGTGGTGAGCCTTCCTCTGAGAAGAGAAACTTCGCGTTCAGTTTCGACACGAGGCGCGTTAAGGAACTCCCCCGCATTCTTGGTGTGGTGAGTCAGCACTTCACTGTCCTTTACGCACCGTTCGGGAGGCGGTCCACAACTGCAGGCCTCTCCACGTACGTACCCTCGGTCTGGCTGGCTCATGAGACGGACGCTAACCAGCGACGCCTGCAGCCACTATAAGTTTCCCGTGATTGACAGAAGTTTTACCGTTCCCTTTAGCCGCATAAGGGATTTTATTCTATTCACATATAGTTTGCCACAGATGCCCGATCTTGCCGGATTTTAACCATCATCAGCCTACGCGCACCCGTCGGCAAAAGATAGAGGTTGGCCACAACCTTACTGCAGAGAGCATTGACTCGTCGCCCTCCGGCTGCCCGCAGACAAGTTTCGAGGATCCCTTCCCTATCGCCCGACCATGATCAATATTCTCTGGGAGGTGAGCAGTTTTATAGTCAATTAGATGCTTTTGCCGGACGGTAAGGACTTCTGCAAGAATCGCGCCACCCAACTAACCCATCGATCGAAGCCCAGAGTTAGATCACCAACAGCGATTTACGACTGTTTGATAGCCGCGTGTACGCGGGGTGGCCTGGCGTCCGCAGGTCTCGCCGAGCTTGGCCGACCACTGTATCGAGCCCGGCAGGTGGAGGCTGGGCGGCTTAGAAGATCATGCATGCCAGACCCCTCCAAGGAGGACTGTGACGCGACCGGGCGATGAGAGGATCGAAGTCCTCCTGACGGCCCCGGCCGTCACGGCTCGGGCGGTGCCCGGCAGCACGGGACCTGGATCGCGCCCCATAGGGCATCAAAAATAGTGTTATCAGTGGACAAGTAGGACAACTGCCTACTTTTTCCCGGGAATATCTCGGGTCGTGATCAATATCCCGGAATGCAGCGTTGTGGTCATCACCTACAACGATGCCCCACGGCTGGCCAGGGCCGTGCGGTCCGTACTCCGGCAGTCCCTGCGCGACATCGAGGTGATCATCGCGGACGACGCGAGCACCGACGACACCGAGAGGGTGGCCCGGCAGTTGCAGCGCAAGGACCCGAGGGTCCGCTACCTGCGCGGGGAGGTCAACAGCGGGGGGTGCGGGGTCCCGCGCAACAGGGGCGTGGCGGCGGCGCGGGCGCCGTACGTGATGTTCCTGGACAGCGACGACGAGCTGACGAGACACGCCTGCAAGAGCATGCTGCTGGAGATCGAGAGGACCGGCGCGGACTTCGTCACCGGGCAGATCACCCGGCTGTACGAGCGGAGCGGGAAGACCGCGCGCTACTACCCCGCGCTGTTCGCCAGGCGCAGGACGGTCGAGGGGATCGCCCAGGAGCCGGAGATGTTCCTCGACTCCTTCAGCACCAACAAGCTGTACCGGGCCGAACTGCTGCGGCAGGTGCCGTTCCGCGAGGACATGCACTACGAGGACCATGTCTTCACCACCGCCCTGTACTGCGCGGCGCGGCGGTTCGCCGTGGTCCCCTGGGTGGTCTACATCTGGCACCGGGCCTCGGCGGAGAGCGAGACCCGGTTGTCGATCTCGCTGTGCCTGACGGAGATGACGAACGTCCGCTCCAGGATCAGGGCGGCCCGCCTCAGCGACGACATCCTGCGGGACAACGGCCTCGGCCACCTGGTGCACGAGCGGCAGCGCCGCTTCATCCGCCAGGACCTGCGGGTCTATCTCAACCCGCTGCCCTCGCGCGACCCGGCGTGGATCGAGGAGTTCGTCTCGGTGGTCCGCCCCTACCTGGCGGAGCTCGACCCGGTGGTGTTCGAGACGATCGACCCGCTGATGCGGGTCTGCTGCAGCTTCATCCTCGACGGCAGGCCCGACGAGCTGCTGGTGGCCGCCCGGTCGCTGAACGGCCCGAAGGCCCCGCCGCGCGTCGCCGTACGGGAAGGGGGGCGCACCTACTGGGGCGCGGTCCCCGACGAGAGGCGGGAGATCACCTCGCTTCGGATGGCCGAGCTTCCCTACAGCGCCTCCCGGCTGCGCCACGAGGCGGTCGTCACCGGCAAGGGCTCGCTGATCAGGCTCGCGATCACGACGTACGACCCGTTCGGCGTGCTCACCGCCACGCCCGGCTGGACCGCGTACCTGCGGTTCAGGAACGATCGGCTGCGGCTGGAACCGCGCGAGCAGCCGGACGGCGGTTATCTGAGCGAGGCGACGATCGACCTCACCACGATCCACCACGGCCGGCTGGGCTTCGAGGGCCGCTACGACCCGGTGATCGAGATCCTCAACCCCGACGGACGGGTCACCGCCGACCGGTTGCTCGTCGACCCGTCCACCGCGCCGTTGGGCACGACCGTCCTGTGCCACGAGATCGTCGTCAAGGCGGAGGGGAACGCCGCGTTCCTGCGGGTGCTCTGGCGCCGCCAGGGGCTGCTGCGGCAGCTGCCCAGGCTCAAGCGGGCCGCCGCCCGCCTGCTGCGGAAGGTGAGCGGGCCGGAGGTGAAGCTCCGCGTCTACAGAAGCCTGATCTCCGTGCTGCCCGCGCGCAGGGACCTCGCCCTGTTCGAGTCCGATGTCGGCACCGGATACACCGGGAACCCGCGCTACATCTACGAGGAGCTCAGGCGACGCGGCGCGCCGCTGAAGATGGTGTGGTCGGCCGCCACGGCACGGGGGCACTTTCCCTCCGGTGTCCGGCTGGTACGGCGGATGAGCTGGCGCCACATCTGGACCATGGCGAGGGCGGGCTACTGGGTCGACAGCCATGGCATGCCGCTCGCCTATCCGAAACCGCCGGGCACCCGCTACCTGCAGACCTGGCACGGCCAGGGCATCAAGTCGGTCGGCTTCGACGCGCCCGACCTGCGCGCCGACTTCGACGGACCGAGGGCGACCTGGCGGGCCGCGGTGGACCGCTGGGACGCGCTGGTCTCGCCCAGCGCCGAGTTCGAGCGGGTCTTCGTGCCCTCCAACGGCTACCGGGGGCGGTTGCTGCGGCACGGTTCTCCCCGCTGTGACGTGCTCGTGCGCGGCGACCGGGAGGCGGCGGGGCGGGCGAGGAGGCGACTGGAGATCCCGCACTGGTCCAGGGTGCTGCTGTACGCCCCCACCTACCGCGACCGGGCCAAGGGGTCCGGGCAGTCGGTCAGGGCCGACCTGGACGCGATGGCCGAGGCCCTCTCCGGCGACTGGACGGTGATCCTGCGGACCCACCCGGTCGAGCGGTTCGAGGTGCCCGAGCATCTGCGCCACTTCGTCCGGCACGCGGGCTCCTATCCGGAGGTGAACGACCTGATCCTGCTCTCGGACGCGCTGCTCACCGACTACTCGTCGCTGATGTGCGACTACGCGATCACCGGGCGGCCGATGCTGTTCCTGATCGACGACTGGGACGAGTACCGCAGGGTGGAACGCGGCGTCTACCACGACCTGCCCGCGATCGCCCCCGGCCCCTGCCTCACCACGACCGAGGAGCTGATCGAGGTGCTGCGAGATCTCGACGGGACGACGGCGGCGTTCGCCTCCAGGTACATCGCGTTCCGCAGGACGTGGTGCGCCGACGAGAAGGGGAACGCCTCGGCGAACGTGGTGGACGCCTTCTTCGACCCCCGGCACGCCCAGGCCCCTCTCCCCTCCGACGTGCGGGAACGCCCCCCGATCGTGCCACGGCACCTGGCACGCCTGCCGCTGCTCGGACGGTCGCGGTGACCGGCGGGCGCGGTGGGGCGGTGGTGTTCGCGTGCCTGGACGCCGACACCCTGGGCGGCGTCCAGCGCGTCACCCACACCGTGGCGCAGGGCCTGGCGGAACGGGGCCGCGAGGTGCACGTGATCGGGCTGCATCGGTCGGAGAAGCCGTTCCGCTATGTGGAACGGCCTCGCTACACCAGTCACGTGATCCACCGGGCTCCGGTGGGAAGGCTCTCCCGACTCGGCAGGCGCCGCGAGCGGCAGGCGCTCGACAGGCTGCTGCGGGAGGTGGGGTCGGGGTTCGCGGTGCTCTCCTCGCCCAGCGTGGTCACCCGGATCGGGGACCTGCTGCCCGAGCGACTGCTGCCGATCGGGCAGTACCACGGATCCTACGAGCACGCGCGGGGATCGTGGCACCTCGGCTCGGTCCGCGGCCACTACGGCGCCCTGGAGAAGGCGGTGTTCCTCAGCGAGGAGGACGCGTGGCTGTTCTCCGAGCACGCGTTGCTGCCCAACACCTGGTCCATCCCGAACCCGCTGCCCGTCTGGCCCTCGCGGACCGCGGACCTCACCGCCCGCCGGGTGCTCGGGGTCGGCAGGCTGGAGGGCGTGAAACGGTTCGACCGGCTGATCTCGGCCTTCGCGCGGGCGTGCGGCCGTCCGGGTCCCGGAGGCACAGAGGGCGCAGAGGGCGACGGCGACCACCCGGATCTCGTGAGGGCCCGTCGCGAGGCGAGCGAGGGCTGGGAGCTGCACCTGATCGGCGAGGGGGCCGAGCGGGAACGGCTCCTGTCGCACGCCGCGGAGTGCGAGGTGAGCGACCGGGTGGTGTTCCGCGGCGCGGTGCCCGCCGCCCGGATGGCGGACGAGTACACGGGCGGGTCGCTGCTCGCGCTGTCCAGCGAGCACGAGGGGCTGCCGCTGGTGGTCGGCGAGGCGGCCTCCTACGGGGTGCCCTCGGTGGCGTTCGACGTGTCGAGCGGACTCAGGTCACTCGTACTGGACGGGCAGACCGGGGTGCTGGTGCCCCCGGCCGACGTGACCGGGCTCGCCGCCGCGCTGGCCGGGCTGATCGCCTCGGCCGCGGAGCGGCGGCGGCTGGGAGCCGCCGCCCGCGCGCACGTCGAGGCGTTCCGCCCCGACCACGTCCTGGACCGCTGGGAGGCCCTGTTCGACCAGATCACCCGCTGACCGTCCCCGGACCGGCGGGAACCCCTGTCCGGATCACACCCTGACCGCGTACCACCGGCGGAAAGCCCTGCCCGGATCACCCTCTGACCGCGTACCGCCGGCGGGAAGTCCCGTTCGGCCGGATGCCGACCACGTACCGGATCGGCGGGAAGCCCCTCACCTGCCGGCCGCGACGGGCTCGGTGCGCGGCATGGGCACCCCGGCCAGCACGATCTGGGCGGAGGTGAGCCGGGCCCCCAGCGGATTCGGCTCGCGGAGCCGGATCAGCCGGTCGAACGTCACCCTTTTCACCCGGGTCAGCTTCCGCCTGGCCGCCGTCCGCTCGTAGGACATCAACCGCGAGGTCTCGGCCTTCGGCGCCCCGGTGAGCTCGTACCCGTACGTCTGCAGCCGGTCCCCGAGCACGCTCTCGCACAGCGAGATCTCGCCGGGGTCGAGCCGGTCACGCCACGAACCGGCCCGCGCGGTGGTCACCTCGCCGAAGGTGCGCGCGTGCCAGGTCTTGCGTGCGGGTACGGCGATGCCGGCCATCGCGCCCGGGTCGCACATGGCGGGGGCGAAGTCCTCACCGAGGAACTCGCACAACCTGCGCAGGTGGGCCTCCGGCTCCGCGGTCAGGTCCTCGTAGCGCAGCTCGTGGTAGCTGCCGCCCGGCAGTTTCGGCGCGCCGTGCCTGGCGAAGTCGATCGCCTCGGCCCAGGCGGAGACCGCGCTGTAGACGGTCCCGTTGTACCAGGGCATCTCCTTCAGCGACGCCACGCAGTCGCGGCCGTCCCTGATCAGGTGCACGAACTGGGCGTCGGGGAACAGCCGCAGCAGCACGTCGGTGTACTGGAAGTACGAGGGCCGCTTGTCACCCCAGCGCGGCTTGCCGTGCCTGGCCGCGTAGGCGCGCAGCACGATGCCCAGCGCGGAGCCGAGTGTCGGCGGCCCGCCGACGATCTGGTCGAGCACCTCGTCGCGGTCCAGTTCCAGCTCGTGGAAGCGTGACTGGCGCCGGTCGACCACCCATTCGCCCAGCTCACGCCGGTGCGCGGCGTCGTTGAGGTCGCCGAACTGGAGCCGCCGCTGGTAGGCGGAGACCATGAACCGGGTCTCCGGCGGGATGGCGACGCGCGGGTGGGCGTGCAGCATCAGCTGCAGCATCGTGGTCCCCGAGCGGGGACAGCCCAGGATGAAGATCGGGCGATCGGGCTTCATCTCAGACCTTCGCAAGCTCGCCGAGTTGCCGGCTGGTGAGCCTCGCGGCCACCGGGCTCGGCTCGCGGAACCGGTTGACGCGGTCGCGCATCTCCTTGCGCCTGCGTGCCCAGCGCCGCTTGGACGCCGCCTTCTCGCACGCCTCGACGTGGGTCTTGCTCGCCTTGGGGGCGCCGCTCAGCTCGTAGCCGTTCGCGGTGAGCCGGTCGCCGAGCACCGTCTCGCACACCGAGATCTCCCAGGGCTCCAGCCTGGCCTTCCACGACCCCGCCCTCGCCGTCGTGACGTCGCCGTGGGTGTGGCTGTGCCAGACCTTGTGCTGCGGGATCGCCACCCTGGCGACGTGGTACGGCTCGGTCATCGCCGGGTCGTAGTCCTCGCCGAGGAAGTCGCAGAGCTTGCTCAGCTCGGTCTCCGGGTAGGCCGTCAGGTCCTCGTAACGCAGCTCGTAGTAGCTGTCGGCGGGGAGCCTCTTGGCGTGGCGGCGGCCGTAGTCGATCGCCTCGCTCCAGTTGACCGCCGCGTGGAAGACGTCCTTGGTGTACCAGGGCATCTCCTTCAGCGACGCCACGCAGTCGCGGCCGTCCCTGATCAGGTGCACGAACTGGGCGTCGGGGAACAGCCGCAGCAGAAGGTCCACGTGGTGGTAGTAGCTGGGCCGCTTGTCACCCCAGCGGCTCTTGCCGTACTGCTCGGCGTAGGAGCGGAAGGTGATTCCCATCGCCGACCCCAGCGTGGGCGGACCGGCGACGATGTCGTCGATCAGCCTGTCCCCGTCGAGCTTGAGCTCCTTGAACTTGGTGTCCTTGTCGCTCACGATCCACCGGCCGACCCTGCGCCGGTTGCGTTCCTCGCGCAGGTCCCCGAAGGAGAACCTGCGGTAGTAGCCGGGCACCACGAACCGTGTCTCCGGAGGCACCGCGATGCGCGGGTGCGAGTGCAGCATGAGCTGCAGCATCGTGGTGCCGGAACGCGGACAACCGATCACGAAGATCGGGCGGTCGGACTGCATGACAACGAACCCCCGTAAAGCTTGGTCAAACAGATATGCGTGGCGCCTTCCCGACGAGCGGTACGACGGGCACCACCCGGGCGAAGAGCCACATTCGGTAGATCAGAACGACCTCGTTCAGCAGAAGCAGGACCCCCGCCGCGACCGCGAGGGGTACCAGGGCGACCGTCCCGACCAGCGGGGCGACCACGAACACGGCGGCGTGGAACTCGATACCGCTGATCAGGTGGGTCCGCACCCGGTGGCGGGCCAGGAGTCGGGTGAACCTGCGGGGCAGCCTCGGGCGCCTGCCTTTCCTGGGCCCCCGCCGTCCGGCCCCGTCCTCTCCCCGGTTCTCGCCGCGCACCTCTTCACGGTCTTCTTCCTGGTCCTCGAATCCGGCGACTCGCAGCGGCTCGCGGGGCGTGATGACCTCGACGGGCCTGAGGTGTCCCGCGTGGGCGGTGTGCCCGGCGGCCACCGGCGCCTCCCCCGCCCTGGGGGATCCCACGGTCACCACGGACTCGACGGGTACCGGCCGTCCGAGCCGGTTCTCCCTGACCACCTCGCGCACGCGCTTCATCTGCGGCGCGTTCACGTAGCGGAACAGGTCGAGGACGGCCACCCCGGCGCCCAGCAGGATGTAGGAGACGTCGCCCGTCGCCACGTACTGCCCGGACGCCAGCCCCGCGGCGCAGCAGAGCACCCTGATCCGGTCGCCCACGTAGTCGAGCCAGAGCCCGAACGCCGTCCCCGTCCCCTTGAGCCGGGCGATCTTCCCGTCCATGCAGTCGACCATGAAGCTCACGTAGAACAGCAGTGCCCCTGCGGCGAGCCGTCCTGACGCGAAGCAGATCGCCGAGCACATGCCGAGGATCAGGGAGAAACGGGTGAGCCCGTTGGGGGTGATGGACGTGTGGTTGGCGACGAGCAGGGTGAGCCTGCACGCCACCGGGTCGACCAGGAAAACGGTCCACCAGGAGTCTTTTCGTTTCCGGGTCGCGAGAACGTCGTCCAACGAATAGGCCCTCATGCGTTCCAGCATGGCCACGCGGTGTCTCCTGTCATCTACGCTCTGTAACTACTAGAAGATCTCCATGCCACTTCTTGACCGACCCGCGCCATGGGGCTCCGGCGCTTGAAGGACACGAAAGGCCGAGGAGGGTCTCCCCGGCCTTTCGTGAGGACGACGGGCGGCTACCGGAAGATCCGGTCCACGGCCCTGGCCGCCGCGCCGCCGTCCTCCAGCGGGCAGAACCTGGCGGTGAAGGCGTCGTACAGCTTCCGGTACTCACCGCGCACCTCGTCGGCGTCCCGTACGGCCGTCACGACCTCCTCGGTCGTGCGCAGCAGCGGCCCGGGGGCCTCGACCTCGAAGTCGAAGTAGAAGCCGCGCACCTCGTCGCGGTAGCGCTCCAGGTCGTAGGTGAAGAAGAACATCGGCTTGCCGGTCACCGCGAAGTCGAACATCGCCGACGAGTAGTCCGTGATCAGCATGTCCGCGACCAGGTAAAGCTCCTGGATATCTGGATATATCGAGACATCGAAGAGGAAGTCCGTGCCGACCCTGGGCAGCCTGTCCGTGACGTTCGGGTGCTTACGGATCATGAGCACATGGTCCTCGCCGAGCTTCTCCGCCATGTGCCGAACGTCGAGGCGCAGGTCGAGCCGGTAGCGTCCCCTGCTGTAGAGCTTGTCGTCGCGCCACGTCGGGGCGTACAGGATGACCTTCTTGCCCTCGGGCAGGCCGAGACGCTCCCGGATCTTTCCGATCCGCTCGGCTCCGGCACGACGCAGCAGGTCGTCGCGAGGAGAGCCGATCTCCAGGATCTCCCCCTCGAACCGCAGGGCACCGTCCAGGATCGAGGTGCACCAGGGACTCGGCGAGATGAGGTGGCTCCACCGGGCGACGGCCCTGGCGAGCCGCTCGTGTTGGTCGGGCCTGGCGAACGGCACCTTCTCGACGTCGAACCCGACGCGCTTCAACGGCGTGCCCCGCCAGGTCTGCAGCACCGTCTGCCCCTGCCTGCGCTCGAACCAGGAGGGCAGGTGGCTGTTGGTCACGATGTACCTGCAGCGGGCGAGGGCCTCGAAGAACTCCCGCCCGTACCGGCGGACCGGCGTCACCCCCTCGGGCAGTTCCACCTGCCCGTCCCGCACGACCCACATGAACTCCAGGTCCGACCCCCGCCGCACGAGCTCCTCGTAGATCGCCTTCGGGCTGTCGGAGAACTGCCTGCCCCCGTAACCGTCGAAGAGGACGGCGGGCCGCAGCGGTTCCTGGCACCTCGCGGGGTAGAAGTCCTCGCGCAGCAACCGCTGCTGCTTCGGCCTGCCCGAGGCGCGCAGGTCGTCGCTCACGGTGAAGACGGCCTCGTTCATCAGGTCGGTGTCGAAGACGAACGTACGGGTGGCGGAGATGTGCTCCAGCGGCGCGGACAGCCGGAACTCCATGCGCATGTCACCGGTGCCGGCGCCGGTACGGATCGCGAAGCCGTGCGTGCCCGCCGGCAGCGGCAGCCACCCACCGAGCGTCTCGCTCCCCTCGGGCGTCACCGTGGCACTGCCGTCGACGAGCGGGAAGAGCCGCTCGGTGAGCCGGTTGCGCGAGGTGACGACCAGCCACGCCGGGCCGTCGATCGGGCGCATCAGGGCCCCGGTCACCCTGAGGTGGCCCAGGTCGGTCCACTCCACCCGCTCCACGTAGAACGTCGGCCGCTGCTCGCGCAGCACGAGCCCACCGGCCTGCGACCGGTTCAGCACCACGTCGCGCCCGCGGAGCCGGTAGAGGCCACGCTCCACGTCGCGGGCGACGAGCAGCGGCCGGGCCTTTCCTTCGGCGGGGACGACCTCGAAGTGCCACTCGGCCCCGGGGTTGAGCGCGCTCATCTCCAGGCCGGCCGGGTCGAGCTCCGGCCAGTGCTCGGACAGCACCCCGTCGAGGTCGACCACCGCCTCGAAGGCGCCGTCCGACACGGTCATCGGGTAGCGCCGGTCACGGCCCCCCTGCGGCCGGACCAGCCGCAGCGTCGGTGCGGCGCCGAGGTCGTCGTCGCACCGGCCGCCGATCCTCAGCTTGCCCTCGGCCACCCGGTGGCCGGTGACCCAGCCCCCCGGCCGCTCCACCCGGAGCCTGAACTCCTCGGCGGGCGTCCACTCCGTCCACGCCACGGTCCCCGGCTCGCGCTCGGTGAACTCCAGCCGCCGTGCGGCCGGGCTCGGCTGCCCCAGCCTTCCCCGGCGCAGGAGTCCTCGGGACAGTACGCACAGGTCGATCCGCCAGGACGAGCCGGCCGGGAGCTTGGCGGGATCGACGGTGAGCCGGAACCCGCACCAGTCCTTGCGCCTGCGCGGGCCGGTGTCGACCAGCGACAGGCCCCGCCTGATCGTGACGGGGAGCCGGATCCTGCGCCGGCGACCTTCGAGTCCTTCGGTGCCCTCAGCGCCTTTAGCGCCCTTAGCGCCCTTAGCGCCCTTGGCGTCCCCGGTGCCCTTGGCGTCCCCGGTGCCCTTGGCGTCCCCGGTGCTCTCGGGGCCCTCTGGGACGAGCCAGGCGAGGAGGTGCTGCTGCATCCGCCTGCGGGGACGCAGGTAGCGCAGCGAGACCCGGCCCTCGACGACCAGCTTGTCGTCCTTCCATTCCAGGCTGTCCACCCGCTGGCGCAGGTCCAGTTCCTCGCGCATCCGCGTGGCGGACCGCTCGACCTGAACGGGGACGTTGAGGTGGTACCCGCGCAGGCTGCTCCCGACGACGCGGGCGGTCGGCTTCACCGTCCTGTCCCACTCCAGCAGCTGGAGCAGGTCGCTCATCCTGCGTTCCTTGACGAGGATCCACTTCGCCCTGCGCTGCGCGGGGATGAGCGGGAGAACCTTCGGCCCCGCCCTGTCGAGATAGGCGCACGCCAGGTCGAGGAAGCGACTCCGGAACTCCTCCCCCGCCTGGTCGAGCACCTGCAGGAAGTTCGGCAGGTCGCTGTCGAGGACCATCCGGTCCCACGCCCTCAGGTGCTGGGTCCGCCCCGTGTCGACGAGGAAACTCCGCACGGAGTCGACGGCGGCGAACCGGTCCTCGATCCCCTTGAGGTGCCCCCGGTTCTGGGTGATCGAGACGCTCTCCCCCTCCCGCTCCCGCCACAGGTAGACCGGAGTGGACAGCACGTCCACCGCCCCGGCGAGGAAGTGGGCGGGCAGGGCGACGGCGATGTCCTCCCACAGGACCCCCTCGGGAAAGCTCAGCCCCCGCTCGTCCCAGAAGGAGCGCCGCCAGAGCTTGTTCGTGACCAGCCGGTCCTTGAGCAGGATCTCGTCGGCGGTCACGTGGGTCCGCCTGGCGGAGTTGGCGAAGATCGCCTTGTGCATCGCCGACTGGCGCACCCCCTGCCCGCTGAAGCGCAGGACGTTGCCCGTGACGAGATCGGATCCGCTCTTCGTCAGAGAGCACACCATCGTCTCGACGGCCGTCAACGGGAGCATGTCGTCGCTGTCCAAAAAGGCGAGGAAATCACCGCTGGCGTGCCTTATGCCGGTGTTGCGCGCGGTGCCAAGGCCCCCGTTCTCCTGCCGGATCAGCCGGAACCGGGCGTCACGCTCGACGAAGGTCTCGGCGATCTCCGCACTGGAGTCGGGAGAGCCGTCGTCCACCATGACGACCTCGATGTCACTCCAGGTCTGCGCGACCAACGACTCCAGACACGCCTCAAGGTACGGCTCCACGTTGTATATGGGCACGATGATGCTCACTGGGGCCACGATCGGTCCTCCGGTAGTCGAAAGCTCACAGTCCGGTCCATCGGCGTGAACGCCGGACATGGCACGCGGGCGAAGATCCACTCAGCGTGGAAGACGTCACGGGCGCGCGGCGGGAAGCCCAGTGGTCGCCGGAAAGCGGCGGAAGGAGCCCGTGTGCCCGTCGACACAACCTGGCGGCCATGAACGCGACGTAGACGTCACGTCAGCAGCATGGCTCCGCGCCGGGCCGGGCGAGCCCAAAATATGACCGCGATGGAGTGAGCTGACCGAGACTTGACCATCTCCGGCACATCTCCCCCGGCCGGCCGATCCGCCCTCGGGTCCGTGACGCGGCAACGCCTCCCCCAAGCCCAGGTCAAGGCTGGGAATGCACACGTCCTAGTAAGACGTGATGACCCCTCGATCCCCCCTGAGCGTCCGACACGATCGGGTGACCGAGACGGGCGAGATCGCGGCAAACGGCATTCGCGGGGGGAAACGCATGGACTCAACAGTGGTCGTGGGAGCGGGGCCCGCCGGGCTCACCGCGGCCTACGAGCTGGCCCGGCGAGGACACCCGTGCGAGGTCTTCGAGGCCGACCGCGTGGTCGGCGGCATCAGCCGGACGGAGGAACGCGACGGCTGGCGCTTCGACATCGGCGGGCACCGCTTCTTCACGAAGGTGCCCCGGGTGGAGGACTTCTGGAACGAGATCCTCGGCGAGGAGGACTTCCTGCTCCGCCCGAGAATGAGCCGCATCCACTACGGGGGCCGTTTCTACGACTACCCGCTCAGGGCGTCCAACGCCCTGCGCAACCTCGGTGTCCTGGAATCCCTGCGCTGTGTCGGCTCGTACGCCTGGGCCAGGATCAGGCCGCCCGCCGACCAGTCCACCTTCGAGGGCTGGGTCGCGGCCAGGTTCGGCCGGCGGCTCTACGGGATCTTCTTCAAGACCTACACCGAGAAGGTGTGGGGCGTTCCCGCCGCGAGTATCCAGGCCGACTGGGCCGCGCAGCGGATCAGGGACCTCTCCCTGGGCAAGGCCATCGCCGCCGCGCTGACGCCGGGGAGGAACCGCAAGGAGATCACGAGTCTCATCGAGGAGTTCCGCTACCCCAAACTGGGGCCGGGCATGATGTGGGAGGCCTGCGCCGACCGGGTCCGCGAGCGGGGTTCCACCATCCACCTCGGCACCCGGGTCGAACGGATCCGCCGCCACCACGGCCGCCTCGCCGTCACCGTCCGCCACGACGACGGCGAGAACGAGAGGGCCGGTGTCGTTCGTCCGGCGGGCGGCGACGTCCACGACGACGGCGTTCGCCCGTATGGCGGCGCCCTTCGGCAGGACGGTGACCGCCAGGACGGTGCCGGGGGCGCCGTCCGCGAGGTGCACTGTGACAACCTCATCTCCTCGATGCCGCTCAACGCCCTGATCCGCGCGTTCGGGCCGGACGTGCCCGATGTCGTCGCGGAGGCCGCCGCGGGGCTGAAATACCGCGACTTCCTCACCGTCGCGCTGGTCGTCCCCGAGCGGTTCTCCTTCCCCGACAACTGGATCTACATCCACTCCCCCGAGGTCCGGCTCGGCCGGGTGCAGAACTACGGTTCCTGGTCGCCGTACCTGGTGCAGGCGGGACGGACCTGTCTCGGCCTGGAGTACTTCGTCAACGAGGGCGACGACCTGTGGCGCGCTCCGGACGACGACCTCATCGCGTTCGGCACCCGGGAGCTGGAGCGGCTGGGCCTGGTGACCCCCGGCTCGGTCCGGCAGGGCTACGTGGTGCGAATGCCGAAGGCCTACCCCGTCTACGACGCCGGTTACGCCGGCAACGTCGAGGTGCTCAGGAAGTATCTCGACGTGGAGTGGCCGGAGATCCACCCGGTCGGCCGCAACGGCATGCACCGGTACAACAACCAGGACCACTCCATGCTCACCGCGATGCTGACCGTGGAGAACGTCGTCGACGGAGCCGGGCACGACGTCTGGCAGGTCAACGTCGACGCGGAGTACCACGAGGAGCACACGGGACGGCCGAGGACCCCGAGGGTCACGAGGGGAACCGGCCGTGACGCCCCCGTCCTCCTCGCCGGCACGCCCACCTCGGGCTGAGTGCCCACATCCAACACCAGCGATCCCATGACGCCTTGCCCTGCCGTTGCCGCCTCCGCCCCGCCGAGCGCGGACCACCGCGGGTCAAGGCTCTCCTCCCAGCCGCCTTGGAGTTGCGCGCCATGACAACACAGCCGTACACGGTCCCGGACGTCAGCGTGATCGTCATCACCTACAACGACGCGGCCCGGTTACCCCGGGCCGTGCGCTCCGTTCTCGGCCAGACGCTCAAGAACCTCGAAGTGATCATCGTGGACGACTGTTCCGGTGACGACACCCCGGCGGTGGCCAAGGCGCTCACCGAGGAGGACGGCCGGGTCCGCTACCTGCGGCTGCCCGCCAACAGCGGCGGCTGCGGCGCGCCGCGCAACACGGGCATGGACGCCTCCCGCTCGCCCTTCCTGATGTTCCTCGACAGCGACGACGAGCTGCCCAGACACGCCTGCAAGAGCCTCCTGCTCGAAGCGGAGGCGACCGGCGCCGACTTCGTCATGGGCACCGTGGAGCGCGTCGACGAGGCGACCGGCGCCGTCACCCTCTGGTACCCCCAGCTGTTCGCGGAACGACGGGTCGTGGACGGCATCCGCGCCGAACCCGAACTCCTCTTCAACTGCCTCGCCACCAACAAGCTGTACCGGCGGACCTTCCTCGACGTCACCGGCATCCGTTTTCCCGAGGACATCCACCATGAGGACATCGTCTGGTCGACGGAGCTGTTCTGCCGCAGCAAGCTGTTCGCCGTCGTGCCGTGGCCCGTCTACCGCTGGCTGCTCGCCGCCACCCCGGCCACCAGGTCGATCTCGTCGCGGCGGCACGAACTGGAGAACGTTCGCCAGCGCGTCGCCGCCGCCGTCCTGAGCGACCGCGCCCTCGCGAACACCCACTCCCTCGACCTCAAGGAGGACAAGGACTTCCGCTTCCTCTCCCACGACCTCCGCCTCTACCTGGGCGACCTGCCCCAGCGTGACCCGGCGTGGATCTCCGACTTCGCCGACATCGTCATCCCGTACGTGGACACGCTCGAACCCGCCGCGATCGAGCGGCTGACCAGGGCGGAGCGGGTGTGCCTCCAGCTCGTCCGCGAGCGGCGCGGAGCCGAGGCGGCGCTCGCCGCCGTCGAGCTGGGGGGCAGGCACTCCGTCCCGCCCCGGGCGGTCACGGCGGACGGCGATCGGGTGTTCTGGGGGACGGTGCCCCCTCAGGACGAGCGGGCCAGGAGCGAACTGGACGTCACCGAGCTGCGCCTGGCCGAGCAACCGCTGTCCGGAGCGCTGCTGCGGCACGAGCTCATCGACCTGCAGGCGTCGAGGGACCGGATCCGGTTGCGCCTGCGAACCTACGACCCCGGCCGGGTGCTCGACGGCCGCACGCTGACCGCGTGGCTCCGCGTCGGCGGCAGGAAGAGGACGATCACCTCGATCCCCGTCCAGATGGCCCCCGTCGTGATCGAGTCGCTGGAGGAGCGGGAGAAGAAGAGCCCGAGAGGGCTCGAAGGGCAGTGGGAGCCGGAGGAGCCGGAGCGGACGAGGATCCCGCGGATGACGGGAGGTCCTCCCGAGGGGACGGGAATCCTGGAGGGGACGGTGACGATCTCCCTGCCGGAGCTGGAGTGGCCGGACAACGCCGTCAGGCCGCAGGCGGTCATGATCTCGCTCCAGGAGGGCGAGCGCGGGAACCTCAGGCCCCTCCTCGCGGTCCCGGGGTTCTCGTTCACCTCCGTGGGCACGGTGGGCTCCGGCCGCCTCGTCCTCGAGGCGTCCGCCGACCTCCCGTTCCGCCTCATGGCGCGCAGGCTCGGCCCCGCGGCCAAGCGGCGTTTCCCGAGCGTGCCGGAACTCTGGCGTGGCCTGCTCGCCGACCTCGCCACCCCCCGCAACCTGGGCCGCTTCTACCGGCTGGTCAGCATGACGGTGCCGGTGAGCCGGAACCTGGTGCTGTTCGAGTCGGCCGAGGGCACCGGCTACACCGGCAACCCGCGCTACGTCCACGAGGAACTGCAGCGGCGCGCCACCGGCCTGCGGGCGGTCTGGTCCCACGCGGACGTTCCCGAACGTTTCCCTGAGGACGTCGGTCTCGTCCGGCGCGACACCTTCCGCTACGCCTGGACCCTGGCGCGCGCCGGACACTGGGTGGACAGCCACAACCTGCCCTACTGCTACCGCAAGCGCGGGAGCACCCGCTACCTGCAGACCTGGCATGGTCAGGTGCTCAAGAAGATGGGCCTGGACGAGCCCAGGCACCGGACGCAGCCGGCCCTCGCCAGGAAGTACGCCGAGGCGGTGGCACGCTGGGACGCGCTGCTCACCCCGGGCCCCGACTTCCTGCGCGACTTCGCCGAGGCGAGCGGGTTCAGGGGCGAGCTGATCCACGCCGGATACCCGCGCACCGACGTGCTGGTACGGCACATGGAACCGGCGCAACGCGAGCGGGCGCGGCAGGTGAGGGAGTTCTTCGAGATCCCCGCGGGAAAGCGGGTGATCCTCTACGCACCCACCTACCGCGACAACAGGCGCTTCAGCGGCGACTCGATCCGGCTCGACCTGCCCGCCCTCGCCGGCGCGCTGCCCCCGGACTGGGTGATCCTGGTGCGCGCCCACCCCTACGACCGTTTCACGGTGCCCGACCCGCTCGGCTGGCTCGTCCGGGACGCCTCGGCGTTCCCCGAGGTCAACGACCTGATGCTCGCCTCGGACGTCCTGGTGACGGACTACTCCTCGATCATGTTCGACTACGCCTGTCTCGGCAGGCCGATCCTCTACTACGTCGACGACTACGAGCGCTACGCCTCCGCCCAGCGGGGGATCTGCTTCGACCTGGCCGAGGTCGCCCCGGGGCCGCTGCTGCGCGAACCGGGCGAGCTGGCCGAGGCGCTGGAGCGGCTCACCGAGATCACCGAGAGGTACCGGCGGCGCTACGCGGAGTTCCGCGACCGCTGGTGCGGCCTCGACGACGGGCAGGCGAGCGGCAGGGTCGTGGACGCGTTCTTCCCGGAGGTCATGCGTTGAGATCGCGAGACGTCTTCTTCCTCAGCACCGACGGCGACTCGATGGGCGGGTCCCAGCGGGTCATCCACACCCTGGCCCAGGGCCTCGGCTCGCGGGGGCACAGGGTGACCCTGATCAGCATCAATCCCTCCCGGCAGCCGCAGACCTACGTCGCCGACCCCGTCTACCGGCACGCCACGCTGTACGACACGCCCGCCCCCGAGCCCGCCGCCCGCTCGCTGCCGTGGCGCAGGGGCAGGCAGAGAAGGAGCCCGGAGGAGGTCGCCGCCGCGAAGCGGAAGCTGCTGCGGCTGACGGACCGGATCGACGTCGGACACGGCGGACACGGCGGACACGGCGGATACATGGTCATCGCCTCGCCCTGGGCCGCCCACTGGATCGCCGACCTGCCCATGCCGCACATCGCCAAGATCGGCCAGTACCACCAGTCGTACACCGAGGCGGTGGACTCACCGAACCTCAAGCTCATCAAGAAGCACTACGCGCACCTCGACAAGGCGCTGTTCCTGTGCGACGACTACGCGGCATCCTTCACCGCGCACCGGCTCGCCAACTGCGGCACCATGCTGAACCCGGTCAGCGTCTTCCCCGAGGAGGCGGCCCCGCTGCGCAACCCGCGGATCGTCTCGGCCGGACGGCTGGTCAGGGTGAAGCGGATCGACCTGCTGATCGACGCCTTCGCCGCCGCGGCCCCGGCCGTCGCCGAGCCGTGGGAGCTGCACGTCATCGGCGACGGGCCGCTTCGGGCGGCCCTGGAGGCGCAGGCCGCCCAGACCGGCCTCGGCGACCGGATCGTCTTTCGCGGACAGGTCGAGAACGTCGAGGCCGAGTACCTGGACGCCTCTATCGTCACCCTGAGCAGCGACTTCGAGGGATGGGGGCTGGTCCTCGCCGAAGGCGCGGCCTGCGGGCTGCCCGCCGTGGCCTGCGACGCCTCGGCGGGGGTGAGGACCCTGGTCGAGGACGGGGACAACGGCATACTGGCCGAGCCCGGAGACACCGGGAGCTTCGCCGCCGCCCTGGAGCGCCTCATGTCCGACGCCGAACTGCGCCGCAGGATGGGGGCGAGGGGCAGGGAACGGATGAGGAGGTACCGGCTGCCGCGCGTCCTGGAACGCTGGGAGGCGCTCTTCGACGAACTCGACCGCTGACGACCGGGCCCGCGTCCTACGGATCGGAACGGGCGAGGTGCCCCGCCTCCCGCAGGAGCAGCGGAACGAACAGGACGCCGACGAGGATCGGCGACACCATGAACCGGAAGTCCGGCGCGGTGTTGGTGAGGATCACCCCGATCTGCTGCCCCGCGACCACGGCCGCCCCCGCGAGTGCCGCCCGGCTCCCCGTCCGCCACCAGGCGAGCGCGGCCGTGGCGTAGGTGAGGTAGCACCAGAAGGGCGCCCGCCAGAGCAGCCATTCGAACTGCCTCACCGTGCTCGCGTCCAGCGCGAACAGCCCGGCTGCGAGCAGCCCTTCGGAGATCGGCCGCCGCCGCATCGCCGAGGCCGCCGGGGAGCCCTCCCAGCCGTCGGGGAGCCGTGGGTCCCCCAGGGAGAAGCGGTAGAGCTCACCGCCGGGCTCGCCCGAGGTCGGGCCGACCTGCCAGGCGAGCGCGGCGCGGCAGATCCTGGCGCCCAGGATCGTGCCGGGCGCGCGGCCCAGCAGCCCTCGCCACAGTTCCAGGATCTCGGACATCCGCTGTTCGGCCCGCGCGTGGCCGAACCCGGGATCGAAGAAGACCCGCGCCATGGTCTGGCAGGTCGCCCCCCGCCGCCAGACGTCGAGCGGGGCGATCTCCGCCAGGAGTTCCCGCTGCTCGCGGTCGAAGAGGTGGGGTCTCTCCCCGTACGCCACGGCGAGGTCGCCGAACACCGTCTGGTAGGCGAACGAGCGGGACGGCGACGCGATGCCCATCGCCGGGTAGCCGACGCTCAGCAGGAGCGGCGGCGCCGCCACCGCTCCGGCCGCGAGCGCCGCGACCCGCCGGCGGGCTCCCGGGCGGCCGGCCAGGAGCGCGACGAGCGCGACGGCGGCGACCAGCGCCACGAGGAAGCCGTTGTTGCGGAAGAGCCCCAGGCCGAGCAGTTCGGCCCCGAGGGCGAACAAGCGCGGGTCCCACGCCCACCGGCCGCCCCCGCGCCCGGCCCTCCCCCGCCCGCCGACCCCGGCCGCGTACCACATCCGGCCCTCACCTCGCACGACGCCTCCGGCCGCATCCCCACCGGGCCGCGCCCCAGGCCGGGTCATGAGCCGTACCGCGGTGCCGGCGGCCAGTACGGCGCACACGGTGAACGGCACGTCCTTCCACATCGACACCGTGAAGGCGCCGAGCGGCGGTGACAGCGCCGCGCACCCCACCGCCACGAGCAGCGGGCGTCCCCGTACCCCCAGCGGCCGGATCGCGCCCGCGAGGTGGGCCAGGGCGGCGGCCATCGCCGCCGTCTGCAGGAGGGTGACCGCGGACAGGTCGCCGGTCACCTTCAGGGAGAGCCCGAGCAGGGCGTCGTAGGCGACCGACTGCCCGGCCACCCAGGGGCCCGTCGTGACGTGCGCGACGTAGGTGACGGAGTCGGGGCTCATCAACCCGGGGTGGAAGCCGAGCCACCAGCCGAGCAGCGCGAGCTGGGCGGTGGCGTAACAGGCGAGCGTGAACCGCCGGTCGCGGGCCGGCGCCCCATCGGTCGCCCCGAGCCCTTTATCGACCGGTTTCAAGCTCGCCGTACTGATCGTCATTTTTCCCAGCGCGCTCCTCCGGGGGACCGACGCCCATCATCGAATACGCCCGAGGTGCGCCCCGCACGCCCACGGCCCGCTATACGCACTCATGACCTGGGGAAACGTCAAGTTTGTGCTGAGCGAAGACGGCATGCCCCGGCCACGGGAGAGCGTGCCTTTCACAGGACATCGTGACGCTTCTGCCCCAGGAGGCATCAGGCACCTCGATAGGATGCCCATTCGACCGACGTCGATTTGACCCGGAGCTCCCCTCATGAAGTCTCCTGTCCGAATGTTGCTGGCCACATCCTGTGCGCTGGCCATGATTTCCGTCCCGACCACCGCGTGGAGCGCGGAGAAGCCCGAACCGAAGGCCACCACGGCGAGCAAGGCCAAGCCCGCCCCCAAGGCCAAGCCCACGCCGAAGCCCGTGGACTGCGCGAAGGTGAAGTGCATCGCGCTCACCTTCGACGACGGCCCCGGCAAGTACGCGGACAAGCTGCTCGACACCTTCAAGAAGTACAAGTCCAAGGCGACGTTCTTCCTTGAGGGCCAGTACGTGAAGTCCCGCCCCGCGTTCGCCAAGCGGATGGTCACCGAAGGCCACGACATCGGTAACCACAGCTACACCCACCCGCACCTGCGGGAGATCTCGGAAGACAAGATCCGCGAGGAACTCACCAAGACCCAGGACATCGTCAAGAAGGTCACCGGCAAGTACCCGACGACGATTCGCCCGCCCTACGGTGAGTTCGACGAGCGGGTCTCGGCGATCGCCACCCAGATGAACATGCCGATCATCCTGTGGAACGGCGGTTCACGAGACTGGGCGACCAAGAACGAGAAGGCCATCTACGACGAGGTGCTCAAGAACGCCAAGCGTGACGGGGTCATCCTCATGCACGACTGGGTGGAGCAGACCGTCAAGGTGATGCCGAAGCTGCTGACCGCGCTCCAGAAGCAGGGCTACCACGTGGTGGCCGTCTCCTCGCTGCGCGGCGCCAAGGCCACCCAGCCCGGAGACGTCTACCCCGTCGGCTCCGAGAAGGACAAGGACCTGCCCTCCGAGTCGCCCACCGGCGACCCCGAGGACTACGCCCAGTCCCCCGAGGACGGCTCCTGAGCCGTTAAACCCTCACCGCACCGCAGGGGCGACCTCTCGGGGGTGATCCGCTTGAACCCTCACCGCGTGGGGGCGATCTCGCTGGAGGACGGCCTCCGGGCCGGCCGCCTGCCCAGCCGCTGCATGGGAAGCTCCACGTAGCGGTAGGTGAGCAGGCTCAGGCCGAGCACCACCAGCACGAACGCCACCGACAGTGAGACCTGCACCACCTGCCCCGCGTTCCGCACGTCACCGACGACGACGTGCGCGATCCGCAGGAGCGGGTGGTGCAGCAGGTAGACCGAGTAGCTGACCAGGCCCAGCCAGACGAGGAACCTGGGCAGCCGTCGTTCGCGCAGGGCTATCGCACCCGCGAACGACGCCCCGGCCAGCGCGATGGTGGTGAACCACGGCCCCGGCTGTACCCACCACCAGCCCGCCTGCTCCGCCCAGACCGGCGCCAGCGCCACGAGCACGGTCGCCGCCGCCACGGGCCAGAGCCCGCCCGAACCCTGCTCCCAGCGGCGGATCGCGGTCCCGGCGAACATCACCGACAGGATCGCCGCACCGAACCACGGCACGAAACTCGAAAAGATCAGAAGCACCAGCGCCGTCGCACCGAGGACGTACGCGGCGGTCCTTCTGAACCGGCCGCCGATCAGGCACGCCAGCCCCACGAAGAACAGCACCCCGGACACGTACGCGGGCCAGGGGCCCTGTAGCAGCGGTGCCGTCAGCACCAGCCCCACCGCGACCGCGACGACACCGAAGCCCACCGCGAAGGTCCCGCTCGCGCGGTGCAGCCCGCCGACGAACAGCGCGGTGACGACCAGGTAGAAGACCATCTCGTAGGAGAGCGTCCACATGGTGTCGGCGAGGCCGCCCCTGCCCACCACGTCCAGCAGCATCGTGGCGTGCGCGGCCACCGACGACAGATCCCTGGGCACCTGCTCGCGGACGGGCATCCAGAACGCCATCACCAGGACGAGCGCCGAGACCAGCAGGTAGATCGGGTAGAGCCGGAACACGCGACTGATCCAGAACGCCCTGACATCGCCGTGCCTCTCCAGCGAGACCGGGATGATGTAGCCGCTGACCAGGAAGAACACCAGGACGCCGTACATCCCGAGGTTGAACCAGTACGGTCTCAGGGCGGGCATGAACCAGGGCAGCATGTGCTCCAGCAACACGGCGACCGCGCCGATGCCACGCAACGCGTCGAGCCACGCCAGGCGGGCGACGGCGGTCTTGGGGGAGTCTGCGCCGATGGGGGTGGTGGAAGACACCCACCCCAACTTACCCTTCGCCCTCCCGTCAAACGGCGCCAACCACCGAGGAGATCCCTCCCCCGTCGGCCGCCGAGGCGGCTACTCCCACTCGATGGTGCCCGGGGGCTTGCTGGTCACGTCGAGCACCACCCTGTTGACCTCGCGAACCTCGTTCGTGATGCGGGTGGAGACGCGGGCGAGCACGTCGTACGGGACACGCGACCAGTCGGCGGTCATCGCGTCCTCGCTGGAGACCGGGCGCAGCACGACCGGGTGACCGTAGGTGCGGCCGTCGCCCTGGACACCCACCGAGCGGACGTCGGCGAGCAGGACGACCGGGCACTGCCAGATGTCCCGGTCGAGACCGGCGCGCGAGAGCTCCTCGCGGGCGATGGCGTCCGCCTCGCGGAGGATCTCCAGGCGCTCGCGGTTCACCGCGCCGATGATGCGGATGCCCAGCCCGGGGCCGGGGAACGGCTGGCGCCAGACCATCTCGGCGGGCAGGCCCAGTTGCTCCCCCGCCCGGCGCACCTCGTCCTTGAACAGTGCTCGCAGCGGCTCCACCAGCGAGAACCGGAGATCGTCGGGGAGGCCGCCGACGTTGTGGTGGGACTTGATGTTGGCGGTGCCGGTGCCGCCGCCGGACTCGACCACGTCGGGGTAAAGAGTGCCCTGGACGAGGAAGTCGACGGGGCCGTCGGCGAGGATGGCGCGCTGCTCGTCCTCGAAGACCCTGATGAACTCGCGACCGATGATCTTGCGCTTCTCCTCGGGGTCGACGACCCCGTCGAGCGCCTTCAGGAAGCGCTCCTGGGCGTCGGCCACGCGCAGCTTGACGCCGGTGGCGGCCACGAAGTCGCGCTCGACCTGCTCGGCCTCGCCCTTGCGCAGCAGCCCGTGATCGACGAAGACGCAGGTCAGCCGGTCACCGATCGCCCGCTGGACCATGGCTGCGGCCACCGCGGAGTCGACGCCGCCGGACAGGCCGCAGATGGCGCGGCCCTCGGGGCCGATCTGGGCGCGGATCGCCTCGACCGCGTCCTCGACGATGTTGACCATCGTCCAGGAGGGGCGGCAGCCCGCCGCGTCCAGGAAGTGCTTCAACACGGTCTGGCCGTGCTCGGAGTGGAGGACCTCGGGGTGGAACTGGACGCCGTACAGGCCCAGCTCGGGGTGCTCGAAGGCGGCGACGGGCGTCTGGGCCGTCGCGGCGGTGACCGTGAACCCCTCGGGGGCGGCGGAGACGCTGTCACCGTGGGACATCCAGACCGACTGCGCGGCGGGCAGCCCCGCGAAGAGCACACCCTCCTCCTCGACGTCGAGGTGGGTGCCGCCGTACTCGGCGGTGCCGGTCCTGGCCACCTTTCCGCCCAGTTCCTGGGCCATGACCTGGAAGCCATAGCAGATGCCGAAGGTCGGCACGCCGGTCTCGAACAGGCCCGCGGGGGCGGCGGGGGCACCCTCGGCGTACACCGAGGAGGGGCCGCCGGACAGGATGATCGCCTTGGGCTTCTTCGCCATCATCTCCTCGACCGGCATCGTCGAGGGGACGATCTCGGAGTAGACGTGGCATTCACGCACCCTTCGCGCGATCAGCTGCGCGTACTGCGCGCCGAAGTCGACGACCAGGACCGTGTCGAACTCAGACACCAAGACCCCCAAAAGGAACAGAGCGGTGTCCCCAGTCTATCGGCGCCCGTCAGCCCGCCCGCTCACAGCCGAAAAGATCTCCCGCCGCCCCGCTCACCCGGACCGGGAAGGACTCCTGCCTGCCCGCAACGGGAAAGACTCCTCCCTGTCCGCGCCGGAAGGGGATTCCCCTCTACCCGCGACCGGGAAGGACTTCCCCGCCGTCGTGCCCATCCGCACGGTCCCCTCGGCCGGAGAACGAGGGCAGCGTCCCGGCGATCAGTGCCTCGGTCTGCTCGCGCAGGATCTCGGCGTAGCCCGGGTGGGTGAGGACCAGGAAACGCTCCTCGCGGATGGCGGCCACCGCGGCGCGGGCCACCTCGGCCGGGTCGATGCCCTCCTCCACCAGGCCGCCGATGATCGCGGCGGAGACCTCCTCGTCCTCGTCCTCGGCGCGTCCGGCGGCCACCAGGTTCTCCGGCCGGTGGCGGCCGGAGTGGTTGAGGCCGGTGCGCACCCCGCCGGGGCACAGCGCGGTCACCCGGAGCCTGGAGCCGGCCGCCGCGAGATCCTGGGCGAGGGACTGTGAGGCGGCGAACGCGGCGTACTTCGAGACCGAATAGGGCCCCAGGTAGGGGATGGCGAACAGTCCAGCGGCGGAGACGGTGTTGAGGATGTGCCCCTCGGTGTCCTGGTCGATCATGCGGGGTACGAAGGCCCGGACGCCGTGGAGGATGCCCCACAGGTTCACCCCGAGCGGCCAGGCGAAGTCCTCCGGCTCCCTCGTCCACATTCGGCCGCCCTGGAATACCCCCGCGTTGTTGCACAGCACGTGAACCGCGCCCAGCTCACCGAACGTACGGTCGGCGAGGTGCTCCACGGCCACCGGGTCGGAGACGTCGGTGATCTCGGTGAGGACCTTGCCCCCGTCGGCGACCGCCTCCACCAGCGAGGCGGTGTCCGCGAGATCTCCCGGCTCGACGTCGGCGAGCATGAGGGACATCCCCTCCGCGGCCAGGCCCAGCGCGAGCGCTCTCCCGATCCCGCCGCCCGCCCCCGTGACGACCGCGACCTTGCCCGACAACTCCCGCATGGCGCTTCCTCCCAGCCCGATGGTTACGGATCGTCGTACCTCCAGGCCGCTGGTTCACACCTCGCGCTCCTCCGGTTCGTGCCGGAGGGCGTGGTCGAGGAGGCCGAGGGGCGGGGAGCCGAGGTCGAGCATCGCGGTGTGGAAGCGGTTGAGACCGAAGCCGGGACCCCACTCGGCCCTGGCGCGGTCACGCAGGTCGAGGATCTCCAGCTTGCCCCAGGTGTAGCGGCCGTAGGTGGGGTCGAAGGTGGCCCGCGCCGCCTCCGACAGGGCCGCGGGACCGGCGAGGTGGGTGTCGGCGGCGAATCGCCGGGCCCCCTCCTCGACGGTCATCGCACCGGAGTGCACCCCGATCGCGCAGGCCAGCCGGGTCACCCTGATGAGCGCCTCCAGCCACACGCCGATCTCGAAGCGCGGGTCGCCCGGGGCGAAGTCCTCCTCGACGCAGAGCTCCTCCGCGTAGTGCGCCCAGCCCTCCGCGAAGGAGAGCGACATCAGCGTCCGCCGCACGTCGGAGCGGGCGTGGCGCAGGGCGCGGCCGTGGGAGAAGTGCCCGGGAGCGACCTCGTGCACGTTGATCGCGGGAAGCGTGGTGTCGCTGAAGACCTCCAGCCACTCCTCGATGTCGCGCTCGGGCCACGAGGGGTCGGGCGGGGTGACGTGGTACCACGAGGGACCGTCCGGCTCGCCGGGTGCCGACCAGCTCATCATCGCCATGCCCCACCGGCGTGACTCGGGCGCGATGCCGACCAGGCACTCCCCGTCGTGATAGGGCACCAGGTCCTTCTCCCTGGTGAAGGCGATCGCCCTCTCGGTGCCGACCCTGGCCGCCTCGATCACGCCGTCGGGGTCGGGGTGCCGCCTGACGAGTTCGCGCGCGACCTCAAGCGGCGGCCGTCCCGCGAGTCCCAGCGCGGCGCACGACTCCGCCAGCCTGGCCATCAGGCGGTCGCGCTCGGCGTCGGCGCGCTCGGCGAGCCGCCCCAGGTCGACCGGGAGGCCCTCACCGCCACCCATGAGCCTGGTGAGCCCCTCGGCGCCGAGGGAGGCGTCCGGGTCGCCGTCGTGCGCGGCCTTCTCGACGTGCTGCACCAACCGGGCATGCGCCCTGAACGCCGCCTCACGCACACTCTCCTCGGCGTCCCCGGGCACCCCGGAGGCCAGACCGCGCACCACTCCGAGCAGGGCGGTCGCGACGGGGGCGCTGAGCAGGTCGAGCGAGGCGATCGCGCCGTCCACCGCCTCCGGCCAGCGGGCCAGGTGCGCGAGCTTGGCGGCGTTCCGCTCGGCCTCCGGGGCGTACTCGCGGTCGTAGGTGGCCAGGTCGAGGTTGCCCACATGCTCCAGAGGGTTGCGGCGGTGCAGTTCCAGCTCGCCGAACTGCACCCGCACGGCCTTCTCGAAGATCTGCAGGTGCGCCGCGTCGTACGGATCGGCGGGCAGCGGCCCCCTGCCCAGCGCGGCCAGCCCGGTGCGCACCCCCTCGGGCGAGAGGTCCTGGATGAGTCCGTCGTACTCGTGCCGCCCGGCCATTTCCCTGACGTTGGAGACGGTGAGGTCGCACACCGCGCGAAGGCGGCCGTCGAGTTCGCTCATGACCGCGACGCTATATCAGCGAACCCTCCCGAACCCGAGAGTAAGCACTATCCGGACGCCCCTCCCGGCGCTTCAAAGCTTTGGGCAGGCAGGCGACATCGATCCCGCCAAGCCCGTCCGCGTCCAACGACTTGACCGCGCATTCCCCCATTACCGAGGGTCGCAGCGCGGGTTAGCGAGTTCAGAGGGAACATGAGCCCATGACCATCTACAGCTTCGACCTGCACTTCACGGCTCCGAGTGGTGAAGCCGTGATCGACGCTCTGTACGAGGCCGGATGGGACGACGCCACGGTGTCGTTCGATCCCGTCGCGGGGGGACCCGGCGTCGCCACGTTCGACCGCGAGGCCAGTGGAGCGGTGGAGGCGATCGCGTCCGCGATCGCCCAGGGGCGCTCGGCGGGAATCGAGGTGAGCGAGGTGAGCGAGATCCCGTGACGCTCGCCGAGATCACCTACCGCCCGCCCCTCGGACTGGGGAAGCTCAGAACGGTATCCAAGTGGATCGAGTGAGTCGTTCAAGAGCAAAGCCACCAGCGGGCCCAGACGGTTTTGCCAGGATGGTCGCGGAGCGGGGTGACGCCGGAGTCGTGCGCAAGGGCCTCGACGATCGTGAGACCGCGCCCGTGCAAGGCGTCGGTGTCGAGGCGAAGGTGGCGGGGCTGCCCCGGACTGTGGTCGGCGACCTGGAGGAGGAGTTCGCCGGCTCCGGCCCGCAGGGAAAGGGCGGCCGGGGCGTCGCCGTGGACGACGGCGTTGGCGAGAAGCTCCCCGGCAACGAGGACCACATCGTCGGCAAGGTGTCGAAGCTCCCAGGCGTTGAGGGTTTCATCCACCAGGGCGCGGATCTTTGCGATCGCCGAGGGGTCGTGCGGCACGTCCCAGCGGGCGGTACGGGGGTCGTCCGGGACATCGGGCATCGTGGCTCCTCGGAGTGCCGGTGGGGTGTGTTCGCTCTCCCGCGTCCTTGAGGGTGGTGACGGGGCGGGTCGGGTTTCGTGGATCGGCTGAAGCGGTGGCGAGGGTTGCTCGGCAGCCCGCATCACATCGCGGAGGCCGTCGGCGGTGCTCGCGTGCACGATCAGGGGTTCTGGGGCGTACCAGAGGGTGACAGCGTGAAAGCACCGGGTGGCCGGTCCGTACCAGACGGCCCAGGCGGGTTCGATCAGATCGAGCTGCCGAGCGCAGGCCATGCTGGCCGCGTCCCAGCACCGGGGACCGACCGGAGAGACGGATGCGCCCCGCCGGTGCCGCCCGGTCGGCCGTTCCCTGCCTTCCCTTTCGCTCACACCGTCACCGCCGAGGCGGTACGGCTCGCGCCCATCGGACGCGAGCCTGAGAGGTTCGGCGGCCATCCACGTCGGTGAGGAGGAGCAGCCGGTGCCACGGGCTGCTCCTGTCGCCGATGCCGTCCAGGCGAGTAAGCCGGGAAGTCGGGCCGCAGCGGGGGACGAGCCGTACGGGGTGCGGCGTGCAGCGGCGGACGGGAGGTCGGAGGTTCGGGCCGGAGGGTCGGTCGCGTCGGCACGGCCACCGCCTGGGACCGGCCGCACAGACCGAGACTCCTGCGCGCGGACATCCGGGCGCGGACCTGCTCGGCGGTGGGCTGCTGCCAGTCGTGGCGGGTTCGGTGCGGCAGGCTGGTGGCCTCGTGGGCGTACGGAGGATGCCCACACCAGCGGCAACCGAGCGGCATCGGCGGCTGGTCGGCGTGCCAACGGATCCGGATCGGTCTGGGGTTTCCTTTGGGGTTGTGCATCGGATCGGACCTCCTGCGTCCGGTCAAAGGGCTCACCCCCGGCGTGCGATGCCATGGCTCGTCCGGGGCGCCGTAGATGCTGAAGTGGAGCGGCCATGTTCGGCCTGCCTTCAGAGAAGCGTCGGCCCCCGTCTCCTCACCAGCGCGTGTGCCAGATGCGCACGCCGTGTGCAGGATCTGCATATCCAGACTCTTGGAGATGGACAGCGAGAGTATGGTGACTAAGAGAAATCATGTCGTGACAAGGAGTCGCGATGGGTGGGCAACCGATCACACGCGATGACGATCAATGGCAGTCGCCACAGTTACGGACACTGATCGCCGCCCATGACGTCGGTGGTGTCATCAGGTTCGCGCGGCAGCTACGGAGCTGGAAACAGGCCGACTTGGGAAAAGCCTCGGGCTATTCAGCCTCGACGATCTCCCGACTGGAGACAGGTCAGCGTGCGGGGATCGATTTGCAGGTGCTGCGCCGCGTCGCCCACGCAGCCGGGGTACCCGGTCATATCCTCGGCGCGCTGATCAATCCGGTTACGGTAGCCGAAACGATGGGTCAGCTCGCGAAGGAAGACCTGATGCGCCGCCGCACTCTGCTGTCCGCCGCCGGACTCGCCATCCCTGCCCATCTGCTGTCCAGGCTTGATGACGCGCTGGCCATCCCGCCCGCATCCTCCGCTCCCCCCTTGCCCGAGCAGATCACCTCTCGTCTGACCCGAGCGCGAAGTCGCTTCGACAGCGGCGATCTGGTTCGGCTTGTCGCCGATCTGCCTGACCTTCTGGCCCTGGCTCACGAAGCGGCCGACGGCCGAGAAGCGGGTGCCTGCGCGCGGGCGGCCGCCTGCTACGACCTGGCGACCGCGATCCTGAACAAGATCGGGAGGTATGAGGCGAGCAGGATCACCGCAGACCGCGCCGGCGTGTTCGCGAGCCTGTCCGGCTCCCCGATCAGCATGGCCGCCTCGGCGCGTTCCCTGGGCATCGTGCTCCGCCACGAAGGCCGCCGGAAAATCGCCGACCAGCTCACTCTGCAGGCCACCCACCGCCTGGAGGCCGCAGGACTCGGCACGCCCGCCCACGCTGCCGCCTACGCCCAGATGCTGTGCACCTGCGCCTACAACGCCGCACAGGCGGGAGACCGAGACCGCGCCCTAGAGATGATCAAACAAGCCGCACACGTCACCGCCCGGCTTCCCGCGCGAGCGATCCCCAATCAGCCCTTCAGCATCGGCCCCGCGCACGTCAGCCTGTACGAGATCGGGGTGCACTGGTCCCTCGGCGACGCCGGAGCGGCCCTGCACGCCGCGCGCGACGTGCATCCCAGCCAGCTGTCCACCCCCGAACGACGCGGACGCCTGTACACCGATCTTGCACGAGCATGGTGGCAATGGGGCAAACCCGAACAGACCACGGCGGCCCTGTTGAACGCCTTCCGACAGTCGGCCGACGAGGTCCGCACTCGGCCTGCCATCCGCGCGATGGCGGTGACCCTGATCGACCAGCATCCTCGGGTGGCCGGTGTGCAGGCGCTCGCCGCCGCCATCGGCTATCGACGCTGATCTGCGCAGCCCTCGCGTCCTGCGGCCTTCTCGACGTGCTGCATCAACCTGGCATGCGCCCTGAACGCCGCCTCACGCACACTCTCCTCCGCCTCCCTCCTCCGCCTCCCGGAACCTCGGAGGCCAGACCGCGCGCCGCTCCGAACCCGGGAGTCGGCACTATCGGGACGACTTCCCGGCGATGATCTCCAGGGCGGAGCGGGGTGCCGTACCGAGCAGGCTTCGCAGGTCGCCGTCCGTGCCGTCCATGAACCCGTTCGCGATCGAGGAGTAGGTGCCCACCAGCATCGGGACCTGGAAGGACGCCAGGCCCAGGGCGGTGAACGCCTCGCGGGCCTCGGCGAGAGTGCTCGGCTCGTACGAGACGGTGCTTCCGGTGGCCTCGGTGAGGGCGGCGGCCAGCTCCGCGCCGCCGACCGCCTCCTCCCCGACCAGCTCGTACGTTCGGGCCGCGTGCGCGGAGGCATCGGTCGCGACCAGGGCGGCCACGTCCGCCAGGTCCTCGCGAGCCACCGCGGCGAGCCGTCCTGAGCCCAGCGGCGCGGTGATCCTGCCGTCCACGACGGGTGCGAGCGTCGCCAGCAGCTCGGCGTAAAGGCCGTTGCGCAGGATCGTCCAGTTCGCGGTCCCCTCACGGAGCCTGCGCTCGGTCCAGCGGTGGGCGAGCGCGTAGGCCAGGTGGTCACCGGCGGCGCTGAGGCTGGTGTAGACGATGTGCGAGACCCCGGCCTTCTCCGCCGCCTCGATCGCCGCGCCGTGCCTGGCGATGACCACATCGTCCTCACCGTAGCCCGCGGAGATCAGCAGCAGCGTGTCCACTCCGGCGAAGCCCTCCTCCAGCGAGGCGGGGTCCTCGAAGTCGATCAGACGGCTCGGCATCCCCGCGGGGACCGCCTCCGGGGCGCGGCTGCCGATCACCACGTCGTCCCGTCCCGTCAGCCGCGCGGCGACGAGCCGCCCCAGTGCGCCCGTCGCCCCTGTCATGAGAATCATGGAATCTCCCCCGTGTAAGTAGTTCTCTTCGGTAACCGGGTCCATCATCGATAACCAGGACGCGTGGCATAAGGAGGCACTTCGATGTCAGTGGGGCACACCGCGGTAACCACGGAGCCGGTCGTCTCCTGCGGGGACGAGGACTGCGGCATCCGCGAGGTCCTCGACCGCATTGGCGACAAGTGGTCGGTGCTGGTGATCGTGGAGCTGGCCCAGGGGGTGCGCAGGTTCCGCGAACTCCAGCGGGCCGTACCCGGCATCTCGCAGCGGATGCTCACCTTGACCGTACGCCGCCTGGAGCGCGACGGCCTGATCTCCAGGACCGTCCACGCCGTCGTCCCGCCGCAGGTCGACTACGAACTGACCCCGACCGGGCACAGCCTCACCCACCTGGTGCGGGCCCTCGCCGACTGGTCGGCCGAGCACCGCGACGGCATCGCCGAGTCGCGCCGCCGCTGGGACGCCGCCCACCCCGACTCCGGCATCCGCTGAGCCCCGCCGAGACTTTCCCGTGCCGGCTTCAGTCGCACACCGGGATTTTGGCTGTGGCTCGTGGCCGAACTCACGGCAGGACCGGCACCTCCCGTCAGGTGATGTCGACGATGGGGAGACGGAGGGCACCGGGGGCGGCGGTGGGGACGGCGGGGTTCGCCGGGGCGACGGGTGTGAGGCGGGCGTACGGGGAGCCCTGGGCGGGGCGGGTGTCGGGCTCTCCCCGGTTGGGCCACAGCGCCATCGCGCGTTCGGCCTGTGCGGTGATGGTGAGGGAGGGGTTGACGCCCGGGTTGGCGGAGACCGCGGAGCCGTCGACGACGTGCAGCCCCGCGTAGCCGTGGACGCGGTGGTAGGGGTCGATCACCCCGGTGTCCGGCCCGGCGCCGATGGCGCAGCCGCCCAGGAAGTGGGCGGTGGCCGGGATGTCGAACAGGTCGAGCCAGGAGCCCGCGGGCACGCCACCGACCTCCTCGGCCGCGTGCCGGACGAACTCGTGACCGGCCGGCAGCCAGGTGGGGTTGGGGTCGCCGTGGCCCCGCCGCGAGCGCAGCCCGCGGCCGAACACCCCCCTGCGCGAGGACAGGGTGATCGAGTTGTCCTTGGCCTGCATGACCAGCGCGATGATGCCGCGCTCCGACCACCGGCGGTGGTTGAACATCCTCGCGGCCCGACGCGGCGCGCGCATGGCCTCGCCGAGGAACCTGAGCCAGCGCGGGGCGCCGCCTCCGTCGACGAGCAGGGTGCGGAGCATGCCCATCGCGTTGGAACCGTCGCCGTAGCGGACCGGCTCGATGTGCGTGTGGGCGTCGGGGTGGATCGAGGAGGTGATCGCCACCCCCCGGTTGAGCTTCTCCCCCGTGACCGAGAGGCGCTCGAACCCGAGCAGCGCCTCGGAGTTGGTCCTGGTGAGTGCGCCCAGGCGGTCGGAGAGGCCGGGCAGCGCACCCGAGGACTTGAGCCGGTGCAGCAGGCTCTGGGTGCCGTACGTCCCCGCGGCGAAGATCACGTGCTCGGCGGTGAGCACCCGGCGGCGCCAGGGCGCTCCCGTCCTGCGCACCTCGACCCGGTATCCGCCCTCGACCGGGGCGACCGAGGTGACCGTGGTCTCGGCGAAGACTTTCGCCCCCGCCCGCTCCGCGAGGTGGAGGTAGTTCTTGACCAGCGTGTTCTTGGCGTTGTGGCGGCAGCCCGTCATGCACTCGCCGCACTCGGTGCACCCCCTGCGGCGCGGCCCCGCGCCGCCGAAGTAGGGGTCGTCCACCTCGACGCCGGGGGTGCCGAAGAAGACCCCGACCGGCGCGAGGTGGAAGGTGTCGCCCACGCCCATCCGTTCGGCGACCGCGCGCACCACCTCGTCGGCCGGGGTGACGGTCGGGTTGAGCGTCACCCCCAGCATGCGTGAGGCCTGGTCGTAGTACGGGGCGAGCTCGGCCTTCCAGTCGGTGATGGACGACCACTGGGCGTCCTGGAAGAACGCGTCCGGCGGCTCGTAGAGGGTGTTGGCGTAGACCAGGGAGCCTCCACCGACCCCGGCGCCCGCCAGGACCATCACGCCGGTGCCCTTCTCGCCCCGCAGCACGTGGATGCGCTGGATGCCCTTCAGACCCAGTGCCGGAGCCCACAGGAAGTCGCGGATCCGCCAGGAGGTCCTGGGGAGCGTGGTCTCGTCGAAGCGGCGGCCCGCCTCGAGCACGGCGACCCGGTAGCCCTTCTCCGTCAGGCGCAGCGCCGAGACGCTCCCGCCGAACCCCGATCCGATCACCAGCACGTCGTGGTCGAACACGGCGGCTCCCTTCGAACGACGACCTCCATCGACCTCAGCCGGCCCGGCGACCTTGACGGCCCTCGGCGGGCCAGGCTCCGCGTCTTCGGCGCGGCCGCCCGGGAAACCTCGTGCCCCGGACGGCCCAGGCGACTCCGCGTCCCGGGCGGCCCCGTGACGCTCACTTCAGGCGGAGCGTCTTCATGAGCTTGAAGGCGGTCGCGAGGGTGTCGGCGTACTTCTCGTACGCCATGCCGAGGACCGGTTCGAAGCCCAGCCAGGGCGCCTGGCTGGAGACGGTCTGTCCCTCGGTGTATCTCAGCAACCCCTCGGTCCCGTGGCGGCGGCCGAGGCCCGAGGACTTCATGCCGCCCATGGGCGCGTCGTAGGAGGCGTAGGCCGAGGCGTACCCCTCGTTGATGTTGACCGTGCCCGCCCTGATCCGGGAGGCGAGCGCCCGCCCGCGCGGCACGTCGCGGGTCCAGACGGAGGCGTTGAGCCCGTACGCGGTGTCGTTGGCCCGCTCGACCGCCTCGTCGTCGTCGCCGAAGCGGTAGATCGCGACGACGGGGCCGAAGGTCTCGGCGCGGCACATCTCCATGCTCTCGTCGACGCCGGACAGGACGGTGGGCTCGTAGAACAGCGGGCCGAGGTCGGGGCGGGCCTTGCCTCCCGCGAGGAGGGTGGCGCCCTTCGCGACGGCGTCGTCCACGTGGGCGCCGACCGCCTCCAGTTGCCGCGCGGAGGAGAGCGAGCCCATCTGCACGTTCCAGTCGAGCCCCGCGCCGAGCCGCATGTTGCCGACCTGCCGGACGAACCGTTCCACGAACGCGTCGTACGCGGAGTCGTGGACGTAGAGCCGCTCGACCGAGAGGCACAGCTGTCCGGCGTTGGTGAAGCAGGCGCGCAGCGCGCCCTGGGTGGCGGCGTCGAGGTCGGCGTCGTCGAGCACGAGCATCGGGTTCTTGCCGCCGAGCTCCAGCGAGCAGCCGATCAGCCGCTTCGCCGCCTCCTCCGCGATCTTCCTGCCGGCCCGGGTCGAGCCGGTGAACGCCAGGTAGTCGGCGTCGTCGAGCAGTGCCTCGCCCACCTCCGCGGGGTCGCCGAGGACGACCTGCCAGATGTCGCGGGGCATGCCGAGGGAGACGAGCAGGTCGATCGTCCACAGCGTGGACAGCGCGGTCTGGGTGTCGGGCTTGTGGACCACGGCGTTGCCCGCGAGCAGCGCGGGGACGGCGTCGGTGACGCCGAGCGAGAGCGGGTAGTTCCACGGCGAGACCAGGGCGACCGTTCCCCGGGGCCGGCGCGTCTCGACCGTCCTGGTGGCGACGGGCAGGATCCCCGCCCGTCTCTTCGGCTCCAGCAGGCCGGGGGCCCGCCGCGCGTAGTACAGGGTGCAGCCCGCGACGTCGAGGACCTCCTCGAAGGCGTGCCTGCGGGCCTTGCCGGTCTCCCACTGGACCACGTCGAGGATCTCCTCGCGGCGGTCGAGGATGGCGTCGTGCAGGCGCAGGAAGGGCTCGGCGCGCTCCCGCGCGGACCTGGCCGCCCACTCCCGCTGTGCCTGTCGCGCCGAGGCGTGGGCGGCGCGGACGTCGTCGGCGGTGGAGATGGGCATCTCGGCGAGGACCTCGCCGGTGAACGGCGCCGTGATCTCCCGCGTCTCGCCGCCGGAGGTCACGTGCCGCAGGACGCGCTCGATCATGCGGGGGTCGAGGACCCGTGTCATCGCTGCCCGCGTCATTTCAGGGGGAACGGCCATGTTCGCAGCGTAATCGTGGGAGGCATGCCGTGGCTACCGGCGAGTAGCGCGGTGTTGAACCGCATGCTCTCCCGATCCGTCGTAGGGGCATGAGGACATCGATTCGTACGGCCGGCGCGGTCACCCTCGCCGCGGCCCTGCTCGCCACGGCGTGCAGCTCGACGGAACCGAAGACCGCCGCGGGTCGTACGGCACCGGTCGAGCTGGGAGACGTCAAGCTGGTCTCCTACAGCGGCTGCGACGACATGCTGGCCGGTCTGCGCGCGGCGACGGCCGAGAACGTCGGCCCATGGGGGATCGGCGGTCCCGCCATCATGTTCGCGGAGGCGCGGTCGCTCGCCTCCGACACCGCGGCCAAGAGCGGGTCCGGCGCGCCCGAGCACTCCACCACGAACACGCACGAGGCCGGGGTCGACGAGCCCGACCTGGTGAAGACCGACGGTGAGCGGGTCGTCGTCGTGAACCGCGGCGTGCTGCGGGTGGTGGACGCCGCGACCAGGAAGGTCACCGGCACGCTCAGGCTCGTCGACGCCGAGCAGGCGTGGGCCCCGGCCGATCTGCTGGTCAGCGGTGACCGTGCGCTGGTGCTGTTCTCCGGCGGCGGGATCATCCCGTACGGCGCGACGGCCAAGCGCCCGGCGAGTCCCGGACCGCGTTACGTTCTCGTCGACCTGTCGGAGAAGCCGAAGGTGATCGGTTCGCTCACCCCCGACGGCGCCCACGTGGACGCCAGGATGGTCGGCTCGACCGTACGGGTCGTGGTCCGTAGCCAGCCTCGGATCGAGTTCCCCGACCCCGGCCCCGACCTGTCGGAGAACGAGCGCACCCGGCGCAACGCGGAGATCGTCGCGAAGGCGCCGATCGAGGCGTGGCTGCCGAAGTACGAGCTGACGACCGCCGACGGCGTGACCTCGGACCGTACGGTCGACTGCGGCCAGGTCAGCCACCCCGCGGAGTACACGGGGACGTCGATGCTGACCGTGCACAGCCTCGACCTGTCGCAGGCCCTCGCCGAGACGTCCCCGATCAGCGTCGCGGCCGACGGCGACACCGTCTACGGGACGGGCTCCAGCCTGTACGTGGCGAGCAACCCGCGCTGGTGGTGGCCACGGCCGGTCGATCTGCCGATCGTCGAGGACGCTCCGGCGACCTCCGAGCCGTCCGAGCCGTCCGACTCCGCGACCGTCACCGCCGTCCCGGGGACGTCGACCGGCGCGCCCGACTCGGCACCGACCGCCGCGCCCTCCCTGACGCCGAACGCCGCGTCGACCTTGACACCCGCCCCCGCCGTCACCCCGGCGTCCGTCTCGAACGCCGACCCGGCCCCGAGCCTGCTCCCCGAGCCGCCCGCCTCACCGGTCCCCGACCCGTCGGTGACCGGCACGGCCTCGCCGAGCGACCCCGCCGCACCGACCGTCGCCTCGCCCACCCCGGTGCCCGCGACGCCCGCCCCTGCCGAGCCGACCCCGCGGCAGCCTCCCGAGGAGACCGAGGTCCACCGGTTCGACATCACCGCGGCCGGGGCACCCCGCTACGTCGCCTCGGGCAAGGTCTCCGGCAGGCTGCTGAACCAGTACTCCCTGTCGGAGCACGAGGGACACCTGCGGGTCGCCACCACCTCGACGAACGGGCAGGACAGTTCAAGCGCCGTCTACGTGCTCGACGCCGACACCCTGGCCAAGACCGGCGAGGTCGGCGGGCTCGGACGGGGCGAGCGGATCTACTCGGTCCGCTTCATCGGCCCGGTGGGCTACGTGGTGACGTTCAAGCAGGTGGATCCGCTCTACACGCTCGACCTGCGCGACCCCGCCGCGCCGAGGAAGACGGGCGAGCTGAAGATCACCGGCTACTCGGCGTACCTGCACCCGGCGGGTGACGGGCGGCTGATCGGCGTGGGCCAGGAGGCGAGCGAGCAGGGCCGTACGCTCGGCACCCAGGTCTCCCTGTTCGACGTGAGCGATCCGGCCAACCCGCGCCGCCTGTCGCAGATGTTCCAGAAGGACTCGGGCTCGGAGGCCGAGTGGGATCCGCACGCCTTCCTGTACTGGGCCAGGACGGGCATGGCGGTCCTCCCGTTGAGCTCGTGGGGAGGCCCCGAGCCGACCAACGGGACCGCCCTGGTCCTCAGGATCGACGACTCCGCGGTCACCAGGACCGGCACGATCAGTCACCCCAGGCCCAAGCCGGTGGAGAACACCCGCTTCGCCGCGTACGATCCCGGCATCCGCCGCTCGGTCGTGATCGGCGAGAGCCTGTGGACGGTCTCCGACCTGGGCCTCAAGGTCAGCGACATGAAGGACCTCGCCGACCAGGCGTGGATCCCCTTCTCCTGAGCCCGGCTCCCGAAGCCTCGGAACCGCGGCCCCCCCCCCCCCCCCGGGGGCCGGCCGCGTATGTTCGGATTAATCGCCAAAAAAAACCAACAAAA
>NZ_JBEPDA010000001.1:1472254-1669638 GCF_040299985.1 Streptosporangium sp. NPDC000563 | reverse complement strand
CGCCACCCTGGTGTGTACCCCTTTATCGAGTGCCGGCCACCACAAGACTCGTACCCGCCCCCCCGCCCCCCCGCGGGGGCCGCGTCCTGTTATGTGCCTTGAGAGCCCCTATAACACCGATATACACACCTTTACAAGATCTTGTCAGGACACTTGAATCGGTGTTACCTCTTGCCCACCACACGTGATCCGCGTGTGCCATGGCCGACGACGGCCAGCTTTCGCAGGAGGATCGGTGTCGACCAAACCCTGGTCACGCGTTACCGTCATCGCCGCCGCCACAGCGGCGCTCTTCATTCCCCTGCCGGGGGTCGCCCAGGGCGAACCCGGTGGCCAGCCTCCCAAGCCCCACGACTTCCAGTCGGAACACAGCGCCAAGCCCGACCTGGACAACCGGCGCGGCAGCGTCGCGCCCCCTGCCTCGCTCTCCAGATCCGCGACCGCGAGCACCGCGACGATCCGGTGGAACGCCCTCGGCACCCCGGCCGTCATCGCCGACTCCGCCCCCCTCGCAGAGGGCCTGGACGCCGACCCCGAGCGGGCCGCGCGGGCCTACCTCAAGGCGAACGAGAACCTCTTCGGGCTCTCCGGCGAGGCCGTGGACGCACTGGAGAAGATCGCCGCCAACCCCATCGGTGACGGGTACGCCGTACTGCTGCGGCAGAGGTTCGGCGACCTGCCCGCGGGTGTGGACGGGCAGGTCGTGATCGGGGTGAAGGGCGGCAAGGTCCTCCACGTCACCTCGACGCTCTCGCGCTCCTCCGAGGCGCCTCCCGCCGCCAGGCTCACCGAGCAGCAGGCGCTGGAGATCGCGGCCAGGGACGGCGGGATCGACCTGGCCACGGCCACCGTGAAGAAGGTCACCGCCACGGCGGTGCCCGCACCCGACGGGACGCACAACGCGTTCCAGGTCGTCCTGATCGGCGGCGGCGAGGGCGAGCCCGCCGCGTACACGACGCACGTGGACGCGGTCAGCGGCGAGATCCTCACCCGCGAGAACCTGGTGGACCACCACAGCGCGCCGGACGACCCCAGGTGGAAGGCGTTCACCGCCAATCCCCCCGCCGACTACTCCTCCACCGACACCCGCGCGACGTGGTGCGCCAAGGCGGGCCCCGGCTGTGACGTGATCGGCGCCGACCCGGCCACCGGCAAGGCGTGGGACGTCGACCACGCCACGAACACCCCGACGAACACGAGCGTCGGCAACGCCGCCAAGACCGTGGAGAACCGGGCCAGCGGCGACGCGTTCTCCGTGGGCACCCGGAGCAACGTGGCCACCCCGAGCCGCGACTACGTCTACCCGTGGACGAACAAGTGGTACACCGCCAAGTGCGACCCGGCCGTCCTTGACCAGCCGGGTGAGGCCGACCTCGAAGCCGCGATGTCCAACCTGCACGTCATGCACAACCGCATGCACGACTGGTCCTACCGGCTCGGCTTCACCGAGACCGCCTGGAACATGCAGAACGACAACGGCGAGCGCGGCGGCCTCGGCGGCGACCCCGAGCAGGGCAACGCCCAGGCGGGCGCCCGGGTGCTCAGCGTGCGCGACAACGCCAACCAGATCACCGGCCCCGACGGTGTCGCCCCCATCACCAACATGTACATGTGGCAGCCGATCGCGGGCTCGTTCTACTCGCCCTGCGTGGACGGCGACTACGACATGTCGGTGATCGGGCACGAGTACACCCACGCGATCTCCGGTCGCATGATCGCCGGTCCGAACGCCGGGTGGAGCGGCGCCCAGGCCGGGGCGATGAACGAGAGCACCTCCGACCTGTTCGCGATGGAGTACCTCTCCGAGTACGGCTACCGTCCCGCGGGCGACACCCCCTACGTCACCGGCGGCTACGTCACCGGCGACAAGAAGGCGGGCATCCGCAACTACGACATGTCCAGGTCCCCGCTGAACTACAGCGACATCGCGTACGACATCGTCGGCCAGCAGGTGCACGCCGACGGTGAGATCTGGTCGGCGACCCAGTACGGCGTGCGCAAGGCCTTCGTCCAGAAGTACGGCGAAGGCACCCCCGCCAAGCAGAAGGCGTGCGCCGAGGGCACGACCCCGCTCGGGCAGTGCCCGGGCAACCGCCGCTGGGCGCAGGTCTCCTTCGACGCGCTGCTGCTGATGGCCTCCGGCTCGGTCAGCTACGTCGACCACCGCGACGCGATGCTCGCGGCCGACGTGATCCGCTTCGGCGGCGCGAACCAGGCCATCATGTGGCGCGCGTTCGCCGAGCACGGCCTCGGCCAGGGCGCGGCGAGCGCGGGGAGCAACGACCCCGACCCGACGCCGAGCTTCGTCGACCCGATCGGCAAGAACGGCAGGATCCAGCTCAAGCCGCTGCTTGAGGCGAAGGACGCGGCGCTCCGGCTGTACGTCGGCGACTACGAGGGCCGCGTGGTGCCGGTGGCCGACACCGACCCGGCGACCGAACTCGGCGACACCGTCGAGATGACCCCGGGGATCTACGACTTCGTGGTCGTGGGCAACGGGTTCGGGCACACCCGGGTGAAGTTCGCGGTGCTGCCCGGCGTGAAGCTGCCGCTGCCGCTCGCGCTGCCGAAGAACCTCGCCTCGGCGGCGCTGGGCGCGACCGCGACCGGTGACGGCGTCAACCAGGCCAAGCTGATCGACGAGACGGAGGCGACGAACTGGGCCTCGCTCACCGCTCCGGTCAAGGGCAAGGCCGTCACCGTGGACCTGGCCGGCACCAAGCCGGAGAAGATCCGCCGCGTGCAGGTCAGCGCCATGCTCAGGCCGCCCGCGCCGAGCGACCCGGCCGACCCCGGCACCCAGAACCGCTTCAGCGCCCTGCGCGCCTTCGAGGTCCTGGCCTGCGACGCCACCAAGAAGGACTGCTCGTCACCCGCGTCCTTCTCGGTCGTCTACACCAGCCCGTCCAACGCCTTCGAGACGCGCAGGCCGCGTCCTCGCGGTGCCGACCTGCTCATCGAGTCCTTCAAGATCCCCACGACCACCGCGACCCACCTCACCCTGCGAGCCGTCTCCACCCAGTGCACCGGCAACCCCGTCTACGCCGGTGAACAGGACGCCGACCCCAACTCCGCCACCGACTGCGCCACGGCGAGCCCCGCCAGGGACCACCTGCGCGCGGCCGAGTTCCAGGCCTTCACCCGCTAGTCCCGCTCCGGGAGGTCCCCGGGGCCCGAGCTTCTCGGGCCCCGGGGACCTCCCGGTTTCCGGGTGCCGGTGCCGCGATCTCCCGGTTCGAGAACCTCCGTCGAGGAGGTCCGCTTCCCGATTTCCCCGAGGCTAGACGGGGTCCGTCTCGGGAACGGCGACCGGCACGATCTCCGGGGCGCCGAGGCGGATGGCGTCGGCCTCGTGGTCGGTGTCCTGCTCCTGGGACAGCCGTTCCGACTCGACGCGCTTGGTGTAGTACTCCACCTCGCGCTTGATCTGCTCGGCGTCCCAGCCCAGTGGCCCGGCGAGCAGCTGGGCCGCCTCCTGGACCACGCCCACCCCTCGGTGGAAGGTCTCGATCGAGATGTGCGTACGCCGGGTCAGCACGTCGTTCACGTGCCGGGCACCCTCGTGGGTCGCCGCGTAGACCACCTCCGCCCGCAGGTAGTCGTCGGCCCCGGTGAGCGGCTTGCCCAGCGACGGGTCCTGCTCGACCAGCGCCAGGACCTCGTCGATCATCGACCCGTACCGCTGGAGCAGGTGCTCGATCCTGGCCACGTGCAGCCCGGAGGACTGGGCGAGCCGCTGCCGGGAGTTCCACAGCGCCTGGTAGCCCTCGGCCCCGGCCAGCGGGACGCGATCGGTGCAGGAGGGCGGGACCCGCTGGTCCAGGCCGTGTGCCACGGCGTCGACCGCATCCTTTGCCATAACACGATATGTCGTGTATTTTCCGCCGGCCACCATCACCAGCCCCGGCACGGGGTGGGCCACCACGTGCTCGCGGGAGAGCTGGGACGTCTCCTCCGACTCCCCCGACAGCAGCGGGCGCAGCCCCGCGTAGACACCCTCGACGTCCTCACGGGTGAGCGGGACCGAGAGCATCTCGTTCACGTGGTCGAGGACGTAGTCGATGTCGGAGCGCGACGCCGCCGGGTGGGCCCGGTCCAGCTCCCACCGGGTGTCGGTGGTGCCGATGATCCAGTGCCGGCCCCAGGGAATGACGAACAGCACCGACTTCTCGGTGCGCAGGATGATCCCGGTGAGGGAGTGGATCCGGTCGCGCGGCACCACCAGGTGAATGCCCTTGGAGGCCCTCACGTGGATCTGCCCGCGCCCGCCGACCATCTCCTGGATGTCGTCGGTCCACACCCCGGTGGCGTTCACCACCTGCCGGGCCCGCACCTCGAACTCCTTGCCGCCCTCCAGGTCACGCACCCGGACCCCGGTGACCCGCTCCCCCTCGCGCAGGAAACCCACCACCTGCGCCCGCGAGGCGACGTTCGCCCCGTACATCGCCGCCGTCCGCAGCGTGGTCATCACATGGCGGGCGTCGTCGACCTGGGCGTCCCAGTACTGCACCGCACCCGAGAACGCCGTCTTGCGCAGCGCGGGCGCGAGCCGCAACGCCCTCGTACGCGACAGGTGCCTGTGGCCCGGTACGCCCCTCGCGAGCCCGGTGGAGAAGCCCATCGTGTCGTACAGCACCAGACCCGCGCCGACATAGGGCCGCTCCCAGCCGTAATGCGTCAGCGGGAACAAGAACGGCACCGGCCTGACCAGGTGAGGGGCGATCCGCTGCAGCAGCAGGGCCCGTTCCTGGAGCGCCTCCCTCACCAACTCGAAATTGAGCTGTTCCAGATAGCGCAGACCGCCGTGGATCAGCTTGGACGACCTGGAGGAGGTGCCGGAGGCGAAGTCGCGCGCCTCCAGCAGCCCGACGGACAACCCCCTGGTCACCGCGTCCAGGGCGACCCCCGCTCCGACGACCCCGCCTCCGATCACCACCACGTCGAGTTCTTCGGCGCCCATCTGCGCCAGTGCGGCGGACCGCTCGGCAGGACCAAGTCGTCCGGTGCCCATTCGCGCCGTCATTGTGCGACCCCCTGGGGTGCGTCTTGTCGCCTTACGTGAGGTATCTACCCATCTACCCTAGGCATTACTACTGACCGGTAGGGAAGGCGGGCAGCACTCAGGCCGTACCCCATGAACATCAAGAAACCAAGTTCTCGGCAGTATTTCACCAACAACTCACCGGAAAGCGGACGCGCCCGGTATATCACCGGTCACCTGAGGACGGCGCACCGGCCATCCGAAGTCGAGCGCGAGCACCACGTCGCTTCACAGGGAGAAGATCCCTGCCCCCGTGGTCCCGACGGCCGTGCCGGGAGCCGGTTCTCCCGGGGACCCGCAAGGATGGGCAGCATGAGCATCACACTCGCCGACGCCCGCGTCGTGACCCCCGAAGGTGTCCACGAAGGCTGGCTCACCATCGAAGACGGCCGCATCACCCACGTGGGCCAGGGCTCGGCCCCCGGCGCCGGGCTCGGTCTCGGCGGCCGGTACGTCGTGCCCGGTTTCGTCGACATCCACAGCCACGGCGGGGCGGGCGCTTCCTTCCCCACCGGGGACCCCGACCAGGCGAGCCTCGCCGTCGACCTGCACGCCCGTCACGGCACCACCACGCTCATGGCCAGCCTGGTCACCGCCTCCACGGACGATCTGGCCAGGGCCGCCGCCTCCCTCGCCGACCTGTGCGAGGACGGCCTGCTCGCCGGTATCCACTTCGAGGGCCCCTACATCTCCACCGCCCGCTGCGGTGCGCACAACCCGGCCCTGCTGCGGGACCCCTCACCGGCGGAGCTCGCCGGGTTGCTCAAGGCCGGACGCGGCCACGTACGGATGATCACCATCGCCGCCGAACTGCCCGGCGCGCTGGAGACCGTACGGGAGGCGACGGCCAACGGGGTGATCGCGGCCCTCGGCCACAGCGACGCCACCTACGAGCAGACGATCTCGGGCATCGAGGCGGGCGGCAGCGTCGCGACCCACCTCTACAACGCGATGCCGCCGCTGCACCACCGCGATCCCGGGCCGATCGCCGCGCTGCTCCAGGACGAGCGCGTCACGGTGGAGCTGATCAACGACGGCGTGCACCTGCACCCGGCCATGACGCGCCTCGCCTTCGAGGTCGCGGGGCCCGGCAGGACCGCGCTGATCACCGACGCCATGGCGGCGGCGGGCATGGGCGACGGCGTCTACGAGCTCGGCCCGATGACGGTGAACGTGGTGAACGGTGAGGCCAGGCTCGCCGGGAGCGGCACCATCGCGGGCAGCACCCTCACCATGGACGTCGCGTTCCGCCGCGCCGTGCGCGAGGTGGGCCTGTCCCTGGCCGAGGCGTCCGAGATCGCCTCCCTCACCCCCGCGAGGGTTCTGGGACTCGCCGACCAGCTGGGATCCGTCTCGGTCGGCAAGCGGGCCGACCTGGTGGTGCTCACCGACGACCTGGAGGTCTCCGGCGTCATGCGCGGGGGCACCTGGATCACCGAGCCCCGCTGACCCGGCGGATCAGAGCCGCATCAGGACCGGACCAGGGCCGGTCCCGGCGGATGCCGACCAGGCCGGGTTCCAGCGACCCGGCCATCGGGTGCACGGCGTGGTGGGCGTTGGGGGAGAGCTCACCGAGATCACGCTCCACGGCCCCGGCGCCGTGCCGGGCGAACCGCCGGACCACACCGGGAGGGCCTGCCGCGCGAAACCCACCCTGCCTCGATCGACCTCACGGGGGCCGGCGTGAGGTCCGGCCCCGCCCTCGCGAGAAGGTCAGCCCTGCGGAGCGACGACGACCTCGACCCGCTGGAACTCCTTGAGGTCGGAGTATCCGGCGGTGGCCATCGTGCGCCTGAGCGCGCCCATCAGGTTCATCGAGCCGTCGGCGACCGAGGAGGGGCCGTGCAGGATCTGCTCCAGCGTGCCGACCGTGCCGAACTCGACCCGCTTGCCCCTGGGCAGCTCGGGGTGCTGCGCCTCGGACCCCCAGTGGAAGCCCTTGCCGGGAGCCTCGACGGCCCTCGCCAGCGGCGAGCCGACCATGACCGCGTCCGCGCCCACGGCGATCGCCTTGGCGATGTCGCCGGAGGTGCCCATGCCGCCGTCGGCGATGACGTGGACGTAACGGCCACCGGACTCGTCCATGTAGTCGCGGCGGGCGGCGGCGACGTCGGAGATCGCGGTGGCCATCGGCACCACCACGCCCAGCACCGTGCGGGTGGTGTGCGAGGCGCCGCCGCCGAAGCCGACGAGCACCCCGGCCGCGCCGGTCCGCATCAGGTGCAGCGCCGCGGTGTAGGTGGCACACCCCCCGACGACGACGGGCACGTCGAGCTCGTAGATGAACTGCTTGAGGTTGAGCGGCTCGGCCCTGCCGGAGACGTGCTCGGCCGAGACCGTGGTGCCGCGGATCACGAAGATGTCCACGCCCGCGTCGATGACGGCCTTGTGGTACTGGACCGTGCGCTGCGGGGACAGCCGGACGGCCGTCGCCACCCCGGCGGCGCGGATCTCCTCGATGCGGCGGCCGATCAGCTCCTCCTTGATCGGCGCGTCGTAGATCTCCTGCAGCCGCTTCGTGGCGGGCGCGCCCTTGAGCTCGGCCACCTCTTCCAGCAGAGGCGTCGGGTCGTCGTACCTGGTCCACAGCCCTTCGAGGTCGAGCACGGCGAGACCGCCGAGCCTGCCGACCTCGATGGCGGTCTTCGGTGAGACCACGCTGTCCATCGGGCTCACCACGACGGGCAGCTCGAAGCGGTAGGCGTCGATCTGCCAGGCGATCGAGACCTCCTCCGGGTCGCGGGTGCGACGGGAGGGAACGATGCCGATCTCGTCGAGCGCGTAGGCACGACGGCCGTTCTTGCCGCGGCCGATCTCTACCTGAGTCATATGCCTGTCTTTCCCGTTCCGTGCGCACAGCGCACGCCGTGTTCCATGCGTGCGCCCGGCACGCCGTGTTCCGTGCGCGCACAGCGCACGCTGTGTTCCCTGCGTGCGCCCGACACGCCGTTCCCTGCGGTACGGCCGTACGCGCGGCGTCTCGCGCGTGCGGGGCGCACGCCACGTTCTCCCGCGTGAGCGGCGCGCGCCGCTCTAGCGACCGTGGTAGTTGGGAGCCTCGACCGTCATCTGGATGTCGTGCGGGTGGCTCTCCTTGAGACCCGCCGCCGTGATCGGCATCAGCTCGCACCGCTCGTGCATCTCGGCGACCGTACGGCACCCGGAGTACCACATGCCCTGGCGCAGGCCCCCGATGAGCTGGTGGGCCACCGCGGCGACCGGGCCGCGGTAGGGGACCTGCCCCTCGATGCCCTCGGGGATGAACTTGTCCTCGTGGCCGACGTCGCCCTGCGCGTAGCGGTCCTTGCTGAAGGAGGCGCCGCCGCGCTCGCGGTTGCGGACCGCGCCGAGCGAGCCCATCCCCCGGTACGACTTGAACTGCTTGCCGTTGATGAAGATCAGCTCACCCGGGGACTCCTCGCAACCCGCCAGGAGCGAGCCGAGCATGACCGTGTCGGCTCCGGCCGCGATGGCCTTGACGATGTCGCCCGAGTACTGCAGGCCGCCGTCGCCGATCACCGGCACCCCGGCGGGACCCGCGGCCAGCGAGGCCTCGTGGATCGCCGTCACCTGCGGGGCGCCGACACCGGCGACCACGCGGGTGGTGCAGATGGAGCCCGGCCCGACGCCGACCTTGACCGCGTCGACCCCGGCGTCGACGAGCATCTGGGCGCCCGCGCGGGTGGCGATGTTGCCACCGATCACGTCGACCCGGCTGTTGGACTTGATCTTGGCGATCATGTCGGCGAGGCCCTTGGAGTGACCGTGCGCGACGTCCACCACGATCACGTCGACCCCGGCCTCGATCAGCGCCATCGCCCGCTTCTCCGCGTCGCCCCCGACGCCGACGGCCGCCCCCACGACGAGCCGGCCGTCGGCGTCCTTGGTGGCGAGGGGATACTGCTCGCTCTTGGTGAAGTCCTTGACGGTGATGAGCCCGCGCAGCCGCCCTCCGGCGTCGACCAGCGGGAGCTTCTCGATCTTGTTCTGCTTGAGCAGGTCGAACGCGTCGTCGGTGGAGACCCCGACCGGCGCGGTGACCAGCGGCATCGGGGTCATGACCTCGCGTACCGGACGGTTCTCGTCGGTCTCGAAGCGCATGTCGCGGTTGGTGACGATGCCGACGAGCACACCGGTCTCGTCGGTCACCGGGACACCGGAGATCCGGTACGTCGCGCACAGGCGCTCGACGTCGGCCAGCGTGTCGTCCGGGGAGCAGGTGACCGGGTTGGTGACCATCCCGGCCTCTGAGCGCTTGACGAGGTCGGCCTGCTGGGCCTGGTCCTCGATCGACAGGTTGCGGTGCAGGACGCCGATGCCGCCCTGGCGTGCCATCGCCACCGCCATGCGGGCCTCGGTCACCGTGTCCATCGCCGCCGAGACCAGCGGGATCCGCAGGGTGATGCCCCGAGACAGCCGCGTGGTGGTGTCGGCCTGCCCCGGCTGCAGGTCCGAATACGCGGGAACGAGGAGCACGTCGTCGAACGTGAACCCCGGCTCGGTGAACTTGGCCATCTGCAATCCTCCTGCCGCGGCGCTCTCATGACGGGGAAAGGCGCCGACCCCCGGGTCACAGTTTAGAGTCTGGCGCCAAACCCGGTGGACCCGGGGGAAAAAGGCGAGACAGGTGGACCGCGGAGAGAAGAGGGGTCCGGGGGGCCCGGGGGAAAGACGGGCCCCCCAGGTAAAACGGGGAGGAAAGGGAAAGCGAGGGGCCGAGCGGTCGGTGATCCGCTCGGTCCCCCGGATCACCGGCGTCGGCGCGGGGACGCCTTGACACCACCCGAACCCCCCTCCACATCCGGATGGCGGTGTGATCCACGCCTTTGCCGACGCTGCGTCAAGGGTGCGTCACGATGCGTTCGCCACGCAATGTCCGAACGTGCAATTGCACGAAGCTGCACACGAGGGCATGCGAGTAGAAGCAACGCCCGGACAGGGATGATTCGCCGGGTTATCCTCGCCAGACCTCGTGTACCTGCAGGAGTCCCTCACCGATGCGCACAGACACCCCCGCACTGCCCGATCCGCTGGAAACCCTGGGGCTCACCCCCGCCCAGACGACCCTTTACAACGCGGTCCTGCGCCTGCACCGCGCCACCTGCGCCGAACTCGCCCAGGCCACCAACGGCTCGCCCGAGCCGATCGGCCGCGAACTGGCCACCCTGGTACGGCTGGGAGTCGTCGACGAGCAGGGGGGTGAGTACCTCGCCCGTCACCCGGCCGCGGCCCTCGGCCACCTGGTCGCGGAGAGGCTGGACCGGCTCGCCGCCGAGAGTCGCAGGATCGACACCGTGCTCGGCTCGATCCGCGGCTTCATCCACCAGTACGACGCCGGGCGCGACTACCAGACCGGCCAGTTCTCCGTGGACCTGGTCGGAGGGGCGGACGAGCTATACGAGAGCGTGATCGGCATGGCGGTCCAGGCCCCGCCGCTGAAGCTGATGTCGGGCATCCCCGACAGACGGACGATGAGCGACTTCGCGCACCGCTACGCCGACCAGTGGATCGCGGCCCAGCGCGACGGCCTGCTCTCCTGCCGGGTCACCATCCCGGTGCACACCCTGGAGATCCCCGGCCTGCGCGACAAACTGGACCAGTTCGAGCGGGCGGGAGCCGAGGTCCGCACCCTCGACACGGTGCCGAGCTGGTTCCTCATCGCGGGAGACGACGCCGCGGGCATGCCCGCCCAGTGGGGCGGCACGCTGCCCGAGAACGCCTACAACTTCCACCTGGTGAGGGCTCCCGTCGTGGTGGCCGCGCTGCGCTCGCTCTTCGAGGAGCTGTGGGCCCGCGCCGCCCGCCTGCCCTGGACCCACCGCGACGACGGGGTGGTCCGGGTGCTGCGACTGGCCGGCCAGGGCGTCACCGACGAGATGATCGCCCGGCAGCTGGGCGTCTCGGTCCGCACGGTGCGTGCCAGGTTCGCCGACGCCATGGCCGAACTGGGGGCGCAGTCGCGGTTCCAGGCGGGGGTGGAGGCCGCCCGGCGCGGCTGGCTCACCTAGGCTTCCCCGGGGCTTCCCCGGGGCTCACCCAGGGCTCCCGGCACGGCCGCCGCCCTCGGGCTCCCCCGAGGTCTCCCCTGCCACCTGGACCTTCGCCCCCCACCGCCGGGAACCCTCGGCATCTCCAAGTTGCCCGCACTGTCCTAAAGCGTCCCACTCATACAGTTCGGAACTCGTCTGTCACATCCAGGCCATAAGGTGGGATCGTGCTCGACGATGTCCCTCGCGACCCATTCGCGGATGACCCCGACGACCCGGCGGCGGCGCTGGGCGATGCCGACGATCCCGAGCCCTTGACGACGGACGAGCGCGACGAGGCCATGACCGACCTCGCCGACGTGGAGGTCTTCCGCTCGCTGCTGGAGCCTCAGGGCGTGCTCGGCCTGGTGCTCGACTGTCCGGAATGTGGAGAGCAGCACTACTTCGACTGGGAGCTGCTGCGCGGCAACCTGCGCCAGATGATCGAGAACGGCCAGCCCCAGGTGCACGAGCCCGCCTACCAGCCCAACCCCACCGACTACGTGAGCTGGGAATACGCCCGTGGTTACGTGGACGGTGTGATCGACACCGAAGAACACCGCTGATCCACGTCGTCGACCAGGGCCGCCAGCAGCGCGACCGCGACGTCCGAGGTGGAGACGGGCGTCCTGCCCGAGAGGGCCTCCACGAGCTCGTCGGTCTCGGCTACCGCCGGGTCCTCGTCCGGCCCGTATCTACGAACCGGACGGCGCGGGTGAACCGTTGTCATGATCGTTCTCGCTCCGGGTCGTCGCGATCCCCGTCCCGCGGCTCGGGCCTGCGCTCGCGCCCCCTCTTCGACGGCTCCGCGGTCAAGCTATCGACTCCAGCTCCGCCATCGCCCGCAACCGGGCGAGCGCCCTGTGCTGGGCCACACGAACCGCACCTGGTGACATGCCGAGTACATTACCGGTCTCCTCGGCGGAAAGACCCGACACCACTCGGAGCATGAGCAGCTCGCGTTGGTTGTCGGGCAGCCTGGACAGCAGCCGGCGGGCGTGTTCGGCCTCGATGTAACGCACCACCGTCTCCTCGGGCCCCGGCCCCTCGTCGGGCCCGTCAGGAAGATCCTGGGTGGGCACGGCGGATCGCACGGAGCTGCGCAGCGCGTCGGCCACCTTGTGAGACGCGATACCGAAGACGAAGGACGCGAACGGGCGTCCCATGTCCCGGTACCGGGGCAGCGCGGACAGCACCGCTATGCATACTTCCTGGGCCACGTCGTCCGCGATGTGATACTGGCCGGAAACCCGGCCCAGACGACCACGGCAATATCGGACGACCATCGGCCGCAGTTGCGCGATCAGAGATTCGATCGCGGTGCGATCCCCCTGAACGGCGAGGCTTGTCAGATCCTTGAGATCATCCCTGTGGGCGACCCCATCAGACCTCGTCGCAAGCCTCACCCCATTTTTGGCGTCGGCGACGCATCCCTCGGTCACGTTAGGCATGATGCCCGCCCCGATAGTGACTGTCGTCATCGCAAACGGCTACGGATTGGTCACATTGAGGCGGAGTAACGGGGCGTAATCAAACAGCGACGGCAACGACTACAGAATGTGCAAATATTTCATTCGATTGCCAAATACGTCGTCTATTCGCTAGAACCGCGTTTGGTCTTCCGTCCGACATGACGCTTGAGATCGTTTTCGGTTTACCGCGAAACGCGAACGGCTCGCGCCTCCTGCGAGACGCGAGCCGTTCGGAACCGCTTCGGAACCGCTGAGGAATCAGTGGCCGTGGCCGTGGCCGTGACCCTGGCCGGCGGCCGGGGCCTCCTCCTCGGGCTTGTCCACCACGAGGGCCTCGGTCGTCAGCAGCATGCCGGCGATGGAGGCGGCGTTCTGGACGGCCGAGCGGGTGACCTTGACCGGGTCGATGACGCCCTGGGCGATCAGGTCGCCGTACTCGCCGGTGGCGGCGTTGAAGCCCTGGCCGACGGACAGCTCGGTGACCTTCGCCGTCACGACGTAGCCCTCAAGGCCGGCGTTCTCCGCGATCCAGCGGGCCGGCTCGACGAGGGCCTTGCGGACGATGGAGACACCGGTCGCCTCGTCACCGGTCAGGCCCAGGTCGTCGAGGACCTTGGAGACGTGGATGAGCGCGGAGCCACCGCCGGAGACGATGCCCTCCTCGATCGCCGCACGCGTCGCCGAGATGGCGTCCTCCAGGCGGTGCTTCTTCTCCTTCAGCTCCACCTCGGTGGCCGCGCCGACCTTGAGCACGCAGACACCGCCGGAGAGCTTGGCGAGACGCTCCTGGAGCTTCTCGCGGTCCCAGTCGGAGTCGGACTGCTCGATGGCGAGCTTGATCTCCTTGACGCGGTCGGCGATCGCCGCGGCCTCACCGGCACCGTCGACGACGGTGGTGGAGTCCTTGGTGATGACGACGCGCCGGGCGGTGCCCAGCACCTCCAGGCCGACGTGCTCCAGCTTGAGGCCGATCTCCTCGCTCACGACCTGGCCACCGGTGAGGATGGCGATGTCCTGCAGCATGGCCTTGCGGCGGTCACCGAAGCCCGGCGCCTTGACGGCGACGGAGGTGAAGGTGCCACGGATCTTGTTCGTGACGAGGACCGCGAGGGCCTCGCCCTCGACGTCCTCGGCGATGACCAGCAGGGCCTTCTTCGTCTGCGCGATCTTCTCGAGCAGCGGCAGGAAGTCGGCGACAGAGGCGATCTTGCCCTGGGTGATCAGGATGTAGGGGTCCTCCAGGATCGCCTCCATGCGCTCCTGGTCGGTCACCATGTAGGGCGACAGGTAACCCTTGTCGAACTGGAGACCCTCGGTGAACTCGAGCTCCAGGCCCATGCTGTTGGACTCTTCGACGGTGATGACACCGTCCTTGCCCACCTTGTCGAACGCCTCGGCGATCAGCTCACCGATCTTGGCGTCCTGCGCGGAGATCGTCGCCACATTCGCGATCTCCTTCTTGTCCTCGACCGGGCGGGCCGACTCGATCAGCCGGTCGCTCACGGTCCTGGCCGCGATGTCGATGCCGCGCTTGAGGGAGAGCGGCTGCGCTCCGGCGGCCACGTTGCGCAGACCCTCGCGGACCATGGCCTGGGCCAGGACCGTCGCGGTGGTGGTGCCGTCACCGGCGACGTCGTTGGTCTTGGTCGCCACTTCCTTGGCCAGCTGGGCGCCCAGGTTCTCGTACGGCGTCTCCAGCTCGACCTCGCGGGCGATGGTGACACCGTCGTTGGTGATGGTGGGCGCACCGAACTTCTTGTCGATGACGACGTTGCGGCCGCGCGGGCCCAGCGTCACCTTGACCGCGTCCGCGAGAGCGTTCACGCCGCGCTCGAGAGCTCGGCGCGCGTCCTCCTCGAACGACAGGGTCTTCGGCATGACAATCCTCTCTATAAGTACGTCGGCGCATCAAAGCCCCGGGCGCTGACGCGACCCGGGGCTCGATACGTCATCTTTGTGAAGCGAGAACTACTTCTCGATGATGGCGAGCACGTCACGGGCGGAGAGCACGAGATACTCCTCGCCGTTGTACTTCACCTCGGTGCCGCCGTACTTGCTGTAGAGGACCACGTCGCCCTCCTTGACGTCGAGCGGAATCCGCTTCTCGCCCTCGTCGTCCCAGTTGCCGGGACCCACCGCGAGGACCTTGCCCTCCTGCGGCTTCTCCTTGGCGGTGTCCGGGATGACCAGACCGGAAGCGGTGGTCTGCTCGGCCTCAAGCGGCTGGACCACAATGCGGTCGCCGAGCGGCTTAACGGGAACCTTGGTGGCGGTCGTCACGTCGGACCTCCCCTTCAGATATGAATGATCTAGAAGAGGCGACCAGCGGTCTGCCGTCGCGGGTGTCAGACCTGCCTCGTCGCATGTATTTGGCACTCTCACCGGGAGAGTGCCAATACGGAACAGTATGCAAGGTGGCCTTGACAGTCAACACGAAGCACCCCTTCTCCGCTTCACGCGAACGTCAAACCAGGTGGAAGCCCCACGGCGAAGCCCTGCGGCCGAGGCGGTAGCGTCGGCCGATGTGAATCTCGACGCATTCCGGGAGCTCCTCACCCAGCGCGGCCAGGAGGCCCTGGGCGCCGCGGCCGAGACCGCCGCCGACGATCCGGTGACCGCGGTGACGAGGTTAAGGAAGATCTACGACGCGGACCTGACCTCCGCGGCGCTCACCCAGGCGACGCTCAGGCTGCGCGCGAGGGAGAAGTTCGGCGCCGACGCCGATCTCATGTACTTCACCCGGACCGGCCTGGAGCAGGCCACCCGCCGCGAGGTCGCCGACCACAGGGCGCGGCGCCTCCCCGCGGGCTCGCGGGTCGCCGACGTCTGCTGCGGCATCGGCGGCGACCTTCTCGCCCTGGCCAGGGCCGGGTGCTCCGTCGAGGCCGTCGACGCCGACCCGCTCACCGCCGCGATCGCCCAGGCCAACGCCGACGCCCTGGGCTTCGGCGACCGGGTCTCGGTCCGCGCCGCCGACGCCTCCACCCTGGACCCGGCCGCCTTCGACGTCCTGTTCGCCGACCCCGCGCGCCGCGGCGCGCGGGGCCGGACCTTCGACCCGATGGGATACTCACCGCCCTGGCCCGCCGTGCTGGAGATGGTGGCCCGAGCCGGGGCCGCCTGCCTGAAGGTCGCCCCCGGGATCCCGTACGAGTTCGTCCCCGAGGGCGCGGAGGCCGAGTGGGTCTCGTACAAGGGCGACGTCAAGGAGGCCGTGATCTGGTGCGGTGCGCTGGCGGGCGAGACGGCGCGCAGGGCCACGATCCTGCCGTCGGGGGCCACGATGACCCCCGACCCCGCCCTCGGCGATCCCGCCACCGGCCCCGCGGGACGCTACATCTACGAGCCGGACGGCGCGGCGATCCGCGCCCACCTGGTCGCGGAGATCGCCGCGTCGGTCGGCGGGCACCTGCTCGACCCGCAGATCGCCTACATCACCGGTGACACCGCGACGCCGACGCCGTGGGCGTCGCGGTACGAGGTCCACGAGACGCTGCCGTTCTCGCTCAAGCGGCTGCGGGCGGCGCTCCGCGAGCGCGGCGCCGGCAATGTGACGATCAAGAAGCGTGGCTCAGCGGTGGACGTCGACCGTCTCAGGAAAGACCTCCGACTTTCCGGCGGGGAATCCGCGGTGGTCATTCTCACCCGAATCGGTGACCGGCCGTTCGCCTTCGTGTGCACCCCCGACTGACCGGCGGATCATCACCATCTGACCAGCCAAAATAGTCAATTCTTCCAGCCAACCGGCAATTCCTTTCTTTTATTCTCGCTGCCAGAAAACCCTGATCCAGGGGCTAAGGTTGCCGGGCGGGAGTTCTCTCTCGCCTGCGTTTCCCTCTCGTTCATCAGCAAATCCCATCAAACCCAACCGCGCGGCTGAGCGTCGGCGAGCGAAGGAGCTCTCGGTGGATCACTCCGACCACACCCTGCTCCAGGCGGGCGGCCAGGCCGCCATCTCCGACCGGATGCGTGAGCTCCTCGCCCGCGCGGCACAGGACCACGTCTACGAGCAGCGCACCCAGGGGGCCGTGCTCGACGAGATCCGGCGGCGCCTGGAGGGCATGGAGTGGGTGCTGCGCGAGGTCAGGGAGCGCGAGATCGGCGGGCTGAACGGCACGCTGGAGTCCGTCCACGGCCGGCTGGACGACATCGCCGCCCGCCCGCCCTCCTGGGCCGAGGGCCTGGCCCAGCACGTCGAGGCGATACGCGACCACGTCGACGCCGTCGGCGAGCGGGTCGACTCCCTCGGCCGCCGCGTCGACACCGTCCGCGACCGGGTCGTCCCCCTGGGCGAGCTGCCGAGCCTGTGGACCGACCTCGGTTCCGTGGGCGAGAGCATGGACGAGGCGCTCACCCGCCTACGGGCGATCTCCGACGGCACCCAGGGCCTCGACGAGCAGGTGGGGCAACTGGCCGAGCACCTGGGCAGGCTCCAGGCCGACATGGGCGTCGCGGCGCACCGGTTCAGCCGCCTCGACCGGGCCGTGGCCGACCTCTCCCAGCGCACCGGGCGCGTCGAGGCGGGGATGCTCGACCTGGTGGCGAGCGTCCAGCAGGCCGTCGGCACGGCCACGGACCGGATGCTCGCCGCCGTCGAGCAGGTGAACGGCAAGGTCGACCTGGTGAGCGGAAGGGTCGAGCAGGTGGGCGCCAGGGTCGACCTGGTCGCGCCGAGGATCGACGAGTGCACCGCCGCCGTCGAGAGCCGCATCGACAGGCTGGACGGCCATCGCATGACGGCCGGTGGCCGCTTCGACACCCTCGACGAGCGCCTCGACGACATCGAGGGGCGCCTCACCTGCCGGATGGACGTCATCGACTCCCGGCTGTCCACGCTGGACGGGCGCGCGGAGAAGTCCGCGGAGCGCCTGGAGAGCCTGGACGAGCGCCTGGAGGACCTGCCGGCCGTGCTCGGCGTCGGCGCGCTCATCGGCGTTCAGACCGCCGAGCAGCGCGAGCGCTTCGACTCCCTGGACGAACGCGTCATCAGGGCGGAGGCGGCACTCTCCCCTCTCGCCGAGACGCTCCGCGCCCTGCCCGACCGCGACGAGCTCTCCGAGGCCCTGAGCGAGACCGTCGAGCCCGCGCACGCCGACCTCACCCGTCGTCTGAGCGCCCTGGAGGAGACCATGCTCGCCCTGGCCGAGGCGTTGCTCCGTCCCACCAGGGGCGACAAGGACTGACCTCGGTTCTCCGCCGAGGGCCGCTCCGGGCCCTCCCCGGTCCAGCTCGGCCTTCGCGGAAGATCCCGCCCGGCCTCCCCGGTCCCGCTCGCCCCTCGCGGAAGATCCCGCCCGGCCCTCACCGTGTGGGGAGACCCGGGCCTCGCGGGGAGAGGGCGAACCGCGCGAGAAGCACGGACGCCGTCAGCCGGAGCGGGTGGCATCGGCCGCCGGGCGCCTCCCCGCGCCTTCGACGACCTTCGCCTCGCGGCACAGGTTGTTCCTGACCACCGAGAGCAGGGACGACAGCTCGTCGGTCTGCTCGGCCGTCAGTCCGTTGGTCATCCGCCGGTGCACCTCGGCGAGGACCCGGTCCACCTCCGGGCGGAGCGCGTGCCCCTTGGGCGTGATGTCGACGATGCTGATCCGCCGGTTGGCGGGGTCGGGCCTGCGGCTGACGAAACCGCTGCGCTCCAGGCGCTGCAGGGTCTTGGTCATGGTGGACACGTCGACGCCGACGATTCTCGCCAGGGCGTTCTGCGACTGGGGGCCGTTGTCCCACAGCGCGCCCATCACACGCTCCTGGCCCGGGTAGAGGTCGATCTCGCCGAGGAGGTCGGCGAGCAGCACGCGGTGGCCGCGAGTGGCGTAGGCCATCAGGCAGTTGAGGTCGTTGTCGTAGTCGCCGCACTCGCCGGCGGACGAGGGACACGCCCCGGCCTCGTCACCTCCTCCGGAGAGGGCCTCGGGTGTCGTGCCGCGCTCTTCGGTCACGTCGCGCTCTTCGTCGATCGACAACTCCGCCATGGTCGGATCCTTCCGCTCTCCCCGAGACTACCCGCTTGCATGTTGGCCGACCAAGTTGTAGAACTACTTATTGGCTAGCCAAGTTGGCCAGCCAACAAAAGGAGTTCACCATGCCGTTCTCACCGTTCACGCTCGCCGGCCTCCAGCTGCCCAACCGCCTGGTGATGGCGCCCATGACACGCTCTCGGGCCTACGTCGACGGAATCCCCTCGTCGCTCACCGCCCTGTACTACGCCCAGCGGGCCTCGGCGGGCCTGATCATCACCGAGGGGGTCCAACCCAGCCAGGCCGGCAAGGGCTACATGAACACCCCGGGGTTGCACACCGACGAACAGGTGGCCGGATGGCGTGAGGTCACCGACGCCGTCCACGCGGCGGGCGGCAGGATCTTCGCCCAGATCATGCACGCCGGCCGGATCGGCCACCCCGACAACACCGGCGCGCTTCCCTTCGGGCCGTCCGCCGTACGACCGGCGGGGCAGATCTTCACGCCCACCGGCCTGCAGGACTACCAGACCCCGCTCGAACTGACGACCGCCCAGGTCGAGTCCACCGTCCAGGACTTCGCCGACGCCGCCGCACGCGCCGTGGAGGCGGGCTTCGACGGGGTCGAGTTGCACGGCGCCAACGGCTACCTCATCCAGCAGTTCCTGTCGCAGAACGCCAACCTGCGCGACGACCACTTCGGCGGCTCGCCGGAGAACAGGATCCGCTTCGCCGTGGAGACCACGCGGGCGGTCGTGGACCGGATCGGCGCCTCCAGGGTCGGCATCCGCCTCTCGCCGGGCAACGGCGCGGGAGACCTGGTCGAGGACGACATGCACGAGATCTACCCGGCGCTCGTCTCCGAGCTCGCCGCGCTCGACCTCGGCTACCTCCACCTGGTGGCGAGTTCCTCCGAGGAACTCAACCAGAAGATCCAGACGCTGTGGCCGAACGCCCTCATCGTCAACGACCCCTCGATCGACGCCCCGGTCGAAAGGGTCACGCGGTGGCTGGAGCGCGGCGCCGACCTGGTCTCGCTGGGCCAGTCGTTCCTGGCCAACCCCGACCTGCCGCTCCGCCTCCGCCTCGGCGCCGAGCTCAACCAGGCCGACTTCAGCTCGGCCTTCGGCGGCGACCACCGCGGCTACACCGACTACCCGGTACTCACCCTGCACTCCGTCTAAGGCACCCGTGGTGAAGTACCTCCGGGAGGAGGAAGCCCTCGAAGGAGAAACCCTCGGGGCGGCCCCCGGAGGAAGAACCCGCGGCAAAGGGGAGAGCTCCGTGCGGCCGCCGCCCAACGGGGGCGCGACGGCCGACGGGCGCACGCGGACACGCCGGCGGGGGTCCAACGCACGAACACCCCCGGCGGGGTCGGCGGGCGCGCGAACGCCCTCGGCGGGGGTTCGACGGAGCGCGCGGACGCCCTCGGCCGGGCGTCATCCCCTGACGAGGACGGGCCCGTCAGACGTGGACGGTGGTGATGGGCATCGAGGAGTCGGCCGGGATGTCCAGCCGCGACGGCGTGATGCCGGCCGCGACCAGGTCCGAGCCCAGGGCCGCCACCATGGCGCCGTTGTCCGTGCACAGCCCGGGGCTGGGGACCCGCAACCGGACACCGGCCGCGTCACAACGCTCCTGGGCCATCGCTCTCAGCCGGGAGTTGGCCGCCACCCCGCCACCGATCAGCAGGTCGTGAACGTCGTACTTGGCGCACGCCTGCAACGCCTTGCGGGTCAGCACGTCGACGACGGCCTCCTGGAACGACGCCGCCACGTCGGGCACGTGAACCGGCTCCCCCGCCTTCTCCCTCGCCTCCACCCATCGGGCCACCGCAGTCTTCAGGCCGGAGAAGGAGAAGTCGAGCGTCCCGTCGTCGTACTTGCCGCGCGGGAACGCGATCGCCGCGCCGGAGCCGTCACGGGCCACCCTGTCGATGTGCGGCCCGCCGGGGAACGGCAGGCCGAGCACTCTCGCCACCTTGTCGAACGCCTCGCCCGCGGCGTCGTCCACCGTGGAACCCAGCGAGATGACGTCCCTGGCGACGTCGGGCACCAGCAGCAGCGACGAGTGCCCGCCGGAGACCAGCATCGCGATGCAGGGCTTGGGCAGCGCCCCGTGCTCCAGCTGGTCCACCGCGACGTGGGCGGCGAGGTGGTTGACGCCGTACAGCGGCACGCCCAGGCCCAGCGAGTACGCCTTGGCCGCGGCGACGCCGACGAGCAGCGCGCCGGACAGGCCGGGCCCGGCGGTGACCGCGATCGCGTCGACGTCGGCGAACCTCAGGCCCGCCCGCTCCAGTGCCCGCTCCACGGTCGGGGTCATCGCCTCCAGGTGCGCCCGGGAGGCGACCTCGGGCACCACCCCGCCGAAGCGGGCGTGCTGCTCGACGCTGGAGGCGATGGCGTTGGCCAGCATCGTGTGCCCCCTGACGAGGCCGATTCCCGTCTCGTCGCAGGAGGTCTCGATGCCCAGGACCACCGGTTCGTCACGCATGGAGATCCTTCCTCATCATGATCGCGTCAGTGCCGTCCTCGTAGTAGCGGCGGCGCAGGCCGATCCGCTCGAACCCGAACCTGTCGTAGACGGCCTGCGCGCCCAGGTTGTCGGCGCGCACCTCCAGGAAGACCGACACGGCGCCCCTGCGGGCGGCCTCGGCCAGAAGATCGGTCAGCATCGCGCCGCCGACGCCGTTCCCGCGCCACTCGGCCAGGACGGCGATGGTCTGCACGTCGGCCTGGTCCCCCGCCGCGGCGAGGCCCGCGTAGCCGACGATCACGCCGTCGACCAGGGCCACCACGTAGTGCCTGGTCCTCGGCTGGTCGTCGAGCTCCCCCCGGAGCATGCCCTCGCTCCAGGCGTCGGCGGGGAAGGTCTTCCGCTCGACCTCCATCACCGCGGGCAGGTCGTCCGCGGTCATCCGGCGCAGGACGGCCGTCACGTGGAGACCTTCTTGGGCGCCGAAGGCACCTTGGCGTCGGGCCGGCGCAGGTAGATCGGCCTGGGCGGGCCGAGCACGGGGTGGGTGCCGCTCTCCGCGGCCTCGCGGACGCCCGGCTCGCCGAGTCGCCCGGCGGCGAGCGCCGCCATCGCGCCCGCGCCGGGATACTCCGGCACGTCCAGGATCCGGGAGGCGCCGACGATCTCGGCGTACATCCGCGCGCCCGCGCCGACCAGCGGGAGCTCCCCCGGCAGGTCCTGGGGCCGGTCCACCGCGGGGCCCGACAGCCGGGTGCGCGGGTCCCGGTAGTGGCCCCAGAACACCTCCTTGCGCCGGGCGTCGGTGGCCACCAGGAACGGCTCGTCCGGTCCGCTGCCGTACGCGAGCGCGTCGAGGGTGCACACGCCGTACGCCGGGACGCCCAGCGACGTCGCGAGGGCCTGGGCGGTCACCAGGCCGACCCGCAGTCCGGTGTAGGGGCCGGGTCCCGAGCCCGCGACGATGGCGGTGACGTCGCGGAGCGAGGCCCCGGCCTCGCTCAGGACCGTCTCGATCGTGGGGACGAGCAGCTCACCGTGGCGGCGCGCGTCGATCGTCGTCGACTCGGCGAGGACCCTCGCACCGTCGTGCAGAGCTGCGGTGACGGCGGGGGTCGCGGTGTCAAAGGCCAGGACCAGCACGAACACTTAGCCTAGCCCGTCCCGCGAGGGCTCAGGTCTTGACCAGGGTGGCGTAGACGATGAGGTTGTCGCGATACTCGTGGTTGTCCCAGTCGAAGGACCCGCCGCAGGTGATCAGTCGCAGGCCGTCCTCCAGATAGACCTTGTCGGCCGGGAACCGGTTCTTGCTGATCTGCTCGACCGTGTCCACCCGGTACTGGGCGACCTTGCCGTCGCTGCGTACGACCTTGATCACCTGCCCCTCCCGCATCTCCTTGAGCTTGTAGAAGACCGCGGGCGCGGTCTTGGTGTCCACGTGCCCGAGGATCACCGCGGACCCCTCGTCACCGGGGACCGCGCTGTCCTTCACCCAGCCCGCGACGTTCGGCTTCTCGTACGGCGGCAGGTCGACCCGGCCGTCGGTCACGCCGAGCTTCATCAGCGGCGCCTTGATCCCCAACGAGGGGATGTCGATGCGGCTGGGCGAGACCGACGCGCGGGCGGGCGCCTTCTCCTTCTCGACCTCGCCGCCCCGGTTGCCGAACGCGACCAGGACGACGCCGGTGATGACCCCGGCCAGGACGATCCTGGACCAGCGGGTTGAATCGGCCATGGAGGACTACGAACGGCGGCGACGCACGACCGCGATGCCGATGCCGCCGGCCAGGGCGAGGGCGAGCAGGACGCCGGTCGTGCCGATCGGGGCGCCCGAGTCGTTCGGGCCTCCGGCGGCGGTGCCGCCGCCACCCGTCTCCGGCGCCTCGGTGCTGATGATCGTCCTGGTCGGCTTGGAGGTGGGGGTGGAGCTCGGCTCGGTGTCGGCCACGATCCTGAGGTTGGCCTTGCCGGTGTCGTTGGTCCCCTCGCACCTCGCGTTGACCTCGTGGATCCCGGGTTCGGTGCCCTCGGCGACGGTGGCCTGGCCACGGACCCACGGACGCGGTGCCGGGGTCGCGGTCGAGGCGGGGTCGGGCGTGGGCGTCGCGAGGATCGGGTCGAGGGTCACCGGGGTTCGGAAGATCTTGGAGGACGCGGTACCGCGATGCTCGGGGCCGCCCTGCGGGATCGGGCAGTTGGCCAGGATCCATACCTTCTGCCCGGCCTTGGCGCGGGCCGGCTGGAGTTGGACCTCGATGTCCTGCCGGCTGATGCCGGAATCAGGTGGGGCCGTGGTGGGTGTGCCCGACGGGTCGGCCGTTTCGGCACCCGCAGAGCACCCGACCAGTCCGAAAAGGAGGATGGCTCCCACAACCGCGACACGCTTGACGCTTGGCACCGTCGAACTCCACTTCGCCCTCCGGCCGACGACCCTCGCCCGGCACGATTTCCCACCTGTTCCCCATTAAACATGGGCAAACCCGCAAGAGTCGATCATCACGCCTGACGATCTAGACCAATGGTGCGTAGTCCGAGCGTGCCAGGATTTCTCTGTCTTTGTAGGCAGATCAGATGACGCCGTGCCAGCGCGGCCCGATTCCCCTGAGGGCGACGGTCCGCTCCTCCCCCGGCTCTTCGGAGGCGCCCCTGCCGATGAGGATCTCCAGCCGGTCGTCGGCGAGCCCCTCCACCAGGCCCTCGCCCCACTCCACGACCGTCACCGACTCCTCGATCGAGGCGTCCAGGTCCAGGTCGTCGACCTCCAGATCACCCCCGAGGCGGTAGGCGTCGACGTGGACCAGGGCCGGTCCACCCGAGAGCGAGGGGTGCACCCGGGCGATGACGAAGGTCGGCGAGGTGATCGGGCCGCGCACCTTGAGCCCTTCGGCGATCCCCTGCACCAGGGTCGTCTTGCCCGCGCCGAGCGGGCCCGAGAGCACCGCGAGGTCCCCCGGGCGCAACAGGGCCGCCAACTCCTCGCCCAGCTCCCGCATCTCCTCGGCGGTCGCCACGATTCTCACCGCTTCGTCACTCCTGTTCCATGCCTTCCTGGGCCTCACGAGGTCTTCCAGGACCTTCCAGGGCTCAGCGCCGTCTTCACGGCCCCGGCGAACCCCGCTCAGGGCTCACCGTACGCCGTACGTGCGCCTGCGGCTCACCGGTCCTCGTCATCGATGTCGGCCGCGTCCACCCGCTTGAGCAGGTCGTGCAGGGCGTCGTTGACCACGGTAGGCCGCTCCAGCTGGACCAGGTGCGAACTTTCCGGAACCTCGGTGAACCGGGCGCTCGGGAGCGCCGCAGCCATCGCCCTGCTGTGCTCGACAGGGGTGAGCCAGTCCTTGTCGCCGACCATGATGGAGGTCGGGACCTCGTCCAGCACGCGTAGCGCGCTCAGCTTGTCGTGCGACATCAGCGCCGGGTAGAACTCGGCGATCACCTCGAACGGGGTGGAGCGGATCATCGACTCGGCGAAGTCGACGACCGTGGGGCTGATGTTCTTGGAATCACCGAAACCCAGGTGGCGCAGGACGAGGAAGGCCACGTCGTTGCCGACCTGGCGGCTCTTGTCGACCAGCGAGCCACCGCGTCTCAGGAGCGACACCGTGCCCGGCGTGACCTTGTGCACCGCCTTCGACAGCAGCGCGGGCAGACCCAGGGAGATCTCGCCGAGCTTGCCGGTGGAGGTGGAGATCAGCGCCACGCCCTTGATCCTGTCGCCGAACAGCTCCGGGTGCCTGTCGGCCAGCGCCATGATCGTCATACCGCCCATGGAGTGGCCGACGAGCACGCACGGACCGGGCACCAGCGCCTCGATCACCTCGGCCAGGTCGTCGCCCAGCCGGTCGATCGAGCAGTCCTTCATCGGGATGCGTGGCGAGCGTCCGTGGGAGCGCTGGTCCCACAGGACCAGGCGGTGCTCGCCGCCCAGGTCACGCCGCTGGTAGTGCCAGGAGTCGAGGTTGAGCGTGTAACCGTGGCAGAACACCACGGTCAGCGGAGCCTCCTCCTGCCCGTCGACCTCGGCGTACAGGGGAACACCGTCGGAGGTGGTGACCGTGGTGGGACGGCCGCGCAGCTCTCCGAGCGGCTCGCTCGCCTCCAGGTCGGGGCGGAGCCTGATGCGTCCGACGGCGTACCGCTTGGCGAGAGCCCCTGCGGCCACTCCGGCCGACGTGACACCGACGACCGCGCCCGCGATACCGACCTTGCGCCGTCTGGTACTACTCATGCGCCCCCCTGAGCTTCCTTTCACCGGTAAACGCGCGGGACCCGCGAACCGATCCTGGTCACGATCTCATGCGTGATCGTGTCGAGGGAATCCGCCCACTCCTGAGCGGTGGGCTCGCCACGGGAACCGTCGCCGAACAGGATCACCTCGTCACCCTCCGTCAGCGGGTCGTCTCCTACGTCGATCATGAACTGGTCCATGCAGACCCTGCCCGCGATCCGCCGTCTGCGGCCACCGGCCATCACCTCCGCCACGTTGGTGGCGTGCCGTAGGACCCCGTCCGCATACCCGAGGGGGACGAGGCCAAGCGTCGTCTCACGATCCGTGACGTACAGGTGTCCGTAGGAGACGCCCGACCTGGCGGGCACCCGTTTGACCAGGGCGATCCGCGCGACGAGCGTCATCGCCGGATGCAGCCCGAAACCTCCGAGCCGGGGCACGGGGCTCAGGCCGAAGGTCGCGATGCCAGGACGGACCATGTCGTAGCGTGCCTGCGGCAGCGTCAGGATCGCCGCCGAGTTGGCGATGTGCCTGATGACGTGGGAGCCTCCGGCCCCGGCCTTCTCCGCGATGTGCAGCGCCTCGTCGAAGGCCGCCAGCTGGGCCGCGATGGACGGGTCTCCCGGGATGTCGGCGCAGGCGAAGTGGGACCAGAGCCCGACGATCTCGATCACGCCCTCGGCCCGGTGCCGCAACGCCCGCTGGACCAGGGCCGCCCATTCCGCCGCCGTCGCGCCGCCGCGTGACATGCCGGTGTCGACCTTCAGGTGCACCCTCGCCGCCCCACCGGCCTCCGCGGCGGCGTCGGCGATCGCGTCGATCATCGAGACGGAGCTCGCCGAGAGCTCGATGTCGTGCCCGACGGCCTGCTCAAGCGGCTCTCCCGGCGGGATGATCCACGCCAGGATCGGCGCGGTGATCCCGGCGGCCCTCAGTTCCAGGGCCTCGCGGATGTAGGCGGTGCCCAGCCGTCCCGCGCCGGCCTCCAGGCAGGCGCGGGCCACGGGAACCAGCCCGTGCCCGTAGGCGTCGGCCTTGACCGCGACCATCATCTCGGCGCCGGGAGCGTGGCTCGCGAGCTGCCTCACGTTCTCACGAATCGCCGAGAGATCCACCCGTGCCTCGGCGGGAGTCATCGGGAAACTCATGACCCCAGTTTGGCAGGTGAGAGGCGATGCCGAGGCCCGCCGAGCAGGGAGCGCGCCACCTCCGGCAGGGCCTCGGCGACGTCCCAGGCGGTGAGAGGGCCCTGACGACCGGCGATTCCGTGCAGATACGCGGCGCAGGAGGCCGCGTCGTACCCGCTCAGTCCCGCGGCCAGCAGCGCGCCCGCCAGACCCGCCAGCACGTCGCCGGTGCCGCCGGTCGCGAGCCAGGGGCTGCCGGTGAGGTTGATCCCGACCGGCCGGTCCTCCTCGGCGACCAGCGTGGTCGAGCCCTTGAGCAGCACGGTCACCCCCAGTTCCGCCGCCGCCCGCCGTACGCTCTCCAGGCGCCGCGCCTCGATCCGCTCCCTCGGCACGCCGATCAGGCGGGAGAGCTCGCCCGCGTGCGGGGTGATCAGGACCGGCGAGTCCCTGCGGAGCAGCGCCCTGTCCTGGGCCACCAGGGTGAGCGCGTCGGCGTCGACGAGCACGGGGACCTCGCTCGACAGCACGGAACGGGCGACGGCGCGGGCCTCGTCGCCGGTGCCGAGGCCGGGGCCGAGCACCCACGCCTGCACGCGGCCCACCCTCTCGACCCCCTCCCCGGGGGCGAGCGTGGTGATCACGGCCTCCGGCCAGCGGGCCCGCACCTGGGCCACCGGCTCCGCGCCCCCCGCGTAGCGGACCATGCCCACCCCGGCCCGCAGTGCCCCGCCCACCGCCAGCACCGCGGCGCCGGTGTAGAGCTCGCTGCCCGCCGCGACCCCGACGACGCCCCGGCGGTACTTGTCGGACGAGGCGTCGGGTCTGGGCAGCATCGCGGCCACGTCGGCGTCCGTCGGCGCGACCGCCTCGGGCTCGGGCAGGTGGGGGCCGAGGCCGATGTCCACGAGTTCCGTCCGGCCCGCGTGCCGGGAGCCGGGATCGACGAGCAACCCGATCTTCCACGCCCCGAACGTGACGGTGGCGTCCGCGACGACCGCGGGACCCTCCACCCGGCCGCTGCTCGCGTCCACGCCGCTGGGCACGTCCACCGCGACGACCTCGCCGGGCGCGTCGTTCGCGAGCCGGGCGAGGGTCGCGTACGGCTCCCTGAGTGCCCCGGCCCCGCCGATCCCGAGCATCCCGTCCACGATCAGGTCCGCCGCGTCGAGCAGGCCGCGAACGCGCGCACCCGCGGGATCCGCGGTGGCCACCGCGAGACCGGGCCCGTTTCCCGCGCCGGGACCGGAACCGGGATCGGGGCCGGGACCGGAGCCGAAACCGGGATCGGGGCTGGGGCCGGGGCCGGGATCGGGGTTGAGCCGGGTGACGCGGCCGCCCGCGCGGCGCAGGGCCTCCAGACCCGCCGCGTGGACGCGCGTACCGGCGAGGAGCGCGTCGACCCTCGCCCCCCTGGCCGCGAGACGGGCCCCGGCGTAAAGGGCGTCACCGCCGTTGTCGCCACCGCCGACGAGCAGCACGACGCGGGAGCCGTACACGCCGCCGAGCATCCTGGCGCAGACCACCGCGAGCCCGGTGGCCGCCCTCTCCATCAGGGCGCCCTCGGGCAGCGTCGCCATCAGTGCCGCCTCGGCCGCCCTGATCTGGTCGGAGGTGTACGCGGTCCGCATTCCACCGAATCTATCCCTCGGCGATCACGTAGGCGATCGCGACGCCCCCGTCGTGGGTGAGGGAGACGTGCCACCGGGCCACGCCCAGGGCCTCGGCGACGTCCGCCACCCGGCCGGTCACCCGCAGCTCGGGCCGCCCGTGCTCCCCGCTGAGCACCTCGGCGTCCAGGTGACGCAGCCCGGGAGGGGCGCCGAGGGCCTTCGCGACGGCCTCCTTCGCCGCGAACCTGGCGGCGAGGGACTCCGTGGCCAGCCCGCTCTCCCTATCGGTGAACAGGCGTCCCCGCAGCGCGGGCGTCCGCACCAGCGTCGCCTCGAACCTCGCCACGTCCACGACGTCGACACCGATACCAACGATCACCCTCCCAGGCTAGTGGCGTCGCGCCGTCGGCCCGCGTTCCCGCCGGTCAGAAGCCGCCGCGCTGCCAGGGGCCCCAGATGGCGAAGCTCGTCCCCTTGGTGGACTGGACGTTGACGTAGAGGGTGTGACCGCCGGGGCCGAAGGTCGAGCCGGCGAACTCGGCGTCGGAGTCGCCGCGGACGGGGGCGAGGCGGGAGAAGTCGAAGATCTCGCCCTGGCGGGTGAGGCCGCGCAGGTAGTTGTCACCCGCGCCGTCCTCGCACAGGACCAGGGTGCCTCTGGGGCTGGCGGTGACGTTGTCCGGCAGGTCGAGGGTGACCGCGCCCGGCGACTCGTAGACGAGTTTGAGCCGCCCGCTCCACGTCTCGTACGCCCACACCTGGCCGCGCCCCTTGCCGAAGCCGCCGCGCGGGGTGTCGCCGGACGCGGTCGCGCCGCCCTGGGTGGAGACGAAGTAGATCGTGCCGTGGTGGTTGATCGCCCCCTCCAGCCGGGAGAAGAGCGCCGCGCCCTTCGCCCTGCCCTGGTTGCCGACGGCCTGGAGGGCGAGGCTGTTGGCGGGGGTGCCGATGAAGGTGGGGTCGGGGTCGTCGATGTCCACCCAGGTCGTCGAGTACGAGGCTCCCCTGGGCTGGCCGAGGGAGAGGTTCTTGCCGGGCGCGCCACGCACGGCCAGCATCTGGAGCCGGCCGCCGTCGAGGATGCGGCGGGCCGTCAGCGGGTTCTTCGGGGGCAGGTAGCGGTAGAAGCCGGAGGCGAAGCCGAAGTTGTCCTCGGTGAGGTAGAGCGCGCCGGTGAACCCGTCGAACGCGACCGACTCGTGGGCGAACCGCCCGGCGTTCCTGATCGGTCCTCCGGCCTGGCCGTCGAGCGGGACCTCGAAGATGTAGCCGTGCTTGCGCGTGAGCTTGCCGTTGTCCTGGCCGGTGAAGTCGTCGCCCACGTCCGGCCCGTTCACGGTCTCCTCGCAACTCACCCAGGCACCCCAGGGCATCGGGCCGCCCGAGCAGTTCATCTGGGTGCCGGTCAGGCTGGGGGCGGAGGTGAGCACCTTGCCGTAGCGGGTGACCCTGAGCGTCGAGGTGCCGCCGCCGGCCGCCGGATCGTAGGCCTTGGCCGGGTTTCCGAACGCGCCGACCGGGCCGTTGACCTCGTGGTTGCGGATGAGGATCGCGCTGCCGCCCGGCCCGCGGAACGCGGCCATGCCGTCGTGCCTGGAGGGGACGGTGGATCCGTCGCTGTACTTGTCGCCGGCCGAGCTGAAGGACCGGTAGTGGAAGCCGTCGGGCAGGTGGAGGCGCACCACGCCGTCCCGCTCGTCCTTGACCGGCTTCAGCGGGCCGTACCCGGCCCCCGGGAGAAGCTCCCCGTTCGCCCCCGCCCGCGCGACCCCCGCGAACGGCCCGGCCACCCCCAGCGCGGCCAGTGCGCCACCTCGGGCGAGGAAACGACGACGGTCCATCTTGCGGCTCCCTTGGATCCGGTGGATTCACGCCACGTTGATGCGCCTCAGTAAACCGTTATATGGCATATATCGACACTTAATGGGACAAGAAGAAGGGCAGACCCTATACCCACTTACGGCTGTGGGTAATCCATAGACTTTATCCACAGGCTGTGGACAACGCGCGGGGAGGGCTTACTCCACCGTGACCGACTTGGCGAGGTTGCGGGGCTGGTCGACGTCGTGCCCCTTGGCCGTGGCCAGCTCGCAGGCGAAGACCTGGAGCGGCACCGCGGCGACCAGCGGCTGGAGCAGGGTCGGCACGACCGGGATGTGGATCAGCGTGTCGGCGTAGCGCCCGACCGCGACGTCCCCCTCCTCGGCGACGACGAGGGTCCTCGCGCCCCTCGCCCGGATCTCCTGGATGTTGGACACGATCTTGTCATGGATCATCCGCTGGCCCGAAGGCGAAGGGACGACGACCACGACCGGGAGCCCCTTGTCGATCAGCGCTATCGGGCCGTGCTTCAGCTCGCCCGCCGCGAAGCCCTCCGCGTGCATGTACGCCAGTTCCTTGAGCTTCAGCGCTCCTTCCAGCGCGACGGGAAAGCCCACGTGCCGCCCGAGGAAGAGCACACACCGCTCGTCGGCGAGCGACCTGGCCAGCGCGCGGACCGGCTCGACGGTCGAGAGGACCTCGCTCACCTTCGACGGCGCCTCCGCCAGCCGGTCGACGATCTGGGTGATCTCGTCGCCGTACTTCGTCCCCCTGACCTGGGCGAGATAGAGCGCCACCAGGTAGCACGCCACCAGCTGGGTGAGGAACGCCTTGGTGGAGGCCACCGCGACCTCCGGGCCCGCGTGCGTGTAGAGGACGGCGTCGGACTCGCGGGAGATCGTGGAACCGTTCACGTTGCAGACCGCCAGCACCCGCGACCGCTGCCCGCGCGCGTGCCGTACCGCCATGAGGGTGTCCATGGTCTCGCCCGACTGGCTGATCACGATCACCAGCGTGTCCCGGGTGAGAATCGGGTCGCGGTAGCGGAACTCGCTCGCCACCTCGACCTCGCAGGGCAGCCTCGCCCAGTGCTCGATGGCGTACTTCGCGATGAGCCCGGCGTGGTAGGAGGTCCCACAGGCGACCAGAATGATCTTGTTGATGTCACGTAGCTCCTGGTCGGACAGTCGCATCTCGTCCAGCACCAGCCGGCCGTCCTCGCCGACCCTGCCGAGCAGCGTGTCGGCGACGGCCCGGGGCTGCTCGGCGATCTCCTTGAGCATGAAGTGGTCGTAGCCGTCCTTCTCCGCGGCCGAGGCGTCCCAGTCGACGTGGTAGTCGCGCGTCACGGCCGGGAGGCCCTGGAAGTCGGTGACCGTGATCTTCGAGGGACGCAGTTCGACCACCTGGTCCTGGCCCAGTTCCACCGCCTCGCGCGTGTACGCGATGAACGCCGCCACGTCCGAGCCGAGGAAGTTCTCCCCCTCGCCCCTGCCGATGACCAGCGGTGAGTTGCGCCGCGCGCCCACCACCACGTCGGGCTCGTCGGCCGAGATCGCGAGCAGGGTGAACGCCCCCTCCAGCCGCAGGCAGACCCGGCGCATCGCCTCCATGAGCCCTCCGGCGGCGAACCGCTCCAGCAGGTGCGCCACCACCTCCGTGTCGGTCTCGGAGACGATCCTGTGCCCCGCGTTCTCCAGCTCGGCCCTGAGCGCGGCGAAGTTCTCGATGATCCCGTTGTGGATGACCGCGATCCGTCCCTCGCAGTCGGTGTGCGGATGGGCGTTGCGGTCGGTGGGGGCCCCGTGGGTGGCCCACCGGGTGTGCCCGATCCCCGTCGTCGCCGCGGCCGGCGGTGTGGGACGTGAGACCAGCGCCGAGCGCAGGTTGGCCAGCTTCCCCGCCCGCTTCTCCACGACCAGGCCGTCCGCCCCGACCAGAGCGATCCCCGCCGAGTCGTATCCCCGGTACTCCAGGCGGCCCAGCCCCTCGACCGCGACCTCGATCGCCTGGCGCTGTCCCGTATATCCCACTATTCCGCACATTGTCATACCCCCTCCCTGAGAAGTCGTCCGGTGCGTCTATGGAGAACCCCCCGGACAGACCAAGAATCCCGCCCGGTACCCGTCGGGAAGCGCTCCCGACGCACCATCCCTCGTCGGGAAGCGCTCCCGACGCACCAGCACCCGTCGGGAACCGCTGCCGGCACACCAGCACCCGTCGGGAAGCGCTCCCGGCACACCAACGCCCACCGGGAGGCCGCCCCCGGCACACCGACACCCGCCAGAACCCCGTCCCACGGACCAACACCCGCCAGGAACCCGCCCTCGACGGATCAGTAGGCTCTCTGAACATGGCCAACGGTTTGGACACCGCGACACCGTACGTGCAGCTCAGCCGGGCTCAGTGGAGCGAACTCCGCAAGAACACGCCCCTCACGCTCACCGAGGACGAGCTGGAGGAACTGCGCGGCGTCGACGACCCGATCGACCTGGCCGAGGTCACCGACATCTACCTGCCGCTCACCCGGCTGCTCAACCTCCACTTCACCGGGGCCAGGCAGCGCAGCGCGGCGCTCAACACCTTCCTCGGCGGCGGGCGCAGGACGGCCCCGTACGTCCTGGGCATCGCGGGGAGCGTCGCGGTCGGCAAGTCGACCACGGCCCGGCTGCTGCACACCCTGCTGGCCCGCTGGCCCGAGCACCCTCGGGTGGACCTGATCACCACCGACAGCTTCCTCTTCCCCAACGAGGTCCTCACCGCGAGGGACATCATGCACAGGAAGGGCTTTCCCGAGAGCTACGACCGGCGGGCCCTGGTCAGGTTCGTCGCCGACGTCAAGGCGGGCCTTCCGGAGGTGACGGCCCCGGTCTACAGCCACCTGGAGTACGACATCGTGCCCGGCGCGACCCAGACCGTGCGCCGACCCGACATCCTCATCGTCGAGGGCCTCAACGTCCTGCAGCCCGCACCGCCCACCGCCCTCGCGATCAACGACTACTTCGACTTCTCGATCTACGTGGACGCCAAGGTCGAACACATCCGCGACTGGTACGTGGACCGTTTCCACAAGCTCCGGCGTACGGCCTTCGAGGACCCGAAGTCCTACTTCAAATATCTCGCCGGCCTGTCGGAGGAGGAGGCGACCGACTTCGCCAGAAATATCTGGCGCGACATCAACGAGCGCAACCTCGTCGAGAACATCGCCCCCACCAGAGGCCGGGCCGATCTCGTCCTCCACAAGGACGCCAACCACTCCATCCAGCGCGTCCGCCTCCGCCGCATCTGATCGGAAACGTAGGAAACGACGACCGAGCGGCTCGGACGCGGCGCCGGTTCGGGGTCCGGGGGAGACTCAGTCGGCCCGGCGGGCGACATACAGGATCCGGTCGTGGTCGTCCTCGTCGGCCGGCTCCCGCGCCGACGTCCCCACCAGCCCGCGGGTGGCCACGACGCGCAGCCCGGCCCGCTCGGCCACCCGGCGCACCGTCCGGTCGGAGCGGTGCCGCTGCACGTGCCGCATCGACACCCGCTCCCAGCCCGCGCCGGCCCGCTCGAACAGGTCGAACTGGGTGACCACGACCGCGTCGGCCTCGATCCGCGGCGACGCCGCGAACCACGCCACGTACCGGTCCCCGCGGTCGGCGACCGTTGGGACGCCGAACGTACGCCGGTAGTAGCCGATGGTGCTCAGGTCGAAGATCAGCACCCCGCCGTCCGCGAGCTGGTCGCGCGCCGACGCCAGCGCCCACCGCAGCTCGTCCGTGCCGGTCAGGTACGCCATCGGCAGGTCCACGCAGGCGACCACGTCGAAGCCGGTCAGCCCCGGCGGGGGCTCCTGCAGCCGTCCCACCAGGAACCGGACGTCCTCGGCTCCGGGTCTGCTCCCGGCCATCGCCACCATCGCCGGCGACAGGTCGTAGCCGGTCACCTCGAACCCCCGCTCGCGGAAGGCCACGCTGCTGCGGCCGGTCCCGCACCCGGCGTCCAGCAGCCGCCGCCCGCCCGTACCGTACAGGCCCGCCATCTCCACGTAGCGGTCCACCAGGGCGGCGGTGTCCATCCGCGCGTTCAGCTCGTCGTACCGTGCCGCGACGCTCTCGTACGCCGCCAGCGTCTCGTCCACATGCGTCATGAGCGCCTCCCTGAGCGCGGACCCGTCGGGGCCGCGCCGGGCCGTCGGAGGCCAGGCGCGGCCGGAGGGGGAGAGAGTCTTACCAGACGAACCATGCCTGCCGGTTGACCCGGCGGCCGGTAACACGGCGCAGCAACTTCCTCATGGAGTTCACCTCCCTTCCTGGTGGCCGCTGGCGGTCAGGGTCTGATGGGGGTCCGGCGCAGTTGGAACGAGGGCGGGGTGATGATGCCCGCGACGTGGGGGCGCCCGTGGCCGCCGCGCACCTCCAGGCGGGCGCCGTCGCTCACGGCGGCGAGCAGGCCGGTGGCCAGGGTCTGCGCGACAGCGGCCCCGGCACAGGTGAACGGGCCGCCGCCGAAGGGCAGGTAGGCCCCGCGAGGGCCGGGGCCGTCGTCCCACCGTCCTGGCCGGAACCGGGCGGCCTGCGACCAGTACCGCTCGTCGCGGTGCAGCAGGTAGACGCAGACCGACACGCTCTCCCCCGGCTCCAGCCGCACGCCGCCGATCCGGTGGGCGCGGTGTACCGGGCGGCCCAGCAGCCACGCCACCGGCCACAGCCGCAGCGACTCCCGTACGGCCGATTCCGCGGGCACGTCCGCCAGGTCGACGCCGTGGGCGGCGGCCGCCAGCAGCGCCCAGCCGACCACGTGGCCGACCGGCGCCACCGAGGTACGGAACAGCAGGAGATACACCTGGGCGACCTGCGCGGCGGGCGTGTCGGGCGGGGTGGACCCGAGCACGGCGTCCAGCAGGTCTCCGGGGCGACCGGGTTCCTGACCGGCCGGACCGGTCACACCGGCCCGGCCGGCCCGGCGGGCGCGCACCTCGCCGGCGACCGCCCGCACCACGCGCGCCCACAGCGCCGCCCGCGCCACGCGTGCCGGCCGGCCGCCGGAACGGATCAGGACGTCACGCTCCACCACCCGCGTCATCAGCTCCCGCAGCGCCGGCGGGCTGTCCGGGCGCAGCAGCGCCTCGGCCAGGAACCGGTGCGCGGCGGCGCGCCCGGCCGACGGCCACTCGCTGACCTCCCCCAGCCCCGCCACGACGGCGGGCAGCCGCTCGCGGTGGGCGGCCAGGTGGGCGCGCACCGTCGCCCGCGCCGCACGCCCGATGGCGACCTGTGTCTCCCGCGGCCCCAGCCGCCCGCCGCGGACATGGAAGAAGTCGGACACCTCGTCGTAGTGCCCCTCCTCGTTGTGCAGCACCCGCAGGGCCTCGACCGGGTCGGCCACGCACAGTGACCCGTCGTCGGGCAGCCGGAACACCGGGCCGTGCTCGCGGGCCGCCCACTCGACGAACCCCAGCGGGTCACGGCGGTACCGGCGCGCCGCGCCGCCGGAAGCGGTCCGATCCGATTCGCCGGCCGTCGCCATCCCACCCCCATGCCGTCCGTGACCTCGGGTGCACGCGCGGGTGGTGCCGCCCGCGCCCTGCCGGGAGAGGGCGCCGCCCGCCACCTTCGCCGGGCGGGCGACCGGACCGTGGGCCCACCGGCAGGCGGCGACGACGAAAAAGGCCGACACCACACCAGGAACAGCGGAAGCCTATACCTGCGAGTCATTCTCGATGGTTATTGAGTGAACAATGGGGAATATCGGTGTTTTATTGACAGAATTGGTTGAATAAACGCTGCGGAGGTATCCCGTGAATAGGTCGTCCGTTCCCGCTCGGGCACGGCGGGAACACACACCCACACCTTCCCCGGAAACGTGAACCGAGATGCGATCGGTAACCGTACGACTACGAATCCGCACGTCAAGGCCATGATCATGACGTAGTGGACCTCCGGCGTCACACCCCGTCACCTTTCCGGACCCTGTTTCGGCCGCTCACCCATCGGAGGTAAAAAACTTCCCCGCCTGCGGTTATGTATGGCGTAACAGCACCAAGCCCTCTCCAGAAGAGTGGATTAGTGTCTTATATGTGAGCATCTCATCTCATGGTCCGCTGAAGCTGAGCGTCGGCGCGAGCACCGGCATGAAGATCGCTGCCATACTCCTCGCCGTCCCCTTCGTCGGTTTCCCGCTGTTCGCGATCTCGGAGATCGGGCGGGCCGTCGAGCTCTCCCTCGACGACTCCTCGCTGATCCTGACGCTGCCCCTCGCCCTGGTCATGGTGGTCTTCCTCATCGTCCTCCTCGGCGTCCTCCGCTTCCGCGCGGAGATGGAGGGAAGCGTCGTGGAGGTCCACGGCGCGTTCACGACGCGCAGGGTGGATCTCGCGCGGGCCCACGTCTGGCTGGACTCCTTCCCCGAGTGCTCAAGAGCCCGTGACCTGACCGGCCACCGGCTCCCCTACCTGTACCTGTACGCCCAGGAGCCGGGCGGCCGCAAAATCCTGCTGCGGCTGCGCGCGGCGCACGCCTTCCTGCCGCCGCGGGAGCTGGGCGCCCTCGCGGACGCCATCGAGTCGGACCACCGGACCGGCCAGGACGCCGAGCGGGCCTCCCGCACAGCCGACCTGCTCCGGCGCCTGAGCGCCGACCCCGCCCTCAAGGTTCCCTGACGGGCTCCGCTCCCGCACCGGCCCGGGCAGTCGGGACGCAGGAAAGGGGCGGACGACGACCGTACGGCTCCCGGGCTTCAGCCGGCCGGGAGCCAGGTCCTAGGGTTGGCCCGTGCTGCATCTACGTGTGATCACTCCGGCGGAGCTGACGGACAAGGTGCTGAAGGTGCTCGACGAGTGCGTCGGCGTCCTCAACATCGTCCTGTTCCCCGGTGTCGCGCGCTCCCCGGCCGGGGACCTCGTCCAGTTCGACATCGCCCGTGAGGCCGCCAACCAGGTGATCGAGCGACTCCAGGAGCTCGGCCTCCACACGGAGGGGTCGATCGCGGCCGAGCAGATCGACCTGTCGATCTCACAGGCGGCCGAGCGCGCCCAGGAGGAGGCACCCGGCGACAGCGAGGACGCCGTGGTCTGGGCGGAGTTCGCCCAGCGGGTCGACGAGGACACCCGGCTCACCTGGGCCTTCCTCGCGTTCCTCACGATCGCCACGCTGCTCGCGGCGATCGGCGTGATCGTCAACTCACCGATCCTCATCATCGGCGCGATGGTGCTGGGGCCGGAGTTCGGCGCGATCGCGGCCATCTGCTTCGGCCTGCTCCGCACCGACGGGAACCTCATCGGCCGCGCGGCCAGGACACTCGTCCTGGGCTTCGCCGCCGCCCTCACGATCACCTTCGTCTGCGCGCTGGCCGCGCGGGGGCTCGGCTGGATCGGCGTGGGCACGCTCGCGACCGGGCACGAGGAGATCGAGTTCATCGTGAAGCCCGACAGGTGGTCGTTCATCGTCGCGCTGCTCGCGGGGGCCGCCGGGGTGCTCTCGGTCACCGCGGGCAAGTCCTCGGCCCTGGTCGGCGTCTTCATCTCGGTCACCACGGTCCCCGCCGCCGGATACTTCGCGGTCGCCGCCGCGCTCGCCCGCTGGGGCGACATGGCCGCCTCGGCCGTCCAGCTCGGGGTGAACGTCGCGGGCATGGTGATCTCCGGTGTGGTGACGCTGCTCGTCCAGAGGGCCTACTGGTCCCGGTTCGGCATGCGGCTGCCGGCGCGCCCGGGTGGGAGATAGCGGCTGAGAATTGACCTTTTGGACGAGGGGAGACTCCTTCGCATGACGGAGGTGCGCACCTGCGGCGACGGATAGTGTCCGAGCATGACTATCCTCGCCACCGAGGGACTAACCAGACGTTTCCCCCGGGTGACGGCGCTCGACCAGCTCACCGTCACCGTCGGCTCCGGTGTGACCGGCCTGGTCGGCGCCAACGGCGCGGGCAAGTCCACGCTGATCAAGATCCTCCTCGGCCTCCTCGAACCCAGCGCGGGCGGTGCCCAGGTGCTGGGCATGGACGTGACGACCAAGGGCGCGGAGATCCGCCGGATCGTGGGCTACATGCCCGAGCACGACTGCCTGCCACCCGACCTGTCCGCCACCGAGTTCACCGTGCACATGGCCCAGATGTCCGGCCTGCCGCGCACCGCGGCCCGCGAGCGCGCCGCCGACGTCCTGCGCCACGTCGGGCTGTACGAGGAGCGCTACCGGGCGATGGGCGGCTACTCCACCGGCATGAAGCAGCGCGTCAAGCTCGCCCAGGCCCTGGTGCACGACCCGCGCCTCGTCCTGCTCGACGAGCCCACCAACGGCCTCGACCCCCGGGGCCGCGACGAGATGCTCGCGCTCATCCGCAGGATCGGCTCGGAGTTCGGCATCAGCGTGCTCGTCACCTCCCACCTGCTGGGCGAGCTGGAGCGGGTCTGCGACCACGTCATCGTGATCGACGGCGGCAAGCTGCTGCGCTCCTCCTCCATCGGGGACTTCACCCAGAGCACCCAGACGGTGACCGTCGAGGTCGAGGAGGGCCAGGACGCGCTGGCGGCCCGCCTCACCGAGCTGGGCGAGACCGTCACCCCGCACGGCAGGATGCTGCTCGTCCACGTCCGCGCGCCGGAGACCTTCGACGTGCTCCGCGACGCCGTCTGCGAGCTCGACCTCTCCCTCGTACGCGTGGAGCAGGGCCGCCAGCGCATCGAGGACGTCTTCAGGGAGCCCGCCAATGTCTGAGTCCGTCTCCGAACCCACGGGTGTCATCCACGACATCGGATACCGCCACTACGAGGGGGCACGGCTCGGCCGACGCCAGGCCGCCGTCGCACTCACCGTGCACAGCCTGCGCGGGATCTTCGGGCTCGGCCGCACCGCCCGCTCGAAGATCATCCCGTTCGTGCTCCTGGGCGTGATGCTCCTGCCCGCGGTCGTCTCCATCGCGGCCATGGCGCTGATCAAGCAGGAGGGGATGCGCTACAGCGAGTACGCCATCGTCATGCAGGCCGTGCTCGCGATCTTCCTCGCCTCGCAGTCGCCGTACACCGTCGCGCCCGACCTGCGCTTCCGGGTGCTGCCGCTTTACCTGTCGCGCCCGGTGACGATCTGGGACTACGTCGGGGCGAAGCTCGCGGCGATGGCGAGCGCGATGTTCCTGCTGCTCGCGGTGCCGCTCACCGTGCTCTACATCGGCGAGGTGGTCATCGACCTGCCCGGCGACACGCACACCTTCGAATACCTCACCGCCATGGTCGGCGCGGTCGGCTACGCGCTGCTGCTCGCCTGCCTCGGCGTGGCCATCGCCTCGTTCACCCCCAGGCGCGGCCTGGGCGTGGCCTCCGTCATCGCCTTCTACCTGCTCGCCTCGGCCGTGTCGACCGTGCTGTTCGCGACGCTGGAGTCGATGGGCGACGACGGCGCCGCCGCGTGGGCCTGGCTGATCAACCCCTTCTTCCTGGTGGACGCCGCCGTCCACGTCGGGATCTTCGGGGCCGAGCCCAGCGCGGGCGTCATCTACCCCGCGAGCGGCGGAACCCTGGTCGCGGGAGCGATCATGATCGCACTCATCGCCCTGTCCCTCACGGCCCTGATCGCGCGCTACCGTAAGGCGGCCTCCCGATGAAGATCGAACTGGCCCAGGTGTCCCGGTGGTACGGCAACGTGGTCGCCGTCAACGACATCACCATGACCGTCGGCCCCGGCGTCACCGGACTGCTCGGCCCGAACGGCGCGGGCAAGTCCACCCTGCTGCACATGATGGCCGGCTTCCTGCCCCCCTCGAACGGCACCGTCACCCTCGACGGCGACCGCATCTGGCGCAACCACCAGATCTACCGCTCCATCGGCCTGGTCCCCGAGCGCGAGGCCGTCTACGGCTTCCTCACCGGCTGGCAGTTCGTGCTGTCCAGCGCCAGGCTGCACCGCCTGCCCAACCCCGACGACGCGGCGCGCAAGGCCCTCGCCCTGGTCGAGATGGAGAGCGCCAAGGACCGCAGGATCGAGACGTACTCCAAGGGCATGCGCCAGCGCGTCAAGGTGGCCGCGGCCCTCGTCCACGACCCGCAGGTCCTGCTGCTCGACGAGCCGTTCAACGGCATGGACCCGCGCCAGCGCCTGCACCTGATGGACCTGGTCCGCTCCATGGGCACCGCGGGCAAGACCATCCTGTTCAGCTCGCACATCCTGGAGGAGGTGGAGCGGGTCGCCCAGCACATCGAGGTCCTCGTCGCCGGACGCCACGCCGCCTCAGGGGACTTCCGCGAGATCCGCCGCCGGATGACCGACCGCCCCCACCTGTTCAAGGTCCGCTCCAGCGACGACCGCCGCCTCGCGTCCGCGCTGATCGCCGACGCCTCCTCGGGCTCCGTCTCACTGACCGAGACGGGCCTGGAGGTGCACGCCGTCGACTTCCGGCGCTTCACCTGGCTGCTGCCCAGGGTCGCCAGGGACGCGAACGTCCGGATCATGCAGGTCTCCCCCGCCGACGAAGACCTGGAGAGCGTCTTCTCCTACCTGATCAACAGGAGCAGCTGACCATGAACGGTGTCATCGCCGGAATCTCCTACCGGGCGCTCCTCGGCCGCCGCCGGATCTGGCTGCTGATCATGCTGCCCGTCGTGCTGATCGCCATGGCGGCGCTGATGAGGTTCATCGGCGCCGCCGACGAGCGGACCGCCGTCGCGCTCATGCAGACCTTCGCCATCGGCACCATGCTGCCGCTGCTCGGCCTGATCGCGGGGACCGGGGTGATCGCCCCCGAGATCGACGACGGCACGATCATCCACCTGCTGTCCAAGCCGATCTCCCGCTCGGTGATCGCCCAGACCAAGTTCGTGGTCGCCGCCTCGATGCTCGCGCTGTTCGCCGCCGTACCGACCTTCGTCGCGGCCTATCTCCTGGTCAACCTCGAATCCGGCATCGCGTACGGCTTCGCGCTCGGCTCCCTCGTCGGCGGGATCGCGTACGCGGCGGTGTTCATGCTGCTGGGGGTGCTGACCCGGCACGCGGTCACGATCGGCATCGTCTACGCGCTCGTCTGGGAGGGCGTGGTCGGCAACTTCGTCCCCGGCGCCCGCAGGTTCTCCATCCAGCAGTGGGCCCAGACGATCGCCGACCAGATCTCCTCCTCCGCGTTCTTCTCCACCGAGATCACCCTCGGCTTCGCCGTACCGGCCCTGTTGATCGTCACCGTCGGCGCTGTCGTCTGGGCGGGAGTACGCCTGCGGAGCTTCTCCCTCACCGGCGACGAGTGAACGAAAGAGCACCGACATGTCGTCGTCTGCTCTCGCGCCCCTGCCACGGAACTCTCCCACCTCGGAAAACTCCCGGAGATGGAGGGATGTCCCGGCCTGATGGCTCAGGGCCACCTCTGCGTCCTGACCGAACGAGAGCTCCGCCGCACCAGGGTCGTCGATGGGGAGGTCGGCATCCGGACCCTGGAGGCGCGGCTTCGGTCACACTCCTGAGCGACGGAGCACGGACCCCGTACTTCGTCGCTCTGATCGTTACGAGGACGGCTCCCGCAGGTGGCGTCCGCGCCTGGAGCGGCGGAGGAGCAGTAGCCCGGCCAGTACCAGGACCGACAGCGCGGCAGCAGCGCCCATACCCACGTACCCCAGGCGGCTCGACACGGGGTGGGCGGCCACGTGCTCGGCCTCGGCCGCCGCCGCGCCGGCCGGCAACTGGTCGGAGTGGGTGGCACAGACGATCGGCCTGTCGTTTCCCTCGATGCTCGCGCAGGCGATGCTGGCCAGGCGCAGGAGATCCGCCGGTGTGGCCCCCACCTCCGCGACGGTGTGGAAGGTGGCCTCCTTGCCAGGCGGTACATCGACGCTCCAGCGGACCTGCCCCTTCGAGGCCGAGCCCTGGCCGTCCGCCGAGACGAACCTGAGGCCGGTCGGCAGGGTCTGGGTGAGGTCGAGTTCGCGCACCCGGGTCGCGCCGGTGTTACGGACCTTGACGGTATAGGTGAGCCGGTCCCCCTCCTCGGCGGCGGTCCGGCCGTTGTCGATGCTGATGCTCAGGCTGGGTACGCCTCCGGCCGCCGCCTTCTCGCCCCTGCTCTCGGGGCCCTCGGGATGCGGTTTGAGTACGGACGCAGCCGATGACGGTGCGGCGAGGGCGACGACCATGGCCGCGCCGAGCCCGCAGACGGCCGCGGCGCGCCGTGGGCCGGTGGAGGGACAGGTCATCACGATCGATGCCATGGCTTTCTCCTTCACGTTGCTCGTGTACGAGGTGAGTGGTGTGCGATGCCTCGGTGACGGCACCGTGTCATTGGGCCGTCGCGACGTAGGTGAGCGTCCCCGAATAGCCACCGATCGGCACGAAGGGGATGTCCCCCTCGAAATCATTGCCAATGGCGTCTCCGTTGGGAGCGGACGGACCCGACTGGCTGTGGACGAGTACCGGGTCGGTGGTCGAAAGGGGCTGGAAGGCCGACGACGTACCGCTCTCGCGCACGCGCAGGTTCCCGATCGGGATGGTGGCGTCGTTGCCCGGCTGGTCGGAGGTGAGCTCGGGAGACGCCGCCTGAACGGTGACGGTGTAGCCGTCGAAACTGTTCGTGATGACCGTCATGGTCACGGCCTCGTTGCGGCGAACCGTCGAATCCGGTTTTCCGGCCAAGGTGAAGTCGGGGGTCAGGTCGATGAGAGTGATGCTGGTGGGGGTCACGGCGTTCTGGACGGAACAGCCGGGGTCTGTGCCTCCGACGGGGCAGGTGCTGCCGACCGTCGCCGAGGTGACCCGGTTGTCGAGGATCGCGTTGCCTGTGCCCTCGTGTGTGACGAGCACGCTGAAGGTGACGACCGCGCTCGCCGCCACCGGCAGGCCGCCGGTCCAGCCGAGGACACCGTCGGTGTAGGTGACGGTGCCGACGGTGGCCGTCGCGTCGTTGTTGTAGGTGGCGTCGTCGAGAACCCCGGCCAGCGTGTCGGTGAACGCGGCCTCGGCGTACGGAGCCTCACCGGTGTTCGTGGCCGTGATCGTGTACTGGACTGTGGCGTCCGCCACCACGGCACCGCTGTCGTTCGTGGTCTTGACGATGGTGAGGCCGGGAGTCAGGACGGCGACGGTCGTGGTGCAGCGTGGATCGGTTCCCCCCTCGGGGCAGGTCGACCCGGCCGTGACGGAGCTGACGGTGCTGGTCAGGGTCTTGTCGCCCGGCGGGGGATAGACGGTGGTGACCGAGTAGGTGATCGTCGCGGTGTCGCCGATGGGGAGGGCGCCCGTCCAGGTGAGGGTGCCGTCGGCGTAGGTGACGGTGCCGACGGTGGCGGTCGCGTCACCGGCGTAGACGGCGTCGTCGAGCACCCCGGCCAGCGACTCGGTGAACGCGGCGCCGGAATAGCCGGTCTCGCCGGTGTTGACCAGGGTCACCGTGTAGTTGACGGCCTCCCCTGCGACGACGGTGCCGGCGTGGGCGGTCTGCGTGATCGTGAGCTGCGGTATCAGGACACGCACGAACGTCGTGCACGCCGGGGCGCTGCCACCCACCGGGCAGGTGCTGCCCGGCGCGGTGGAGGTCACATCGCTGGTCAGTGCCTTGTCACCGAGGTCGGGGTCCTTCACTGTGACGGAGTAGGTGATCGTGGTGCTCGCGCCGGTCGCGAGGGATCCGACCCAGGTCAGGTTCGGCGCGATGTATTCGAAGACGCCGGTGGAGGCGCTCGCGTCGTTGTTGTAGACCGTGTCGGGGAACAGTCCGTTGAGCGCGGCGACGACGGAGGCACCTGTGTAGTCCGTCTGCCCGGTGTTGGTGAGCGTGATCGTGTAGCCGACGGTGCTTCCGGGTGTCGTGGTCGCCGTGTCGGCGGTCATCGCGATGCTCAGCGCGGGGATCAGGATGGTGACGGTCGCGCCGCAGGCCGGGTCGGTGCCACCCACCGGGCAGGTGCTGCCCGGCGCGGACGAGGAGACGGTGTTGGTCATGCTCGTGTCACCGGTGTCGGGGTCTTTCGCCTTCACCGTGTAGGTGACGGTCGAGGTCGCCCCGACCGGCAGGTCACCGGTCCAGGTCAGAGTCTGACCGGCGAGGCCCACCGTGCCGACGGTGGCGGTCGCGTCGTTGTCGTAGGTCGCGTCGTCCAGCACCCGGGCGAGGGAGTTGGCGACGCTCGTGCCGGCGTACGGGGTCTGACCGGTGTTGGCGATCGTGACGGTGAACCGGGTGACGCCGCCGGGAGTCGTGGTCGCCCGATCGGCGACGATGGATACGGCCAGTCCGGGGACGAGGACGGCCACCGACGAGGCGCAGGCCGGGGCGGTGCCACCCACCGGGCAGGTGCTGCCCGGCGCGGACGAGGAGACGGCGTTGGCGAGCACCCGGTTTCCGGTGTCGGGACTGTTGACGGTGACCGAGTAGCCGATGGTCACCGTCATCCCGACCGCCAGATCGCCGGTCCAGGTCAGGGTCTGCCCTGCGAGGCCCACCGTTCCGGTCGTGGCACTCGCGTCGTTGTTGTAGGCGGCGTCGTCCAGCACACCCGCCAGCGGATCGGTGACGCTCACGCCGGTGTAGTCCGTCTGCCCGCTGTTGGTGGCGGTGATCGTGTAGCCGACCGTGCTCCCAGGGGCCGTGGTCACCGTGTTGGCCGTCTTGACGATGGTCAGCGCCGGTACGAGCACGATGACGAGCGTCGTACAGGCCGGGACGGATCCGCCGGACGGGCAGGTACTGCCCAGCGTGTCGGAGAAGGCACGGTTGACCATCAGCTTGTCACCGGGATCGGGGTTCAGCACGGTGACCGAGTAGGTGATCGTCGCGGTCGCGCCGACCGCGAGATCGCCGGTCCAGGTCAGGTTGGGGCCGGCGAAGGTGACGGCGCCACTCGTGGCGCTCGCGTCCGCGTTGTAGACGGAGTCGGGGAGCACCTTGGTGAGGTCGTCGGTCACCGTCGCCCCGGTGTACGGCGCCTGCCCGGTGTTGGCGACCGTCATCGTGTAGGTGACGGTCCCGCCGGGTGTAACCGTCGTCCGGTCCGCGCTCTTGGAGACGGTGAGGACGGGAGTCAGCACGTCGACCGTCGAGGTGCAGGCGGAGTCGGCGCTCCCCACCGGGCAGTTGGTGCCCGGGGTCGCCGAGGTGATCACGGTGGTGAGGATCTTGTTCCCGGGGTCCGGGTTCAGCACCGTCACCGAGAAGGTCCCGACGGCGCTGGCACCGACCGCCAGGGGAAGCGTCCAGGTTCCCTCGTCGCTGCTGGAGAAGCCGAAACCACCCGCCGAAACCGCCCCGTCGCCGTTGTAGGTCGCGTCGTCCAGCACCCCGCCCAGCAGGTCGTTCACCACGACGTTGCTGTACGGCGTCTTCCCGGTGTTCGTGACCGTGATCGTGTAGGTGACCACCTGGGCCGGGAGCGCCGTGGTGGCGTTCGCCACGTTCGTGATAGCGATCCTGGAGACCGGCACCTCGCTGGAGCACCGCGAATCGGTGCCTCCGGTCGGGCAGGTGCTGCCCGAGGTGGCGGAGGTGACGATATTGGTCAGTATCAGGTCACCGGTGCCCGGGGTGTCGACCGTGACGCTGTAGGTGAGGGTGACCCCCTGCCCGGGGGCGAGGGCTCCGGTCCAGGTCAGGTTGGAGCCGGTGAAGGCGACGGCTCCCCTCGTGGCGCTCGCGTCGGCGTTGTAGACCGCGTCGTCCAGCACCCCCGCCAGCGCGTCGGTGAACGTCGCCGAGGCGAAGGGGACCTGCCCGGTGTTGGTGGCGGTGACCGTGTAGGTGACCGTACCTCCCGGAGTGGTCGACGTGACGCCGGGCGTCTTCTCGATCGTCAGGATCGGTGTGAGGACGACGACGCCCACATTGCAGGCCGGGCTTCCGCCGCCGGGCAGGCAGGTGCTGCCCATCTCGGTGGAGGCGACGTTGTTGCTCAGAAGCTTGTCACCGGTGGAAGGGCTGTTGACGGTGACGGAGTAGGTGACGGTCGCGGTCGTGCCGACCGCCAGATCACCGGTCCAGGTCAGCGCCCCGGCCGTGAGGACGACCGTGCCGGTCGTCGCCGCCGCGTCGCCGTTGTACGTCGCCTCGTCCAGCGCCCCGGTCAGCGTGTCGGTGACGACGGCACCGGTGTACGCGCTGTCCCCGCTGTTGGCGATCGTGATCGTGTACGCCACCGTGCCACCGGGGACCACCGTGCTCCGGTCGGCGGTCTTGGTGATCGTCAGCCCGGGGGTCAGCACGGTGATCGAGTTGGTGCAGCCGGGAGCGGTCGCCACCGGGCAGACGCTGCCCTGCGCCGAGGAGACCGAGGTGAGGGTGATCAGCTTGTCGCCGGTGTCGGGATTGTTGATCGTGATACTGCCGGTCACCGTGACGCTGCCGCCCACCGGAATGCTCCCGGTCCAGGTCAGCCCGTCGAGCCCCAGGGTCAGCGACCCGGAGGTGGCGCTCTGGTCCCCGTTGGGCACGCTGTCGTCGACGCCCTCGATCCCGTTGAACAGGACGCTGATCCCGTTGTACGGCGTCTGCCCGGCATTGGTCATCACCGACGTGTAGTGCACCACCTGCCCCGGCAGATAGGTCGCCGCGTTGGACGTGGTCACGATGGTCAGCTTGGCCACGGTCACCGTGGCCGTGCAGCGCGGGTCGGTGCTCCCCGAGGCGCAGTTGCCGTCCGGCGAGGTCGAGACCAGGGTGTTGACGAGGGTCCCGTCGGGTGAGGCCTGCACCGTCACCGAGTAGACGACCGTGGTGGACCCGCCGGCCGGGACGGTGCCGGTCCAGGTCAGGTTGGGTGCGGTGTAGCCGACGGTGCCCGCGCCTGCCACGGCGTCGTTGTTGTAGGTCCCGTCGTCCAGAACGTCGGTCAGGTCGTCGGTGAACGTCGCGCCGACGTAGGGTGTCAGCCCGCTGTTACTGATCGTGACGGTGTAGGTGACCGTCTCGCCCTGCGCGGCCGAGAGGGTGTTCGCGGCCTTGTCGAAGGTCAGGGTGGTGATCGCGGTGACCGCGACGGTGGTGCCACAGCGGGGGTCGGTCCCGCCGGACGGGCAGTTGTTGCCGGAGGTGGTGGAGGTGATCGTGTTCACCAGGCTCGCGTCACCGGTATCCGGGTTGTCGACGGTGACCGAGTAGGTGATCGTCGCGCTCGCACCGGGCGCGAGGTCCCCGGTCCAGGTCACGGCCTGGTCCGCGAAGTCCACGGTGCCGCTCGTCGCGCTCGCGTCGGTGTTGTAGGCCGCGTCGTCCAGCACACCCGCCAGTGAGTCGGTGAACGTCGCCCCCGCGTAGGGGAGCTGCCCGGTGTTGGTGGCGACGACCGTGTAGGTGACCGTGCTTCCCGGAACCGCCGTCGTCGGAGTGGCGGTCTGGACGATGGTCAGCGCCGGGATGAGCACGATCACGTTGCTGGTGCACTGCGCGTTACCGCTCGCCGGAGCGCAGTTGCCGCCGGTGGTGGGCGAGGAGATCGTGCCGGCCAGGTTCTTGTCACCGGGGTCGGGGTTTCGCACGGTGACCGAGTAGGTGATCGTGGCACTCGCCCCGACCGCCAGGTCACCGGTCCAGCTCAGGGTGGATCCGGCGACGGCGGCGGTGCCTCTCGTCGCGCTCGCGTCGCCGTTGTAGACCGCGTCGTCCAGTATTCCGGTCAGCGACTCGGTGAACGTCGCCCCGGTGTAGGCCGTCTGCCCGGAGTTGGTGACGGTGACCGTGTAGCCGACGGTGCCTCCCTGGACCGTGGCACCGGTGTCGGCGACATTGGTGATCGTCAGGCCGGGGACGAGCACGTTCATCGAAGAGGTGCAGCGGGGGTCGGAGCCGCCGGGCGGGCAGTTGTTGCCGGGCGCGGTCGAGACCAGGGTGCCGGTGATGACTTTGTTGCCCGTGTCGGGATTCTTCACGGTCAGGGTGCCGGTGACCGTGACGACGCCCCCGACGGGGATGTTGCCGGTCCAGGTGATCGCGGTGGAGCTGAGGATCAGCGTTCCCGAACTCGCGGTCTGGTCACCGTTGGGAGTGGCGTCGTCGACGACGCCCGCGGTGGGACTGGCGATGCTGATCCCCGTGTAGGGGACGTTCCCGGTGTTGGTGAACGTGGCGTTGAGGCGGATCGTCGAGCCGGGGGTCGTGCTGCTCCCGACGAAACTCTGGGAGATGACCAGCCGCGCAACCGGCACCGAGACGGTGCATCGGGTGTCGGTCCCTCCCACCGGGCAGTTGCTTCCCGGCGCTGAGGAGGCGGTGCTGTTCACGAGCAGGGCGTCACCCGTGTCGGGGCTGCTCACGGTGACCGAGTAGGTGATCGTCACGCTCGCCCCGACCGCCAGATTTCCGGTCCAGGTCAGATTGGGACTGGTGTACGACACGCTGCCGACCGTCGCGGTCGCGTCGGCGTTGTAGACCGCGTCGTCCAGCACCCCGCCCAGCGCGTCGGTGACGGTGGCCCCCGTGTAGGGCGTCTGCCCGGAGTTGGTGACGGTGACCGTGTAGCCGACGGTGGCCCCGGGGATCGTCGTCGCGGCGTTCGCGGTCTTGACCACGGTCAGTCCCGGAGACAGGACCGGCACCGTCGAGGTGCACGCCGCGTTGGTGCTTCCCGCAGGGCAGGTGCTGCCTTGCGTGGACGACACCGCGACGTTGGTCATCTGCCCGTCGCCGAGTTCGGGGTCGTTCACGGTGAACGAGTAGGTGACGGTCGCGCTCGCCCCGATCGCCAGGTTTCCGGTCCAGGTCAGGTTGGACCCGGCGAAGGCGACCGTACCGGCCGTCGTGGTCGCGTCGGCGTTGTAGGCGGCGTCGTTGAGCACCTGGGCCAGCTGGTTGACGACCTGGGCTCCGGTGTAGGAGGTCTGTCCGGTGTTGGTGACCGTCGTCGTGTAGGTGACCTTACCGCCCGGCGTGGTCGTCTGGGTGTCGGCGGTGTTCGTGATCGTCAGCGCCGGGACCAGGACGGTGACCAGGGTGAAGCAGCTGGGCGCCGTCGCACCGACACTCGGGCAGGTGCTGCCGGGCGCGGCGGAGGTGAAGGAGGTTTGAAGGACCTTGTCGCCGGTGTCGGGGTCGTTCACGGTGACCGAACCGGTGATGGTGACCGTCGCGCCGACCGCGACGTCCCCCGTCCACAGGAGCGAGCCGTCCGGGAGCACGTCGAGGCTGCCCGAACTGGCGAGCAGGTTGCCGTTGTAGGTCACGTCGCCGAAAAGGCCCTCGACACCCAGCGTGGCGCTGATGCCCACGTAGGGGGTCTGCCCGGTGTTGGCCAGCGCGAACGTGTACGACACGACGCCGCCCGGAACCGTGGTGCTCGACGGGGTCGTGCTGGTCACCGTCAGCTGCGGGACGAGAACCGTCACGCTGCCGGCGCACCGGGCGTCGCCGCTGCCCGTGGGGCAGTTGTTACCGACGGTGGTCGAGGTGAGGGTGTTGGTCAGTGTCTTGTTCCCGGTGTCGGGATTGTTGACGGTCACCGAGTAGGTGATCGTGGCGGTCGCCCCGACCGCGAGGTTGCCGGTCCAGGTCAGCGTGGAGCCCGCGAAGCCGACCGAGCCGCCGGTCGCGGCGGCGTCCGCGTTGTAGGTCGCGTCGTCGAGCACCCCGCCCAGCGCGTCGGCGAACGTCGCACCGGTGTAGGCGGTCTGCCCCGAGTTGGTGACCAGCACCGTGTAGTTCACGACCGAGCCGGGGGTCGTGGTCGCCGTGTCGGCCGCCTTGGCGATCGTCAGGCCGGGGATCAGGACCGTGATCACGCTGAAGCACCCGGGGGCTTGGTTGCCCACCTGGCAGTTGCTGCCCGGCGCGTTGGAGACGGCGAAGGTCCTCAGGACCCTGTTGCCGGTGTCGGGATTGTTCACGGTGACCGAGGCGGTGACGGTGACGGTCGCGCCGACCGCCAGGTCGCCGGTCCAGGTGGCGGTGCCGTCCGGGTTGGTGACGACGGTTCCCGTCGTCGCGGAGATGTCGCCGTTGGGCGTCGCGTCGTCCAGTAGGTCCGCCAGGGAGACGGTGATACTCGTCCCGACGTAGGGGGTCTGCCCGGTGTTGGAGGCGGTGAACGTGTAGCGCACGACCGAGCCGGGCGTCGTGGTGGCCACGTCCGAGCTGCTGCTGATCGCGAGGCCCGGAACCAGGACCGAGGTGGTGGCGGTGCACTGCGGGCCCGGGTTTCCCTGCGGGCAGGTGCTGCCGGGAGTGGACGAGGAGATCGTGTTGGAGACGCTCCTGTCCCCGGTGTCGGGGTTTCGCACCGTGGCCGAGTAGGTGATGTTCGCGCTTCCTCCCGGAGCGAGGTTCCCTGTCCAGGTCAGGTTGGGGCTGGTGTACGACACGCTGCCGCTGGAGGCGGTCGCGTCGGCGCTGTAGACGGCGTCGTCGAGCAGGCCGGCCATCGAGTCGATGAACGTCGCGCCGGTGTAAGGGGTCTGGCCGTTGTTCGTCACCGTGATCGTGTAGCCGATACTCTGACCGGGAGTCGTCGTCGAGAGGCTGGCGACCTTGACGATGGCCAGCCCGGACACGGTCACGATGGCCGAGCAGCGTGGATCGCCGCCGCCCGCCGGGCAGGTGCTGCCGACCGTCGACGAGGTCACCGCGTTGGCCAGCACCTTGTTGCCGGTACCGGAACTGCTCACCGTCACCGAGTAGGCGATGGTCACGGTCGCCCCCGCCGCCACGTTGCCGGTCCAGTTCAGGGTCTGCCCGGTCACCGACACCGAACCAGCGCTCGCGGTCGCGTCGGCGTTGTAAGTAGCGTCGTCAAGGACGTCCGCCAGCGGGTCGGTCAGCGTGACCCCGGTGAAGGCGCTCGTCCCGGTGTTGGTCACAGTGATCGTGTAGTTGAGCGTGCCCCCCGGGACCGTCGAGGAGGCGCTCGCCGTCTTGACCATAGCCAGTGGCCCGGCCACCACGACGAAGGTCGCGGACTGGGTGGCCGCCAGATTGTTCACGTCGACCACCCGGAAGGTGACCGGGTAGTTGCCCGTCGCCGTCGGCGTGCCGGACAGTACTCCGGTGGAGGCGTTCAGCGTCAGCCCCGGCGGCAGGCTGCCCGCGCTGACCGACCAGACGAGCGGCGCGGTACCGCCGCTCACGGTCAGCGGCACGCTGTAGGCGACCCCGACCTGGCCGGTCGGCGGTGGGTTGAAGGTGAACGTCGGCAGCGCCGCGACCGTCAGGCTCACCGTCCTGGTGCTGCTCTGGCCCAGCGCGTCGACCACCTTGACGGAGAAGGAGTAGCTGCCTCCCGCCGTCGGCGTGCCGGACAGCAGGCCGGTGGAGGCGTTCAGCGTCAGACCCGGCGGCAGGCTGCCCGCGGTGACCGACCAGACGTACGGCGCGGTACCGCCGGTGACGGTGAGCGGGATGCTGTAGGGAATGCTCACCGCGCCGCTGGGCGGCGCCGCGAACGTCAGGACCGGCGCCGCCGCGACGACCACGGTGACATCGCGGTTGGCACGCGCACCGCTGGCGTCCGTCACCCGCGCGGTGAAGGAGTAGCTGCCTCCCAGGGTGGGGATGCCGGACAGCAGGCCGGTGGAGGCGTTCAGCGTCAGGCCGGGAGGCAGGCTGCCGTCGCTGACCGACCACGTGTACGGCGCGGTTCCACCGGTGATCGTCAACGAGAAGCTGTAGGGGACGTTCACCTCACCGGCGGGCGGCGCGGCGAAGGTGAAACTCGGTGAAGTGTTGGGCACGACCGCGCCGGAGGGCAGGGACGCCTGGCCGGAACCCGCCGCGTTCACGGCGGCGACGGTGAAGGTGTACGAGGTCCCCGCCGTCAGGTTGGTAACGGTCTGGCTGGTCGCGGTGCCGCTGAACGTCTGGGTCGACTGCGCGACACCGGCGATGAAGGGAGTGACGACATAACTGGTGATGGTGCTGCCGTTACCGGCCGGTGCCGTCCAGGTGAGGTTCGCCGACAAGGTGCCCGCCGTGGCCGAGGTGATGATGGGCCGGCCTGGGACGTCGTAGGGGGTGACCGCGCTGGAGGCGGCGCTGGCCGGGCCGGTGCCGACCGCGTTCACCGCGGCGACGGTGAAGGTGTAGGACGCGCCCGCGGTCAGCCCGGTCAATGTCCTGTTCGTGGTGGATGCGTCGAAGGACAGCGGGGTCTGGGCCACTCCGGCGATGGAGGGCGTGATGACATAGCCGGTGATGGTGCTGCCGTTACCGGCCGGCGCCGTCCAGCTCACCGTCGCGCTGGTCTTCCCCGCCACCGCGGTGGGCGTGGCGGGTGCCGAGGGGGCGGAGATGTAGGTGTATGTCGCGGACGCGGAGCGCCCCAGGGTGACGACCGTGACATTGACCGTTCCGGCCGTGGCTCGCGCCGGCATGGAGGGGATGGTCAGGGTGCCGTTGCCGTTGTTGACGAAGCATCCGGTGGTCACCCCGGTGGGGCACGGCAGCAGGACCACCGAGGTTCCCGCCTGCTGCTGGGCGGTGGTGCCGATCTCGATGGCGGTGGCGCCGGAGATGTTCGTGCCGGACACGATCACCGTCCCGCCACCGGCGATCGTGCCCGAGTTCGGGCTCAGCCCGATATTGCCGGGCGCCGACGGCAGTGTGCCGGCGGTCGCCGTCGTCGAGTAGGCGGGGTTGGCGTCGACGGACGACGAGGTGACCACGGTCGCCGTCTGGATCAGCGCCGACGTGACGCTGCTCCCGGTGACGACGCCGTGTACGGTGATCGGCGGCAACGTCGCCGCCGCCGGGAACGGGCCGTTGCTGTTCGTACAGGTGATGGACTGCCCCGACGGCACCGCGCACACCCACCCCGTGCCGGACGCGCCTACCGGCGTCACCCCCGCGGGCATGGTCTGGGTCATGGAGATCGGGGCGGTCTCTGCGATGCCGACGTCGACCCCCGCGACGACGTTGTAGGTCACCGGGGCGCCCTGCTGCGGACTCGTGACGCTGTAACTCGTCTGCGCGACGGTCAGCTCGGGGACGGCGCTGATCGTGGTCACCTTGGCCTCACCGATCTCATGGAAGTCGGTCACCGCCCCGGTGGAGCCCACCCATCCGAACGCCAGCTGCCTGGGGATCCCGGCGGAGTTCAGCCAGCTCGACGGGTACAGGCCGGCCTGGACGGTGGGAAGCGTCCCGGACAGGGTCCTGGTGGCGCCGCCGACCAGGGTGACCACCACCTGGTAGCTGTTGGCCGGGACCGTCAGACCGCTCGCGGTCGTCTGCGTGGAGCTCGTGGGATTGATACCGACCTGTACCGGGACGGCCGTGCGGGTGGCCGCCCGCAGGGGAAGCGCGGCGGAGGTTGTCGAGGTGGCCGTGCTGTTGATCGCACAGTAGCCGACTGTGCCGTTACCCGGCCCGCGCACGACGACCTGACCGGCGACCTTGCCGCCGGTCGTACTGATATAGGCCGGATTCGCGCAGCCTGTTCCCTGGTAGGTGCTGGTGCTGTAGTTTCCGAACACGTCAAGGCCGATACCTAGGTAGCCGTAGGCCAGACCGGAAAGGCTGTTGGTCCCGGTGTAGCCCAGCGCCCCACCCACCTGACCGATGTTGGGCGGCGACTGAGGGGTCGTCGGATCGACCGCCGCCAGCACGAAGGCGATGCCGTCGGCATTGTTCCCGCCGTACTGGTAGGTGTTGAAGGTGACGTCGAGCCCCTGCGAGGTGGGCACGCTGACCGCACCGAAGACGCCGCCCGCCCGGTAGGTCGAGGTGTCCGTCAGCCGCAGCTTGCCGGAGCCCTGACTGTCCAGAGCGCCGGCGCAGCTACGCAGGACGCCCGTGCTGGTGTTGCCGGAGGCTGACAGGCACGCGAAGTTCGGCGTACTCACTCCGGCCGGCAGCGCGGGTAGCACCACGGCACCGTCGCCGTCCGGCGTGTTGTTGTGGAAGGGCTGGTTGAACACGACGGTGCCCGCCGCCGACGCGGGGGTCACCGAGGTCAGCACCACACAGGTCCAGATCAGAGTCAGGGTGAGAAACCTGGCGAGCCCTCGCTCGGATCGCGACAGTGGGTCGGCGCCCCGGACAATGGTGAACGGCGACACACCACCCTCCGATCGATCATGATGTCAGCGGCCCGCCGCCATGCGAGCATCGCGAGAACGGCGTGAGTGTCGGCGACCAGGATCAGGCCATCGACTCGATAAGCATCGTTTCCAAGCGGAAACCTCGACCCAACCACTGAAAGTGTCTGATCAACCACCTAGAGTGTCAATCAATGCGAAGTCCGGCGTGGCGATGGGCAGAACCACACACGGCCGGATAAGCCAGACAAGGCATGACAAAAAGCGCGGCCCGCACCGGAGTGCGGGCCGCGCTTTCGATATTCGTCTCTAGAGGGGGCGCTCCCGGACGATCACCGGGCCCCTCAGACGCAGGCCGTACGGACGACCTCGGCGAGGCGCCCGGCCAGCTGCTCCGCCTGTTCCGCCGAGGCGGCCTCGACCATGACGCGGATCATCGGCTCGGTGCCGCTGGGCCGGATCAGCACGCGCCCGCTCTCGCCCAGCTCCGACTCCGCGGCGCTGACCGCGGCGGCCAGCTCGGGAGCCGATGCCTTGGACCGGTCGACGTCCTTCACGTTGACCAGGACCTGCGGCAGGCGGGTCATCACCGAGGCCAGCTCGGCGAGCGGCTTCTTCTCCCGCGCCATGACCGCGAGCAGGTGCAGCGAGGTGAGCAGACCGTCCCCGGTGGTGGCGTGGTCGAGCATCAGGACGTGGCCGGACTGCTCGCCGCCGAGGTTGTAGCCCCCGGCCCGCATCGCCTCCAGGACGTAGCGGTCGCCCACGGCGGTCTCGACGACGTCGACACCGGCGTTCTTGAGCGCGATCTTGAAGCCCAGGTTGGACATCACCGTGGCCACCACGGTGTCACCGACCAGTTTGCCCTCGGCGTGCATCGCCATGGCGAGGACGGCCATGATCTGGTCGCCGTCGACGATCTCACCGGTGTGCGAGACGGCGAGGCAGCGGTCCGCGTCACCGTCGTAGGCGATGCCCACGTCCGCGTTCCGGGAGACCACGATCTGCTGGAGCCGATCCAGGTGGGTGGAGCCGACCCCCGCGTTGATGTTGAGACCGTCGGGGCGCGCCCCGATCGTCTCCACGGTGGCCCCGGCCCGCAGCAACGCCTCGGGAGCCACCATGTGGGCGGCGCCGTGGGCGCAGTCGAGGACCACGTTCAGGCCGTCGAGACGGCCCTCCACGGTGGACAGCACGTGGGACACGTAGCGGTCGGCCTCACCGTACGCCTCGCGTACGCGGCCGACCGAGGCACCGACAGGACGCTCCCACTTCTCGCCGAGCCGCTGCTCGATCTCGTTCTCCACCGTGTCGGGCAGCTTGTAGCCGCCCCGGGTGAGGAACTTGATCCCGTTGTCGGGCGCGGGATTGTGGGAGGCGGAGATCATCACGCCCATGTCGGCTCTGAGAGCCGTCGTCAGATAAGCGACCGCCGGGGTGGGCAGCACGCCGAGCCGGAGAACGTCCACACCAGACGACGCGAGGCCGGCGACCACCGCGGCCTCCAGGAATTCTCCTGAAGCCCGGGGGTCCCGGCCCACGACGGCGACGGGACGGCCTCGCCGCCCGACGCTGGCGTTGAACGCCCCGGCATCGCCGAGGACATGAGCCGCGGCCACGGACAGGTCCATGGCGAGCTCGGCCGTGAGGTCGCGTCCGGCGACCCCACGTACCCCGTCGGTGCCGAAGAGGCGCCCCAACGCTTAACGCTTGCTGTACTGCGGAGCCTTACGGGCCTTCTTGAGGCCGTACTTCTTGCGCTCGGTGGCGCGGGCGTCACGGGTCAGGAAGCCGGCCTTCTTCAGCGGCGGGCGGTTGACCTCGACGTCCAGGGCGGTGAGCGCGCGGGAGAGACCCATGCGCAGGGCACCGGCCTGGCCGGTGACGCCACCACCGTTGATGCGGGCGATGACGTCGAACTGGTCCTCGGCGCCGAGCACCACGAAGGGCTCGTTCACGATCTGCTGGTGGACCTTGTTCGGGAAGTAGTTCTCAAGCGTACGGCCGTTGATCGTCCACTTGCCGGTGCCCGGAACGATGCGCACGCGGGCCACGGACTCCTTGCGACGGCCGGTGCCGTACGAGTTGCCGGTGGTGATGGGCTTGCGGACGGCGGCGTCGCCGCTGGCAGTGGACTCGGAGGTGTACTCGGAGGGGAACTCCTCCGCGGAGTACGCTTCCTGAGCGCCCTCGACGGGCGTCTCGACACCGGTGGGCTCAGCCACGGTTCTCCTCTTAACTTTCCTACTCGGCGTCGGCCGTCGGCCAACGCTGCTGGCGACAAGCAGCTAGTGACTACTGGGCGATCTGGGTGAGCTCGAAAGACACCGGCTGCTGCGCCTGGTGCGGGTGCTCGGAACCGGCGTAGACCTTGAGCTTCTTGATCATCTTCCGGCCGAGGGCGTTCTTGGGAAGCATGCCCTTCACGGCCTTCTCGACGGCGCGGTCGGGACGCTTGTCCATGAGCTCGCCGTAGGTCATGGAGCGCAGACCGCCCGGGTAGCCCGAGTGGCGGTAGGCCTTCTTCTGCTCAAGCTTGTTACCGGTCAGCGCGACCTTGTCGGCGTTGATGACGATGACGAAGTCACCGGTGTCGACGTGGTTGGCGAAGGTCGGCTTGTGCTTACCGCGAAGCAGGATCGCGACGTGGCTGGCCAGCCGGCCAAGCACGATGTCGGTGGCGTCGATGATGTGCCACTGACGCTCGACTTCGGCAGGCTTGGGTGTGTACGTGCGCACGGTCGTATGCCTTCTTTGGTCGCGTCTTCGGCGCTGTCGGAGAGGACAGCAACATGGTCGGTAGGTGCGGGCACACGACAGCCCGGACCTTCCGTCTCCAGATAAAGAGGAGATGACGCCGGACGCGCCGCGTATCGGTCTGCTAAAGGAGACCAATTCGCACACAACGAACTAGCAGGATACCGGCGCGGAGGAGCGCATGCAAAACGGCATGACTCTCCGGCGGTTCCCCCGGCAGTCTACCCGCCACCGGCCGGTGCCGGGAAACCGGCACACACCGGGCGCCGAGATGATGATTTATCCCGATATACGGCGCTATATGCCGAATATCCAAGGTCGCCGCGAGCGGGGCGCCGAGACCCGGACGACCACGGAAAGGGGCCGGTCACCGCGTCGGAACCCCTCCGGGAGCGGGCCTGAAACCGGGCGGCGCGACGTTCCCCGAGAGGGGGCGCCGAACGACGAGTCAAGGACGATAGCGCCGGAACCTTCACAGAACGGTTCCAACATGTTCTCAGCATTCCCTTCTTCCTCACCGCAAACATCTCTATCTTTGATAGCGGTATGTGGCAGCTTCCTCACCCCGGGCATACCCAGCGAGCGCGCCTGCGCCGCATGGGGGTGTTCGTGTGCCTGCTCGCGGTTCTGCTCGTCGGCTTCATCATCGGCCGGGGCAGCCGCGACGAGAAGGCCGCCGACCAGATCTACCTGAACGACACCGGGCCCGTACGCCCCACACCCAGCGGCGCACTCGCCGGCCAGGTCGAGCGCGCCCCGCTCTCCCGGGTCGCCCGCTCCACCCCCGCCCCCGAGGACCGGCGCCCGCGCCCCACCCCGACCCCCGGCACGTCACTCGGCGACTCCGGCGGTTCCGGCGAGGACGGCCCCTCCCGCCTCCTCCTCAACGGCGACGACGGCGGCGCCACCTCCGCCCTCGGCGCGATGGAGCGTGAGGTCGTCCGGCTCGTCAACATCGAGCGCAGGCGGGCCGGATGCGTACCGCTGCGGATCGACAGGAGACTCACCGTCTCGGCCAGGAGGCACTCGGCCGGAATGGCGGCCACGGGCCGCCTCTCCCACAACTCCGCCGACGGCACCTCCCCCTGGGAGCGGATGGAGGCGACCGGCTACCGCGACGGCGGCGCGGAGAACATCGGGCGCGGCTACACCTCCCCAGACGACGCGGTGCGCAGCTGGATGGGGACGAGCGGCCACCGGCGCAACATCCTCAACTGCGAGCTCAGGGCCACCGGCGTCGGAGCCGTGCGAGGGTCCGACGGCCCCTGGTGGACCCAGGACTTCGGATACTCCTGAGCCAAGCGGCCCCGATACCGGGCTACGCTCGGCGCATGGGTTTTCCCGTGGAGCCGCCGCGCCGCCAGCCTTACAACCGGCCTGACGCGTCGCCGCCCGCACAGGGCCAGCACTGGTTCGACGCCTCGCAGAACAACCGCCCCCCCGACTCCCCCTCCCAGGCCCCACAGGCCCCCCGGCCGCAGGGACGGCCCATCGAGGCGCCCAACGAGCGGCCTCGCAAGGAGATGTGGAGCCCGTACGACGAGGGGCCCCGCTCACGCCGCCCGATCTACATCGCGGCCGGGGCGTTCGCGGCGCTGGTCGCCGCGGGCATCGGCCTCGCCGTGCTGGCCAACTCCGACCCCGACCCGGTGCCCGGCGCGACGGAGCCCACCGCCGCGGCCCCCCTCATCCCGCCCGCGAACACCGCGAAGGGCAAGTTCGGCTTCACCTCCTCCCGCGCCACCGACCCGCACCCTCTCACCCTGAACGAGGTGTTCAAGAACAAGAAGATACGGATCGGCGGGCAGACCTACCTGATGACCACCCGCAGGACCGACAAGAAGTGCGACAAGGCCGTGGTCGGGGAGAAGCTCCAGAAGGCCCTCACCTCGGCGCGGTGCAACCAGCTCCTGCGCGCCAGCTTCCGCGACGCCTCGGGGAAGATCATCGGCACCGTGGGGGTCGCCAACCTCAAGACGTCGGCGGGAGCGTCCAAGGTCGTCTCGGCGAGCACCGGCAAGGAGCGCGAGGAATACATCAAACCGCTGCCAGGTAAGGATAAGGTCACCAAACTTCTCGGCACCGGCGAGGCATTCGTCGGCGAATGGCGCCACGGGCACTACGTGGTGATGGTCTGGTTCCAGTACAAAGACGGCCACATGCCAAAGAAAACCGAGGTCAAGAAGCTGAACCAGGCGGCCTTCGGCGCGGCGGACGCGACCGTCACCCCTGCCCTGGAGTCACGGACACTGACCGGAAAACGCCCCTGACCATGGGGTCATATCCCCACTTCGAGGCATGAATCCGACAGACGATACGGCCATACTCGCATGACGATCTCCGGCTGTCGCTAGGCTGCGTCGTATGCGTGGGCAGGAATCCGGGTCCGAGCACCAACGTGAAGCCGAGGGTTCGGCGACACCGGCGACGCCGCCGCCGAGTTTCGGCCAGCCCTCGCCCCACGTGCTGCGGACCGATCTCACAGACGACGAGCAACCCCCCGGCCCTTCCGGGTGGCCGGAGACGGCCCCGGGCGCGGCTCAGCCGTGGACGGTCCCCGGCGACGGCGCCCCCTACGACTGGTACGCCCAGCCGGAGGACGATCCGCCCGCCCCCTGGCCCGGCCCCGCGCACCCCGCGCCCCAGCCGGGACCGCTCTCTTACCCGGAACCCTCCGGCCCCACGCGGCCCGAGTTCTCCTCCGACTCCGCGGGTTCCACCAGGCCCGAGTTCCCGCCCGGCCCCTCGCGGGACCCCCGACCGGATCTCCCCGGCCCACCCGGCTTCCCCTCCGGCCCGCCGCCCGGGTTCCTCCGGGGTCCCTCGCAGGACCCCCGGCCGGAGTTCCCCCGCGACCCCTCGGGCCCGCCGCCCGGGTCGCACCCACAGGCATCGGAATCCCTTCCCCGCGATCCCTCCGGACCGCCGGGATCTCCCTCCGGCCCCTCGCAGGCCCCCCGGCCCGAGTTCTCCCAGGACTCGGGTCCGCGACCCGAGTTCTCCCGCGATCCCTCGGGTCCGCGGCCCGAGTATCCCGCGGGTTCCTCGGGTCCCCGGCCGGAGTCCTCCCCCGGCTCCTCGGGCCCCACCTGGTCCGAGTTCTCCCGGCCGGAACCGGCCCCTCCGGCGTGGATCAACTCCCCCACCCCGCCGGAACCCTCACCTCCCGCCTGGCCCACCCCGGAGAACCCGAACGTCTCACCGCGGCCCGGTGGGACGCACGAGGGCGAGCGCCACGAGCACGGGGTTTCCTCGCCACGGGCCGACCAGCCGCTGTCCACCGCGCCCATCGTGCCGGGGGCACCCCCCTGGCAGCCGCCGCCCGCCTTCACGGCGGCGGCCGCGGGCATGCAGGTCTGGCCCTCCTCAGGTCAGGAGAACCCCTGGCCCGCCGCGACCGGCGAGCCGGTGTGGACCGACCCCGAGGAGAGCACCGCTCGCCCGGGAGAGCCCGGCGACATCGCCGTCTGGCCGCCGGACGCCACTCCCCCGCAGGAGCCGGACGAGAGCGACGACACCACGGCCGACGTCCGCGCCGCCGTGGCCGGCGCGCCCGGACACCCCGAGGAGGGAGACCTCCTCGCCTCCGGCCCTCTCCCCCCGACTCGGCAGAACCCTCCGACTCGGCAGAACCCTCAGCAGAGTCCGCCCCGCCAGGAGCCTGCCCAGCAGGCCCTCGCGCAGCCCTCTCCCGGACAGGCCACCCATCAGGCCTCCGTGCCCTCACCGGCCGCCGGTCCACGAGACGAGAGCCCTCCCGCCCCGTCAGGTTCCGCCCCGTCCGGTCTCACTCCGTCCGGTCCCGCCCCATCAGGTTCCGCCCCGTCCGGCCCCACCCCGGGGGCTCCGCCCCCCATGGCCGCGCCCACCACCGCGTCCATGACCCAGCCCTTCACACGCCAGGAACCGGAACCGATCTCACAGGTGCCCGCGCCTCCCTTCGGACAGGACACCCGCGACCGGACACCGTCCGAGGCCGCGCAGCCCTTCCCCCTGTCGGACCACACCCCACCGGGCGGCATCCCCGTCGTGACCGGCATCGCCCCCTCGTTCCCCGTTCTCCCGCCCCCGCCGGTGACCTCCTCACCGGCGGACGGGACCGCGGCGCTCCCCGAGAGCGGACCGGCGACGATGCGTGGGGCGTTCACCCCTCTCTCGGAGTTCACCCCCGAACCACCGCCCTCTCCCCCCGAGCCGACCCGCAGCAGGGCGAGTACGACCCTGCTCGCCGCCGTCGTCGCGGTCGTGGTGGTCGGCATCGGCACCGGGGCCTTCTTCGCCTACCAGTCGTTCAGCGCCAAGCAGTCGGCGAACGCGACGGATCCGATTCCCAGGTCGGGGACCCTCGACCCCACCGACGACCTGGACATCACCGGCGAGCCGGAGCCGATCAACACCACGATGCTCAACTCCGAGAAGACCGACCCCGGCACGATGACCGTGGCCGACGCCTTCGGCCAGAAGGTGTCCGTGGCCGGGACGACGTTCAAGCGGGTCAAGACCGACGTCACCGAGCAGTGTCAGAAGGCCGCGTCCGGCAGGTTCGGCGGCACCCTGCGCAGCCAGGACTGCCGCCGCGTGCTACGGGCGACGTACGTGGACAGCAAGCGGAAGTACGCCGTGACCACGGGGATCGCCGTGCTGCCCACCCGCGAGTCCGCGGTGGCGGCCGACAAGGCCAAGGATCTGGACAGCAACCTCTGGTTCCGCGGCCTTCCCTCCGCCGCCGGTACGGGAGGCGAGCGGGTGCACATCGCGGGCGGCTACGCGGCCGGGATGGTGTGGGGCCGCTACATCGTGTTCAGCTACGCCACCTTCAGCGACGGCCACACGCCGACCGCCAAGGAGAAGTCCCTGGGCAAGGTGAGCGGCGCCTTCCGCGACCAGACCGCGAAGGTCGTGGAGCGCCGCGTCACGAACTGATCGTCCGCACCCGGCGGGTCTCCGCGGCCCGCCGGGCGAGCTCGCCCGGCGCGGGGTAGCGCACCTCCTCCAGGCAGAGCCCGTGCGCGGGCGCGACGTGCACCCCCGAGTCCCGTACGGCCCGCGACAGCACCTCTCCCGGCCAGCCGACCGGGAGCCGGCCCTCACCGACGGGCAGCAGCGATCCGACGAGCGCCCGGACCATGGAGTGGCAGAACGCGTCGGCCATCACCGTCGCCACGACGAGGTCGCCCTCACGAACCCAGTCGAGCCGCTTGAGCTCCCGGATCGTGGTCGCGCCCTCGCGTCTCCTGCAGAACGCGGCGAAGTCGTGCTCACCGAGGAGAGCGGCGGCGGCCGCGTTCAACCTGTCCACGTCGAGGGGCCTGTTGTACCAGACGACCTCGCGGCGGCGGAGCGGGTCGACACCTCCGGGGGCGTCGGACACCCGGTAGGCGTAGCGCCTCGACAGCGCCGAGAACCGCGCGTCGAAGCCCTCAGGAGCCACCGTGACGTGATGGACACGGACATCGGGGGGCAGGACTCCGGCGAGTCTCCTGCGCATGGCAGAGAGCCTCTCGCCGAGCTCCCCCTCGGATCCCGGCTCGGGGTCCTCGCCCGCGGCCCCCCTTCGGCGCCCACGGCCGTCCAGCGCGCCGAACGCGCCGGGATCCAGGTCGACATGGGCCACCTGACCTCGGGCGTGCACACCGGCGTCGGTCCGCCCGGCCACGGTCAGCGCCGGAGGCTCGGGAAGCCGCAGGATCCTGCCGAGTGCCCCCTCGATCTCCCCCTGGACCGTACGCCGTCCGGGCTGCTTGGCCCAGCCGGAGAAGTCGGTGCCCTCGTAGGCGAGATCCAGCCTCAGCCGTACCACGATGGTTCCCCATGAGACTTGGCGAGCCGCCATCCGGCGGACTCGGGAAGTGTTGACGTGCTCTTCGGCTCGCCGCGGGCCGGCGGTTGTCCGGCATCGGACGATCAGGGCGCGGGACCCGTAGCCGAAACGGGCGGCGGAGCCGTGAACACCGAGCGTTCCGTCCCCGCCCTCGCCACCGCCGCGACGGACGGAAAAGGCCCGGCGCTCACCGCCACCGCGATCCTTCGCGGTGGCGGCGCTCGCGACGGACGGAAAAGGGCCCGGCGCTCCCTGTGGAGGGAGTGCCGGGCCCTTTCACGGGGCCTGAGAGATCAGGCGTTGTCCTTCTTGGCCTCGGTCTCCTCGGCGGGAGCCTCGGTCGTCTCCTCGGAGGCCTTCGTCTCCTCGGAGGCCTTCGTCTCCTCGGTGGCCTTCGTCTCCTCGGTGGTCTCGGCCTTGGTCTCCTCGACCTTGGCCTCTTCCGCCTTGGGCTCGGCGGCCTTGGCGGCGGCCGGGGTCCGGCTGGTCGTGACCTTGTTCAGCGGCTCGGACACCAGCTCGATCACGGCCATGGGGGCGGCGTCGCCCTTGCGGAGGCCGATCTTGGTGATCCGGGTGTAGCCACCGGGACGCTCGGCGAAGGTCGGGGCGATCTCGGTGAAGAGGTGGTGGACGACACCCTTGTCCCTGACGATCGTCAGCACCTGGCGACGGTTGTGCATGTCGCCCTTCTTCGCCTTGGTGATCAGCTTCTCCGCCACCGGACGCAGACGCTTCGCCTTGGCCTCGGTGGTCTTGATCCGGCCGTGCTGGAACAGCTGGGTGGCGAGGTTCGCCAGGATGAGCCGCTCGTGGGCCGGGCTGCCGCCGAGACGGGCACCCTTGGTGGGCCTAGGCATAACGTTCTCCTTGGGAGTAAACCCGCCCCGGCCGTACGAGGTACCGGGGTCGGGCCGAGGGCCGCGAGGCCCTCGTCATCGTGAAACGCGGTGACACCCGAGGTGACGGGAGGCCACCCGGTGTCGCGGAGCGCCGTGAGGCGCCCCTGGACTCAGTACTGCTCGGTCTCGACGTAGGCGCTGTCGTCGTCGTCGTAGCCGCCGCCGGCCACCGCGCTCGGGTCGAACCCGGGCGGGGAGTCCTTGAGCGCCAGCGTCATCTCGTGCAGCTTCTGCTTGACCTCTTCGATGGACTTGGCGCCGAAATTCCTTATATCGAGAAGGTCCTGCTCGCTGCGGGCCACGAGCTCACCCACGGTGTGGATGCCCTCGCGCTTGAGGCAGTTGTAGGAGCGGACCGTGAGGTTCAGCTCCTCGATCGGCAGCGCGAGGTCGGCGGCGAGGGCCGCGTCCGTCGGCGACGGGCCGATGTCGATGCCCTCGGCCTCGACGTTCAGCTCGCGGGCGAGACCGAACAGCTCGACGAGGGTCTTACCGGCGGAGGCCACCGCGTCGCGGGGCTTCATGCACGGCTTGGTCTCGACGTCCAGGATCAGACGGTCGAAGTCGGTGCGCTGCTCGACTCGGGTCGCCTCGACCTTGTAGGTGACCTTGAGCACCGGGGAGTAGATGGAGTCGATCGGGATGCGACCGATCTCCTGGCCCGGCTGCTTGTTCTGCGCGGCGGAGACGTAGCCGCGACCGCGCTCGACGGTCAGCTCCATCTCCAGCTTCGCCTTGCCGTTCAGGGTGGCGATGCGCAGCTCGGGGTTGTGCACCTCGACACCGGCCGGAGGCGCGATGTCGGCGGCGGTGACGTCGCCGGGGCCCTGCTTGCGCAGGTACATCACCACGGGCTCGTCGTGCTCGGAGGAGACGACCAGGTCCTTGAGGTTCAGGATGATGTCGGTGACATCCTCCTTGACGCCCGGCACGGTGGTGAACTCGTGCAGCACGCCCTCGATGCGGATGCTCGTCACGGCCGCGCCCGGGATGGACGACAGCAGCGTGCGGCGCAGCGAGTTTCCGATGGTGTAGCCGAAACCCGGCTCCAGCGGCTCGATGATGAACTTGGACCGGGTCTCCTCAAGGGATTCCTCAAGGAGGGAGGGACGCTGAGCGATCAGCATGTGAAATCTCCCTTGCATGGCGGCGCCCGCTATTTGACGCCGCTCGAACAACAGCATAGGTGCCGTACGGCGAATCGCCGTACGGCACCGGCAGGAGCGCTACTTGGAGTAGAGCTCGACGATCAACTGCTCCTGGACCTGGGTGTCGATCTGCTGACGGACCGGGAGCTGGTGGACCAGGACGCGCAGCGCGTCCGGGATGACGCCGAGCCACGCCGGGTACGTCTTGTCACCGGCGGTGGCGCGGGCCACCTCGTAGGGCAGGAGGTTGCGCGACTTCTCGCGGACCTCGACGATGTCGTGCTCGCGCACCCGGTACGACGGGATGTCGACCTTCTTGCCGTTCACCAGGATGTGCCCGTGACGGACCTGCTGGCGGGCGGCGTCGCGCGACTCCGCGAAACCGGCGCGGTAGACCACGTTGTCGAGACGGCTCTCCAGGATCTGGAGGAGGTTCTCGCCGGTCTTGCCGGTCTTGCGGTTGGCTTCCTCGTAGTAGTTGTGGAACTGCTTCTCGAGGACGCCGTAAATGCGGCGGGTCTTCTGCTTCTCACGAAGCTGGAGCTGGTACTCAGACTCCTTGGGACGGCCGCGGCCGTGCTCACCCGGCGGGTAAGGACGGATCTCGATGGGGCACTTCGCGGACTCGCACTTCTTGCCCTTGAGGAAGAGCTTGGTCTTCTCCCTGCGGCAGAGCTTGCAGTCCGCACCCGTGTAACGAGCCATTTTCTATCTTCTCCTGGGCGTCAGACGCGGCGGCGCTTGGGCGGGCGGCAGCCGTTGTGCGGCACGGGGGTGACGTCCTGGATGGACCCGACCTCGAGTCCGGTCGCCTGAAGCGAGCGGATCGCGGTCTCACGGCCGGAGCCGGGGCCCTTGACGAAGACGTCGACCTTGCGCATGCCGTGCTCCATGGCGCGGCGGGCGGCGTTCTCCGCGGCCATCTGCGCCGCGAACGGGGTGGACTTACGGGAGCCCTTGAACCCGACGTGGCCGGCGCTGGCCCAGGAGATCACGTTCCCACTCGGGTCGGTGATCGAAACGATCGTGTTGTTGAACGTGCTCTTGATGTGGGCGTGCCCGTGAGCGACGTTCTTCTTTTCCTTGCGGCGCACCTTCTTGGGTGCACCCTGGCGGCTCTTAGGAGGCATTCTTTGCCTTCACTCCTGAGGTCTTCGGTCCTGCGGCTACGCGGACTACTTCTTACCGGGCTTCTTCTTGCCGGCCACGGTCTTCTTCTTGCCCTTACGGGTGCGCGCGTTGGTCTGCGTACGCTGACCGTGCACGGGAAGGCCACGGCGGTGCCGAATGCCCTGGTAGCACTGAATCTCGATCTTGCGACGGATGTCGGCCTGAACTTCGCGACGGAGGTCACCCTCGATCTTGAAGTTGGCCTCGATGTAGTCGCGCAGCGGCACCAGCTCTTCGTCGGTCAGCTGGTGAACCCGCAGGTCGCCGTTGACGCCGGTGGCCTTGAGGGTTTCGAGCGCACGAGTGCGTCCGATTCCGAAAATGTAGGTGAGAGCGATCTCCAGCCGCTTGTCGCGGGGGAGGTCTACACCAACCAGGCGAGCCATGGTCGGGCATTCTCCTTCGTTATGGCGGAGGTCCTGCGCCTCACTTCCCCTCCCCATGCCCGGGGTGAGGGCCCCGGCCTCCGACCGGGGGTCTCCTGCGGGGTACGGCGTGAGCCGCCTGCGCAGGTGTGAGACGCGATTACGTGAAAGCCCCACATGAATCGAGTCCGCCTCTTGGAGCGGACTCTCACGGGGCCTTTTTTGGAGCGACTAGCCCTGACGCTGCTTGTGGCGCAGGTTGTCGCAGATCACCATGACGCGACCGTGCCGGCGAATCACCTTGCACTTGTCACAGATCTTCTTGACGCTCGGCTTGACCTTCATAGTCCTATTCGTCCCTCAGACGCGCTTACTTGTATCGGTAGACGATCCGCCCACGACTGAGGTCGTAGGGGCTCAGTTCGACGACAACCCTGTCGTCAGGAAGGATTCGGATGTAGTGCATCCGCATCCGCCCGCTGATGTGGGCCAGGACCTTATGGCCGTTATCGAGCTGCACCCGGAACATCGCGTTCGGGAGCGACTCAACCACAGTGCCCTCGATCTCGATGGCGCCGTCTTTCTTGGCCATGTCCCTCGCGTTTCACTGATCGGTCGTCTGAGGCTTCGGAACACTAAGCAGCCGCGACCCAGCGCTTCGATGAGAGCGGCGGTTGCGACACCGCCGATGCGCAATGGTCATAGTGAACCGAAAAAGGAGTGTACGGCACCGGGCGAGGAAATGCGAAACACACGGCCGGTGCCTTGACACAACTGCTACGAAGGATACCGCAGATCCTGAGCGGGCTGGACGACACGACTCGGCACGCGAACACTCTCGCCCTCATTGTGGCACGTCCGACCAGGTCAGGCCAGCATCCCGGCGACCGGACCGAGCCGAGCGGCCCGACATCCGCCGACCGAGCCGGGTTGGCCCGGTCGGCGTCCCGGCGGCCGAGCCGGGTGAGCCCGGTCGGTATCCCGTCGGCCGGACCGTGCGGGCGACACGGGAAGGCCCCCGGCGACGCCGCGCCGGGGGCCCGTTCGGCCGACCCTGTCGATCAACGTTCCCCGACCGGTTCTCCTTGATCAAGGCTTCTCGGTCGACGCTCCTCGATCACGTCCCGCTGAAAGGCCCCCCGCCCTCACCGGGCGCCCCCGAGGACCGCCCCCGCGGAAGGCCCCCGAGGGCCACCTCCGCGGAAGGCGTCGGAAGACGCCTCAGAAGGCGTCCCCCCAGCGGCCGCAGTCGTCGAACTTGTCGCGGCCCTCGCAGACCCTGATCTTGAAGTCGTCGAAGCCGCTGCTCTTCTTGAACCCGCCGAACTTGGTGAAGCCGGAGCGGCCGAAGGTGCTGAACACCTTGGTGTGCGAGCCGAACCTGTCGTGCCACTTGAACCACACGTAGCTGCGCTCACGATCACGGTCACGGTCGAACAGGTCGCCGTAGAACCAGTAGCGGCCGCCGCTGCTGGTCCAGTAGCCCTTGAAGTACGAGCGCCTGCCGAAGCTCTCGCCACCGCCGAAGCCCGAGTAGTACGGACCGAAGAAGTGCTTGCTCGACGCCTGGGTCTCCTGGGCCGCGACGGCGGACCCCGCGGAGGCCTGCGTGGCGGCCGTCGCGGACGGGGCGGCGACCACACCCGCGGCCAGCGAACCTGCCAGCGCCGCTCCGACCAGGGCTGTACGGATCTTGCTCATTGGATCTTCCTCCTGCGAACCGGGGTCCTGTCGTTCGGACACCGCTCACGTTAGGAAGATTCAACGCCATCATCTGTGGAGGAATGCACACTCAACGCCCAGAGTGCACTATTACCGCTTCCTGTCCCGCCCCTGGCCGCCGGCGATCGTGGCCACCAGCAACACCACACCCCACGGGCCCATCACCCACAGGGGCCACGGGTAGGGGAAGTCTCCGGTCAGCCCGATGATGAGCCAGATCACCCAGTTGACGCCGCTCGCCGTCGCCCAGACGGCCCATGCCTCCGCCATCCCCTTGCCCTGCTTGTTCTTCCCCTCGGCCGCCTTGGAGCGCTCAGGGGCGCGTGAGGGGACCTCGGGGAGCCGACGCAGGTCGACGTCGGGAAGGTCGGAGGTGAGGACGGCGAGCTCGCCGTACGTCTTGCTCGTGTAGAGCTGCTCAAGGCGCTCGTCGAACTCCTCCGTGGTCAGACGGCCCTGCGCGTAGTGCTCCCTCAGGACCGAGGCGACCTTGTCACGGTCTCCGTCGGAGGCTCGCATCTCCGGACCAGCCGCCATCTCAACCCCATCCGCTCGCCGGCGGGCCGAAACTAGCCCGCGTTTCCCAACAGGTCGGCAAGCCGCTCTTTCCCCCCGTCAAGGGCGGTCAATACCCAAGGACCATTATGTGTCACGGCGACGCTGTGTTCGAAGTGCGCGGAGACCTTCCCGTCGATCGTGACCACGGTCCAGTCGTCGGCGAGCACCTTGGTCCTGTCCGTCCCGAGGTTCACCATCGGCTCGACGGCGAAGCACATGCCGGGCTCGAACTTCGGTCCCCGGCCCGGCTTGCCGTGGTTGGCCACCCACGGGTCCATGTGCATCTCGGTGCCGATGCCGTGACCGCCGTACTCCTGCGGGATGCCGTAGCGCCCCTGGGAGCGGATGTACTTCTCCACCTCGTGCCCGATGTCGGACAGGTGACGGCCCACGGTGAGCGCGGCGATCCCGCGCCACATGGCCTCCTCGGTGACCCTCATCAGCTCGGTCAGCTTGGGATCGACCTCGCCGACCGGGACCGTGACGGCCGAGTCGCCGTGCCAGCCGTCCAGGATGGCTCCGCAGTCGATCGAGATGATGTCGCCCTCCCGCAGCGGACGGCGGTCACTCGGGATGCCGTGGACGACCTCGTGGTTGACCGAGGCGCAGATCGTCGCGGGAAACCCCTGGTAGCCCTTGAAGGAGGGAATCGCCCCCTCGTCCCTGATCGCCTTCTCCGCGATCGCGTCGAGGTCCAGGGGTGTCATACCCGGTCGGACGCTCTCCCTGAGCAACTGCAGGGTACGGCCGACCACGAGGCCTGCCGCCCGCATCTTGTCCACCTGCTCGGGCGTCTTCAGCTGGATTCCGTGCTTGTTCTTCTTGAACACCTGCGCACCCCCTGGGGTGGTTCAACGGGCGGTCCGGGATCCCAATTCCCCCGATTCTGCCCTAAATGACAGCACACCACCCATGGGAAACCCATGGGTGGTGTGCACCGTGCCGTCGTTCGGCCGGCCAGCGAAGGGGTCGCTAGCCGATGAAGGGCCTCAGGGCCTCCATCGCGCGCTGGGTGACCTCTTCCACCGGCCCCGTGGCGTCGACCCCGACCAGGATGCCCTCGTCGGCGTAGAAGGAGACCAGGGGCGCCGTCTGCTCCTGGTAGACCTCCAGGCGGTGCCTGACGGTCTCCTCCTTGTCGTCGTCCCGCTGGTACAGCCGGCCCTCACAGGCGTCGCAGATGTCGTCCTTCTTGTCATCGAAGTCGACGTGCCAGATGCGGCCGCACTGGCTGCAGGTCCGGCGGCCCGCGAGCCTGCGGACGACCTCCTCGTCGTCGACCACGAGCTCCAGGACGATGTCCAGACCGACCTGGAACTCGGCGAGCATCTTCTTCAGGATCTCGGCCTGGGGCACGTTCCTGGGGAAGCCGTCGAGCAGGAAGCCGTCCTGCGCGTCGTTCTCGGCGAGGCGGTCGCGGACCATCGCGATGGTGACCTCGTCGGGCACGAGGTCACCGCGGTCCATGTATTCCTTGGCAAGCTTGCCGAGCTCCGTGCCGCCCGAGACGTTGGCGCGGAAGATGTCACCTGTCGAAATCTTCGGGATCGACAGGTTCGATGCGACGAACTGGGCCTGTGTCCCCTTACCCGCTCCGGGGGGCCCGACCAGGACGAGGCGCACTACTTCAGGAAGCCTTCATAATTACGCTGCTGCAACTGGCTCTCGATCTGCTTCACGGTGTCGAGGCCGACACCAACCATGATCAGAATGCTCGTTCCTCCGAACGGGAAGTTCTGACTCGCGCCGACGAGCGCCAGCGCGACGATCGGCACCATGGAGATCAGGCCCAGATACAGCGCGCCTGGAGCGGTGAGTCGCGTGAGCACGTAGTTCAAGTACTCGGCCGTCGGGCGACCCGGGCGGATACCCGGGATGAACCCACCGTACTTCTTCATGTTGTCGGCGACTTCAACGGGGTTGAAGGTAATCGACACGTAGAAGTACGTGAAGAAGACGATGAGCAGGAAGAAGGTGATCATGTACGTCGGGGTGGTCCCGCCACCGCCGAACTCCTGCGAGATCCACTGGATGATCGGGTGCGGCTCTTCCTGGGTGTTCGAGAAGAGCGTGGTGATCAGCTGCGGGAGGTAGAGCAGCGAGGAGGCGAAGATGACCGGGATGATGCCGGCCTGGTTGACCTTGAGCGGGATGTAGGTCGACGTCCCGCCGTACATTCTGCGGCCGACCATGCGCTTGGCGTACTGCACCGGGATCCGGCGCTGTGCCTGCTCCACCATCACGACCAGGGCGATCATCGCGATACCGACCACGATGACCACGCCGAAGACGAAGCCACCCTTCTGGCGGGCGATGTTCAGCAGCTCGGACGGGAAGACCGCGATGACCTGCGTGAAGATCAGGATGGACATGCCGTTGCCGATACCGCGATCGGTGATGAGCTCGCCCAGCCACATGACGACGGCGGTGCCGGCGGTCATGGTCAGCACCATCGTGACGATGGCGAAGACGTTGTCCTTGTCGAGAAGGATCTCCTCGCGGCACTGCGGGAAGAGCTGGCCGCTGCGGGCGAGCGCCACGAAGGCGGTCGACTGCAGGACCGCCAGGCCGACCGTGAGGTAGCGGGTGTACTGCGTGATCTTGGTCTGCCCGGACTGTCCCTCCTTCTTGAGGGCTTCCAGTCGCGGAATGACCACGACGAGCAGCTGAAGAATGATGCTCGCGGTGATGTACGGCATGATGCCGAGGGCGAAAACTGAAAGTTTCAGAAGGGCGCCGCCGCTGAACAGCTGCACCATTCCGTAGATGTTGCCCGCGTCCCCCGCTTGCGCCTGGGTGAGACAACGGCTGATGTTCTCGGTATGCACACCCGGAGTCGGCAGGACCGACCCAAGTCGGAACAGCGCGATGATGCCCAAAGTGAAGAGCAGCTTCTTACGCAGGTCCGGCGTACGGAACGCTCGGGTAAATGCGGTCAGCACGGTCCCTCCTGCGCGCCTGAAAGGCGAGGTCGGTCAGCGATGGTGCGGGGGTGTTCCATCTTTGCCATATCCAGTCAATGAGCCCAAGGAAATGAGTCGAGGCCCACTGTCCAGCGAACTCTAACGCACTACGGGCGCGGGAGCCCATTACGAGCCCCCGCGCCGCGTGATGATAACGCCTACAGCTCGGAGACGGAGCCCCCGGCCGCGGCGATCTTATCCTTGGCGCTGGCCGAGAAGGCATGCGCCTCCACGTTCAACGCCACGGAGATGTCACCGGTTCCCAGAACCTTGACGAGTTGGTTCTTGCGAACCGCGCCCTTCGCGACGAGCGTGTCGACGGTGACGTCGCCACCCTCGGGGAACAGCTCGCCGAGCTTGTCAAGGTTGACGACCTGGTAGGTCGTCTTGAACAGGGCGTTGGAGAAGCCCTTGAACTTGGGCAGGCGCCGCTGCAGCGGAACCTGGCCACCCTCGAAACCGAGGGGGACCGTGTTCCTGGCCCTCGTGCCCTTGGTGCCACGACCCGCGGTCTTGCCCTTGGACGCCTCGCCGCGGCCCTTGCGGACCTTCGACTTGTTGGCGCCGGGAGCCGGACGCAGGTGGTGGATGCGGAGCGGAGTGTTCTCTGCCATGTCTAGTCGACCTCTTCCACGGTGACGAGGTGCGTCACCACGGTGACCATGCCGCGGATCTCCGGGCGGTCCTCCTTGACGACGACATCGCCGATTCGCTTCAGACCGAGCGAGCGCAGCGAGTCACGCTGGTTCTGCTTGCCACCGATCTTGGAACGGACCTGGGTAATCTTCAGGCGTGCCATGGACTAGCTCACCGCCTTCGCGGCCGCGGCCTCCGCGAGGCCCTCGGCGCGAGCCTTGAGCATCCTCTTGGGGGCGACGTCCTCGATCGGGAGGCCGCGGCGGGCCGCGATCTCCTCGGGGCGGCTGAGGCCCTTCAGGGCCGCCACGGTGGCGTGCACGATGTTGATCGGGTTGTCCGAGCCGAGCGACTTGGACAGCACGTCGTGAATGCCGGCGCACTCCAGCACGGCGCGCACCGGACCACCGGCGATGACGCCGGTACCGGGCGAGGCCGGGCGGAGGAAGACGACGCCCGCCGCCTCCTCACCCTGCACGATGTGCGGGATGGTGCCCTGGATACGGGGCACCTTGAAGAAGTGCTTCTTGGCCTCTTCGACACCCTTGGCGATCGCCGCGGGCACCTCCTTGGCCTTGCCGTAGCCGACACCGACCATGCCGTTGCCGTCACCGACGATGACGAGGGCGGTGAAGCTGAAGCGACGACCACCCTTCACGACCTTGGCCACTCGGTTGATCTTCACAACGCGCTCGATGTACGAGACGCCCTTGTCAGCGTTTCCACCGCGGCGATCGTCACGACGACCGTCACGCCGCTCGCCACCGGCGGCGCCACCGCGACGCGGAGCTCCGGCCATTAGTGGTTCCTCTTCTCATTCGTAAGACGGGCCATCGGGTGCGATCCTGGATTGCGATCCTGGGACGGAGTCATCAGAACTCCAGTCCGCCTTCGCGAGCGCTGTCTGCCAGCGCCGCGATGCGGCCCGCGTAGCGATTGCCACCCCGGTCGAACACGACCGCGGTGATCCCGGCTGCCTTGGCCCGCTGAGCGAGAAGCTCGCCGACCTGCTTGGCCTTGTCGGTCTTGGCGCCCTCCGCCGAGCGCAGGGAGGCGTCCATGGTGGACGCGCTCACCAGCGTGTGGCCCTGGGTGTCGTCGACGATCTGCACGAAGAGGTGCTTCGTGGACCGGTTGACGACCAGGCGCGGACGTGTGGCCGTACCGGCCACCTTCTTGCGGACTCGGCCGTGGCGGCGGGCCCGCGAGACGGCGCGGGCGGCCGTGTGCTTGCCGAACGCAGTCTTGCCAGCCATGCCTACTTACCAGCCTTTCCGACCTTGCGGCGGATAACTTCACCCTGGTAGCGCACGCCCTTGCCCTTGTAAGGGTCGGGCTTGCGCAACTTGCGGATGTTCGCGGCGATCTCGCCGACCTTCTGCTTGTCGATGCCGTCCACGTGGAACAGCGTCGGCTTCTCGACGCGGAAGGTGACACCCTCGGGGGCGTCGACGATCACCGGGTGGCTGAAGCCGAGAGCGAACTCGAGCTGAGTCGGGCTCTTGGCCTGCACGCGGTAACCGACGCCCACGATCTCCAGGGTCTTCGAGTAACCCTGGGTGACACCGGTCACCATGTTGGCGACCAGGGTGCGAGACAGGCCGTGCAGCGCACGGACCTTGTTCTCGTCGTTGGGACGGGTGACGGACAGATTGCCGTCGTCACCCTTGGCGATCGCGATGGGTTCCGCGACCGTGTGTGAAAGCGTGCCCTTGGGGCCCTTGACCGTGACGTCCCGGCCGTCGATGGCGACGTCCACTCCGTTCGGTACGGGGATGGGCAGCCGTCCGATTCTTGACATGCTGTTCGTTCTCCCCTCTACCAAACGAAGGCGAGGACTTCCCCGCCCACTCCACGCTTGCCGGCCTGCTTGTCCGTCATGAGGCCGCCGGACGTCGAGATGATCGCGACGCCCAGTCCACCCAGGACTCGGGGCAGGTTGTCCTTCTTTGCATAGACCCGCAGGCCGGGCTTGGAGACCCGGCGCAGACCCGAGAGGGAACGCTCACGGGTCGGCCCGAACTTCAGCTCCACCACGAGGTTCTTTCCGACCTTGGCGTCTTCGACGCTCCAGGACTGGATGTAACCCTCCTGCTGGAGGATCTCGGCGATGTGCGCCTTGATCTTCGAGTACGGCATCGCCACGCTGTCGTGGTACGCCGAGTTCGCGTTTCGCAGACGCGTCAGCATGTCTGCGATCGGGTCGGTCATCGTCATGGCCGGTGGCCTTCCTCACCGCGGTTTCCACAGGGGACCTACGGTGCGGTCGTGGGCGCCTGTAGGCGGCGCCCGGTGAATACGACTTCTATGTGCGGCCGGTGCCTCGCGCGGGCCCGTGATCGCTCACGGGGCCGCGCGGAGGGCTACCAGCTCGACTTGGTGATGCCGGGCAGCTCGCCCCGGTGCGCCATCTCGCGGAAGCAGATGCGGCACAGGCCGAACTTCCTGTAGACGGCGCGGGGACGACCACAGCGCGAGCACCGAGTGTACGCCCGGACCTCGAACTTGGCCTTGCGAGCAGCCTTGACCTTGAGCGACGTCTTCGCCATGATCAGGCCTCCTTGAAGGGGAAGCCGAGCTGCTTCAGCAGTGCCCGGCCCTGGTCGTCGGTCTTAGCGGTGGTCACGACGGTGATGTCCATACCACGCTGGCGGTCGACCTTGTCCTGGTCGATCTCGTGGAACATGACCTGCTCGGTGAGACCGAAGGTGTAGTTGCCGTTGCCGTCGAACTGCTTGGGCGACAGACCGCGGAAGTCACGGATACGGGGCAGCGCCAGCGAGAGCAGCCGGTCGAGGAACTCCCACATCCGGTCACCGCGCAGCGTGACGTGCGCACCGATCGGCATGCCCTCGCGCAGCTTGAACTGGGCGATGGACTTGCGGGCGCGGACGACCGCCGGCTTCTGACCGGTGATCACGGTGAGGTCGCGGACGGCGCCTTCGATGAGCTTCGAGTCGCGCGCGGCCTCGCCGACACCCATGTTCACCTTGATCTTGGTGATGGTGGGCACCAGCATGATGTTCTCGAACTCGAACTGCTCGTTCAGCTTCGCGATGATCTCTTCGCGGTAGCGCTGCTTGAGGCGCGGGAGGGCCCGCTGTTCGGTCTCGGTGGTGTTCGCGGTCATCAGTTGTCCTCACCCGTCTCCTCGGAAGCGGCCTTGGCCGACTCCTTCTTGGCGGGCTTGTCGTCCTTGGAAGGCTTCTCATCCTTGAGCTTCTTGACGTTGCTCACGTGGATGGGAGCCTCCATGGTCTGCACGCCACCGGCCTTGGCACCGCGCGGACCCTGGTTGGTCTCCTTGCTGTGCTTCTTGACCATGTTGACGCCCTCGACCACCACGCGCTCGTCACGCGGGTGGGCGGCGATCACACGACCCTTGGCACCCTTGTCCTTGCCGGCGATGACCAGGACGAGGTCACCCTTCTTCACATGAAGCTTCGGCATTACAACACCTCCGGCGCGAGCGAGATGATCCGCATGAACTTCTTGTCACGCAGCTCACGTCCGACGGGACCGAAGATGCGGGTGCCCCGGGGGTCGCCACTGTCCTTGATGATGACGGCGGCGTTCTCGTCGAAGCGGATGTAGGAGCCGTCGGGCCGGCGGCGCTCCTTGACAGTGCGGACGATGACGGCCTTGACCACATCGCCCTTCTTCACGGTGCCGCCCGGGATGGCGTCCTTGACCGTGGCGACGATGATGTCGCCGATTCCCGCGTAACGTCGGCCCGAGCCACCGAGAACACGGATGCAAAGGACTTCCTTCGCACCGGTGTTGTCGGCGACCTTGAGCCGCGACTCCTGCTGGATCACTTGAACTCCTGTTTGTCTCGCCGGTTCTCACCCGTGGTTTCGGGTGAGCCTTGCGGAACCTGCTGGTCTTTTTCCTCCGGCGACAGCCCTCGCGGACCGCCGTCGCAGGCGGGGCGAAGATCGCTTCGCCCCCTTGGACGCCATCATGGGGGGTGACGGTGTCACCCCCCACGAGGCGCGTTGTCTACTTGGCCTTCTCGAGGATCTCGATGACGCGCCAGCGCTTGCTGGCGGACAGCGGCCGGGTCTCCATCAGGAGAACGCGGTCGCCGACACCGCAGGTGTTGGCCTCGTCGTGCGCCTTGTACTTGGTCGTCCTGCGGATGACCTTGCCGTACAGGGGGTGCTTCACGCGGTCCTCGACAGCGACCACGACAGTCTTGTCCATCTTGTCACTGACGACCAGACCCTCACGGGTCTTGCGGTAGTTCCGCGCCTCGGTCGTGGTTTCCGTGGCCTCAGCCATCGATCGACTCCTTCTCTACCGTGACGATTCCGAGCTCCCGCTCGCGCATCACCGTGTAGATACGGGCGATCTCGCGGCGGACGGCGCGCAGCCGCCCGTGGCTCTCCAACTGGCCGGTCGCTGCCTGGAAGCGGAGGTTGAACAGCTCCTCCTTGGCTTCCTTCAGCTTCGTGACCAGGGTGTCCTGGTCTTCCACCCGCAGCTCACCGGCGGTCAGGCCCTTAGCCATCACGCCTCACCCACTTCACGCTTGACGAACCGGCACTTCATCGGCAGCTTGTGCATCGCACGACGCAGGGCTTCGCGAGCCACCGGCTCGGCGACACCCGACAGCTCGAACATGATGCGACCGGGCTTGACGTTCGCGACCCACCACTCCGGCGAACCCTTACCGGAACCCATGCGGGTCTCGGCGGGCTTCTTGGTGAGGGGGCGGTCCGGATAGATGTTGATCCAGACCTTTCCGCCACGCTTGATGTGACGGGTCATCGCGATACGAGCCGACTCGATCTGACGGTTGGTCACGTAGGAGTGCTCAATCGCCTGAATGCCGAACTCGCCGAACACGACCCTGGTGCCACCCTTGGCGGCGCCGTGACGGTCGGGCCGGTGCTGCTTGCGGTGCTTGACCCTGCGCGGGATCAGCATGGTCAGCTCCCTTCAGCACCCGGCTGCGCAGCCGGGCCGGTCTCGGGGGCGGCCTGCGAGGCCGCCTCGGTCCTGGGGGCGGCGGAGCCACCCGAAGCGCGGTCACCGCGGCCGGCACCGGCACCACGACGGGCGCCACCGGCGCCACGACGGGGACGGTCGCCGCCACCGGCACCGGGGCCACGACGGTCGTCGCGGTCACGGCGCTGGCCCGCGCGAGCACCGGCGGCGGCCGCCTCGCGCTCGGCGCGGCTGGTCGGAGCCTCACCCTTGTAGATCCACACCTTCACGCCGATGCGACCGAAGGTGGTGCGGGCCTCGTACAGGCCGTAGTCGATGTCCGCGCGGAGGGTGTGCAGGGGCACGCGGCCCTCGCGGTAGAACTCCGAACGGGACATCTCGGCGCCACCGAGACGGCCGGAGCACTGCACCCGGATGCCCTTGGCACCGCTCTTCATCGCCGACTGCATCGCCTTGCGCATGGCACGGCGGAACGAGACACGGCTGGACAGCTGCTCGGCCACACCCTGGGCGACGAGCTGAGCGTCGATCTCAGGGTTCTTGACCTCGAGGATGTTCAGCTGGACCTGCTTCTTGGTCAGCTTCTCGAGGTCACCGCGGATCCGGTCCGCCTCGGCGCCGCGGCGGCCGATGACGATGCCCGGACGGGCGGTGTGAATGTCGACCTGTACCCGGTCGGTGGTCCGCTCGATCTCCACCTTGGAGATGCCGGCCCGCTCCATGCCCTTCTTGAGCATGCGGCGGATCGCCACATCCTCGGCAACGTACGACTTGTAGAGCTTGTCGGCATACCACCGGCTCTTGAAGTCGGTCGTGATGCCGAGGCGGAACCCGTGCGGGTTAACCTTCTGACCCACTAGCGGGTCCTCCCCTTCGGCTCGCGGGACTCCACGATCACGGTGATGTGGCTGGTCCGCTTGTTGATCCGATAGGCACGACCCTGAGCACGGGGACGAAACCGCTTCAGCGTCGGGCCCTCGTCGACCCAGGCACGGCTCACGAAGAGCGTGTCACGGTCGAGCTTGAAATTGTGCTCCGCGTTGGCAATGGCGCTCGAAAGCACCTTGTACACGGTCTCGCTCGCCGACTGGGGAGCGAACTGCAGCACGGCCTGCGCCTCCGAAGCGGGCAGCCCGCGAATGAGGTCCACCACACGGCGGGCCTTCATGGGCGTGTGGCGCGCGAACCGCGCCTGAGCCCTGGCTTCCATCGCTTACTCCTCTTACCCTTCGTTTTGGTCGAGTCCGTCTCACCCGTGACGATCGCTTCCGATCGTTCTCGGCTCGACGTCCTCTTCCTGAGGCGCTTATCGCCGGCTGCGGCGGTCTTCCTTGACGTGGCTGCGGAAGGTTCGCGTGGGAGCGAACTCACCCAGCTTGTGGCCGATCATCGACTCGGTGACGAACACCGGGACGTGCTTGCGGCCGTCGTGAACGGCGATCGTGTGACCAAGCATGTCGGGCACGATCATGGAGCGCCGCGACCACGTCTTGATGACGTTCTTGGTGCCCTTCTCGTTCTGGACATCCACCTTCTTCTGAAGGTGGTCGTCCACGAAGGGACCCTTCTTAAGGCTACGTGGCATTTTGGCTGCTCCTACCGCTTCTTCCGCTTGGTACGACGGCGGATGATCAGCCGGTCGCTGGCCTTGTTCGCCGCACGGGTACGTCCCTCGGGCTTGCCCTTGGGGTTGACGGGGTGACGACCGCCGGAGGTCTTACCCTCACCACCACCGTGCGGGTGGTCGACCGGGTTCATCGCGACACCGCGGACGGTGGGGCGCTTGCCCTTCCACCGCATGCGTCCGGCCTTGCCCCAGTTGATGTTGGCCTGCTCGGCGTTGCCGACCTGGCCGATCGAGGCCCGGCAGCGGACATCGACCTGGCGCATCTCACCGGAGGGCATACGCAGCGTGGCGTACTGGCCCTCCTTGGCGAGGAGCTGGATCTGCGCGCCGGCGGACCGGCCCAGCTTGGCGCCACCGCCCGGACGGAGCTCCACCGCGTGGATGAAGGTACCGGTCGGGATGTTGCGCAGCGGGAGGCAGTTGCCCGGCTTGATGTCGGCCGTGGGGCCGTTCTCGATGTGGTCGCCCTGCTTGAGGCCGGTCGGGCAGAGGATGTAGCGCTTCTCCCCGTCGGCGTAGTGCAGCAGCGCGATGCGGGACGTGCGGTTCGGGTCGTACTCGATGTGAGCGACCTTGGCCGGGATCCCGTCCTTGTCGTGACGCCGGAAATCGATGATCCGGTAGGCGCGCTTGTGGCCACCACCCTGGTGACGGGTGGTGACTCGGCCGTGGACGTTACGGCCACCCTTGCTGTGCAGGGGTGCAAGCAGCGACTTCTCGGGCGTGCTGCGCGTGATCTCGGCGAAGTCCGAGACGCTGGCGCCGCGGCGACCCGGGGTCGTCGGCTTGAGTTTACGGATGCCCATCTTTTTCGTTCATCCTTCGTCGGTTAATCCGGTCGAATGCCCCTCGCCAGACGGCGAGGGGCTTTCTCCCTGTACTTACTGAGCGAGCGCGTCAGCCGATCTGGCCGAAGATGTCAATCCGGTCACCCTCGACCAGGCTGACGATGGCTCGCTTGGTGGCCGGGCGCTGGCCGTAGCCGAACCTGGTCCGCTTGCGCTTGCCCTGGCGGTTGATGGTGTTGACGCTGGCGACCTTGACACCGAAGATCTTCTCAACGGCGATCTTGACCTGCGTCTTGTTGGCCGTCTTCCGCACCAGGAACGTGTACTTGTTGTGCTCGTCGATCAGGCCGTAGCTCTTCTCGGAGACAACCGGCTTGATGATGATGTCGCGCGGGTCGGCGATCTTCTCCATCAGGCGTCTTCCTTCCCGCTCTTGCTCAGACGCGCCACGGTCTGGTCGTACGCGTCCTGAGTGAAGACGACGTCGTCGTAGCAGAGCACGTCGTAGGTGTTGAGCTGCCCGGCGTCCAGGAGGTGGACCTCGGGAGCGTTGCGCAGGCTCAGCCAGCTGAGCTCGTCACCCTCGTCGACGACGACCAGGACGCTGCGGGCCTTGGTGAGCCTGCGAAGCGACTCAAGAGCCGCCTTGGTCTTCGGGGTCTCCCCCTCGACCAGACCGCTGACCACGTGAACGCGGCCGCCGGTCGCCCGGTCGGACAGGGCCGCGCGCAGGGCGGCGGCCTTCATCTTCTTGGGAGTCTTCTGCGAGTAGTCCCGCGGAACCGGGCCGTGGACGGTGCCACCACCGGTGAACTGCGGGGCGCGGGTCGAACCCTGGCGGGCGCGGCCGGTGCCCTTCTGGCGGTACGGCTTCTTGCCGCCGCCTCGGACCTCACCGCGGGTCTTCGCCTTGTGGGTGCCCTGCCGGCGAGCGGCGAGCTGGGCCACGACGACCTGGTGGATCAGCGGGATGTTGACCTTCGTGCCGAAGATGTCCTCCGGCAGGTCGACGGTGCCGGCCTTCTCACCGCGTACGTCGAGGACGTCAATGGTGCTCACTTGGCAGCCCCCTTCTTGGCGGCGGTGCGGACCAGGACCAGGCTGCCGTTGGCGCCGGGGATCGCACCCTTGATCAGGATGAGGCCCTTCTCGGCGTCCACGGCGTGAACCTTGAGGCTCTGGACGGTCGTGCGGACGTTGCCCATCCGGCCCGCCATGCGCACGCCCTTGAAGACGCGGCCGGGGGTGGCGCAGCCACCGATGGAACCGGGCGAGCGGTGCTTGCGCTGCGTACCGTGCGAGGCGCCCAGACCCTTGAAGCCGTGGCGCTTCATGACACCCGCGAAGCCCTTGCCCTTGCTCTTGCCCGTCACGTCGACGAACTGGCCGGCCTCGAAGGTGTCGGCGAGGAGCTCCTGGCCCAGGGTGTAGTCGCTCGCGTCGTCGGTGCGGATCTCCGCGAAGTAACGGCGCGGGGTGATGTCGTGCTTGCGCAGGTAGTCGCCGAGCGGCTTGTTGACCTTCCGCGGGTCGACCTGGCCGAAGCCCAGCTGAACGGCGGTGTAGCCGTCCTTCTCGGCGGTGCGGACGCGGGTCACGACGCACGGGCCAGCCTCGACGACGGTCACCGGGACCATCCGGTTGTCCGCGTCGAAGACCTGGGTCATGCCGAGCTTCTTGCCCAGGACGCCCTTGATCTTGTTAGCCATGTCAGTGCGTTCCCTCAGAGCTTGATCGAGATGTCAACGCCGGCGGGAAGGTCGAGTCGCATGAGCGAGTCGACCGTCTTCGGCGTCGGGTCGATGATGTCAATCAGCCGCTTGTGCGTGCGCATCTCAAAGTGCTCGCGGCTGTCCTTGTACTTGTGCGGCGAGCGGATGACGCAGTACACGTTCTTCTCGGTCGGCAGCGGCACCGGGCCCGCGACCTTGGCGCCAGTCCTTGTCACCGTCTCGACGATCTTCTTGGCCGAGACGTCGATGACCTCGTGGTCATAGGCCTTGAGCCGAATGCGGATCTTCTGTCCCGCCATAATGGCCTCGGTGTCCTTCACTGTCGTCTGAAAAAGTTACGTGCGGCCTGTTGCCGCTATGTCGTGGCCGGCCCATCTGGACGGTCCCGCCACGTCGTGCCGGAGCACGTCTCGCCCTGGGGCGGCGTCTCCGCACATGCCCCACGTAGCAGACGCTGTGAGTCCGCGCTTTCTTCCGTGATCTGGCAGTGAGTTCGGTCATCCTTCGGCCGAACCAACTGCGAGATCACGGTTCGTGGGGTCCTGCCGGGGTTCGCGCCCTGCGGCACGGCCCCCTCGTGGTGAGGCGGTCGGCCCTGTTTCGGGGGCCGACCGCCACTCCGCGATCGTACTACTTGATGATCTTGGTCACTCGACCCGCACCGACGGTGCGGCCACCCTCACGGATGGCGAACTTGAGACCGTCCTCCATCGCGATGGGCTGGATCAGCGCGACGTTCATCTCCGTGTTGTCGCCGGGCATGACCATCTCGGTGCCCTCGGGGAGGTTCACCACGCCGGTCACGTCGGTCGTACGGAAGTAGAACTGCGGGCGGTAGTTGTTGAAGAACGGGGTGTGGCGGCCGCCCTCGTCCTTGCTCAGGATGTAGACCTGGGCCTCGAACTCGGTGTGCGGGGTGGTCGTGCCCGGCTTGATGATGCACTGGCCGCGCTCGACGTCCTCGCGCTTGATGCCGCGCAGGAGCAGACCGACGTTGTCACCCGCCTGACCCTCGTCGAGGAGCTTGCGGAACATCTCGACACCGGTGACCGTGGTGGTGGTCTTGGTCTCCTTGATGCCGATGATGTCGACGGTCTCGTTGACCTTGACGATACCGCGCTCGATACGGCCGGTGACGACCGTACCGCGACCGGTGATCGAGAAGACGTCCTCGATCGGCATGAGGAACGGCTTCTCGGTCTCACGGGTCGGCTCGGGGACGTTCTCGTCCACGGCGGTCATGAGCTCGATGATCGAGTCGCCCCACTTGGTGTCGCCCTCAAGCGCCTTCAGCGCCGAGACGCGGACGACCGGCAGGTCGTCGCCGGGGAACTCCTGGGCCGAGAGAAGCTCGCGGACCTCGAGCTCGACGAGCTCCAGGATCTCCTCGTCGTCCACCATGTCGGACTTGTTGAGGGCGACGACGATGTAGGGGACGCCGACCTGGCGGGCCAGGAGGACGTGCTCCTTCGTCTGCGGCATCGGGCCGTCGGTGGCGGCGACCACGAGGATCGCGCCGTCCATCTGAGCCGCACCGGTGATCATGTTCTTCACGTAGTCGGCGTGACCGGGGCAGTCCACGTGGGCGTAGTGGCGCTTCTCGGTCTGGTACTCGACGTGCGCGATGGAGATCGTGATACCACGAGCCTTCTCCTCGGGCGCCTTGTCGATCTTGTCGAACGGGGTCGCCTCGTTGAGGTTCGGGAAACGCTCGTGGAGCACCTTGGTGATCGCCGCGGTCAGAGTGGTCTTGCCGTGGTCGATGTGCCCAATGGTGCCGATGTTTACGTGCGGCTTGGTCCGCTCGAACTTGGCCTTGGCCACTGCTCTCTCCTTAGAGATTCTGACGTGACTTGCGTCTTCATATTCGGGATTGGGGAGGCCGGTCCCTCTCGGAACCGGCCGGCGAGAAAGCTCTCGCCCCGCACCCCTCCGGTGGCGGGGCGACGATCTCCTCGCCTCCCACACCCGGAACAGCGCTGGGGCCTGCTCGCCCCGCACCCCTCCGGTAGCGGGGTGACGATCTCCTCGCCTCCCACACCCGGAATGGTGCTGGGGCCTGCTCGCCCCGCACCCCTCCGGTAGCGGGGTGACGATCTCCTCGCCTCCCACACCCGGAATGGTGCTGGACTTACTCGCCCCGCACCCCTCCGGTAGCGGGGTGACGATCTCCTCGCCTCCCACACCCGGAATGGTGCTGGACTTACTCGCCCCGCACCTTCGCGACGATCTCCTTGGCGATGTGCGCGGGCACTTCGGCGTAGGAGTCGAATTGCATGCTGTAGCTCGCACGCCCCTGCGTCTTGCTACGGAGGTCTCCCACGTAGCCGAACATCTCAGAGAGCGGCACGAGCGCCTTGATGATCCGGGCGCCGGAGCGCTCGTCCATCGCCTGGATCTGCCCGCGGCGACCGTTGAGGTCACCGATGACATCACCCATGTAGTCCTCGGGCGTGGTGACCTCAACGGCCATCATCGGCTCCAGGATTACGGCGTCCGCCTTGCGCGCGGCCTCCTTGAAGGCCATCGAGCCAGCGATCTTGAAGGCCATTTCGGACGAGTCCACCTCGTGGTAGGCACCGTCCTGCAGGGTGACCTTGACCCCGACCATGGGGTATCCGGCGAGAACACCGAACTCGGCCGCCTCCTGGGCGCCCGCGTCGACCGAGGGGATGTACTCCCTCGGGATGCGGCCACCGGAGACCTTGTTCGAGAACTCGTAACCGTCGTTGCCCTCGCCCAGCGGCTCAATGTCGATGATGACCTTGGCGAACTGGCCGGAACCACCGGTCTGCTTCTTGTGGACGTAGTCGACCTTCTCCACCTTGCGGCGGATGGTCTCCCGGTAGGCCACCTGAGGCCGGCCGATGTTGGCCTCGACCTTGAACTCGCGGCGCATCCGGTCGACGAGGATCTCCAGGTGGAGCTCGCCCATACCCCAGATGACCGTCTGCCCGGTCTCGTCGTCACGACGGACCTGGAAGGACGGGTCCTCTTCGGCCAGACGCTGGATCGCGGTGCCCAGCTTCTCCTGGTCACCCTTGGTCTTGGGCTCGATGGCGACGCTGATGACCGGCGCCGGGAAGTTCATCGACTCCAGGACCACGGGGTGAGCCGGGTCCGACAGGGTGTCACCGGTGGTGGTGTCCTTCAGACCCATCACGGCGACGATCTGACCGGCCACGGCCGACGCGCGCTCTTCGCGCTTGTTGGCGTGCATCTGGTAGATCTTGCCGATCCGCTCCTTGCGGCCCTTCACCGAGTTGGTCACCGCGGTGCCGGTCTCGAGCGTGCCCGAGTAGATGCGGATGTAGGTGAGGCGGCCGAGGTGCTGGTCGCTCATGATCTTGAAGGCGAGCGCGGAGAACGGCTCGTTCACGTCCGCGTGACGCTCGATGACCTCGTCTTCCTTGCCGACCGCGTGGCCCTTGAAGGCCGGGATGTCGATCGGGGCGGGAAGGTAGGCGACGATCGCGTCGAGCAGGGGCTGAATGCCCTTGTTCTTGAACGCGGTGCCGGTCAGGACCGGGTTGATGGCGCTGGCCAGCGTCGCGCGGCGGATGGCCGCGACCAGCTGCTCCTCGGTGGGCTCGACGCCCTCCAGGAAGAGCTCCATCAACTCGTCGTCGTTCTCGGAGACCGTCTCGATGAGCTTGTCACGCCACTCGCGAGCGGCCTCGGCGTGCTCGGCCGGGATGTCGACGACCTCGTACATCTCGCCCTTGGCCGCCTCGGCGCTCCAGAGCAGACCCTTCATCTTGACCAGGTCGATGACGCCCTTGAAGTCGGCCTCGACGCCCCAGGGAAGCTGAAGCACCGCGGGGGTCGCGTTCAGGCGGCTGATCATCATGTCGACGCAGCGGTGGAACTCCGCGCCGACCCGGTCCAGCTTGTTGACGAAGCAGATCCGGGGCACTTCGTAGCGGTCGGCCTGACGCCAGACCGTCTCGGACTGCGGCTCGACACCGGCGACGCCGTCGAACACGGCGACGGCACCGTCGAGGACGCGGAGCGAGCGCTCCACCTCGATCGTGAAGTCCACGTGGCCCGGCGTGTCGATGATGTTGATCGTGTGGCCGAGCCATTCGCAGGTCGTGGCAGCGGAGGTGATGGTGATACCACGCTCCTGCTCCTGCTCCATCCAGTCCATCGTGGCTGCGCCCTCGTGGACCTCACCGATCTTGTAGTTGATACCGGTGTAGAACAGGATGCGTTCGGTCGTCGTGGTCTTGCCCGCGTCGATGTGGGCCATGATCCCGATATTACGGACCTTGGCCAGGTCAAGAGCGGTCGTGGTGGCCACTTCTCTCGCGTCCTCGTCGTCTCGTCGAACCCGCTGTTACCAGCGGTAGTGGGCGAAGGCCTTGTTGGACTCGGCCATCTTGTGGGTGTCCTCGCGCTTCTTGACGCTTGCGCCGAGGCCGTTGCTGGCGTCGAGCAGTTCGTTCATGAGGCGCTCGGTCATGGTCTTCTCGCGGCGGGCGCGGGAGTACTGCACCAGCCAGCGCAGGGCCAGGGTGGTGCTACGCGTCGCGCGCACCTCGACCGGGACCTGGTAGGTCGCGCCACCGACACGGCGGCTGCGGACCTCAAGGGTGGGCTTGACGTTGTCCAGCGCGCGCTTCAGGGTGACGACCGGGTCGTTGCCGGTCTTCTCCTTGGCGCCTTCGAGAGCGCCGTACACGATGGACTGGGCGATGGAGCGCTTGCCGTCCAGGAGCACCTTGTTGATGAGCGCGGTGACCAGGGGCGAGTTGTGAACCGGGTCAGCCATGAGCTGACGACGGCCAGGAGAACCCTTGCGAGGCATTCTTACTTCTCCTTCTTCGCGCCGTAACGGCTACGGGCCTGCTTGCGGTTACGGACACCCTGGGTGTCGAGCGAGCCGCGGATGATCTTGTAGCGAACACCCGGCAGGTCCTTCACACGGCCACCACGGACGAGCACGATGGAGTGCTCCTGGAGGTTGTGGCCGACACCGGGGATGTAGGCCGTGACCTCGATGCCGTTGGTGAGCCGGACACGCGCGACCTTGCGGAGCGCGGAGTTCGGCTTCTTCGGGGTCGTGGTGTAAACGCGCATGCAGGTGCCGCGTCGCTGAGGGCTGGCCTTGAGCGCCGGAGTCTTGGTCTTTGTGACCTTGTCCTGGCGGCCCTTGCGGACCAGCTGCTGAATCGTGGGCACCGCGTCTCCGTTCGTGCTAGCCGGTAATTCGAATGTGGTGCATTTTGCAGGTGCTGCCGGTGTCATGACCTGCGGTTCTTTCATCCCCTCCGACCCACGCGGTCGGGCGTGTCGCGTAAGTTTCGCGCCACATCCCGGTTAAGGCCGGTCCGGTGGAGGAGGCCATACGGCGCCTCTGCCGACCCCTCATCGGGAAACTGGCGACGCGCACGCATGAAGACCCATGAAGACATGGGCACGAAGGGAAAGACTACCCAGCCCAACGCAACACGTCAAAACGGCTGCACTCGCCAGGCGTCGGCGTTCGTGTCATGACTCCCGCGATCGGTTTCCGACCGACCGCTTCCGGGTCCGTGTCGAGTTTACCCGGCGCGAAGCACTTCTCCGGCCGTTCTCCGCATTAACGTGTGGCTTTCGCCGCAACATTCCGGTCAAGAAAGGTCCACATCCCCAGCTATCGGGTCAGCGGGCAGGAAAGGCGACGGTACCGGAGGGAAAGCGACGGCGCCCGGCCCCCTTGAAGGGGACCGGGCGCCGTCTGCGATCACTCTGCCGTCAGCGACCGCTCAGCGGTCGTGCCGTTCAGCGGTTGTACTGACCGAAGTCGTACTCCTCCAGCGGCACGGCCTCGCCGGAGCCCGAACCGAAGGTGTAGTCGGCCGCGGAGCCGTCGTAGCCGCCGACGGTGTACATGGCGGCCTTCGCCTCCTCGGTGGGCTCGACCCGGATGTTGCGGTACTGGGGCATGCCCGTACCGGCCGGGATGAGCTTTCCGATGATGACGTTCTCCTTGAGACCGAGCAGCGAGTCCGACTTGGCGTGGATCGCCGCGTCGGTGAGCACTCGGGTCGTCTCCTGGAAGGACGCCGCGGACAGCCAGGACTCGGTGGCGAGCGAGGCCTTGGTGATGCCCATCAGCACCGGGCGTCCGGAGGCCGGCGTGCCGCCCTCCGCCACGCACTCGCGGTTGATCCGCTCGAAGCGCGGCCGCTCGACGAGCTCACCGGGCAGCATGTCGGCGTCGCCGGACTCCAGCACGTTCACGCGCTTGAGCATCTGCCGCACGATGATCTCGATGTGCTTGTCGTGGATCGACACACCCTGCGAGCGGTACACCTGCTGGACCTCCGCCACAAGGTGCAGCTGCACGGCCCGGGGGCCGAGGATGCGCAGCACCTCGTTGGGGTTGACCGCACCGGCGATCAGCTGCTGGCCGACCGTGACGCGCTGCCCGTCGGAGACGAGCATGCGCGACCGCATCGACACGGGGTACGCGACCTCCTCGGAACCGTCGTCCGGGACGATCACGATCTTCCGGGTCTTGTCGGTCTCGTCGATGCGGACCCGGCCCTCGGCCTCGCTGATCGGGGCGACGCCCTTGGGGACGCGCGCCTCGAAGAGCTCCTGCACACGGGGCAGACCGTGGGTGATGTCGGCGCCCGCCACACCACCGGTGTGGAAGGTCCGCATCGTCAGCTGGGTGCCGGGCTCGCCGATCGACTGGGCGGCGATGATGCCGACCGCCTCGCCGACGTCCACGAGCTTGCCGGTCGCGAGCGAACGGCCGTAGCAGGTGGCGCAGACACCGATCTTGGCCTCGCAGACGAGGGCGCTGCGGGTCCTGACGGTCTCCACCCCGGCCTCGACCAGCGCGGTGACGTGGATGTCGTTGATGTCGACACCCATCGGCGCGATGATCTTGCCGTCCACCTCCACGTCCTCGGCGAGGATGCGGCCGTGCACGTTGCTCTCGGCGTTCTCCGCCTTGACCAGGTTGCCCTGGGCGTCGCGGTCGGCCACGTGCAGCGGGACGCCACGGTCGGTGCCGCAGTCGATCTCGCGGACGATGACGTCCTGCGCGACGTCCACCAGACGACGGGTCAGGTAACCCGAGTCGGCGGTCCGCAGCGCGGTGTCCGCCAGACCCTTCCGCTGACCGTGGGTGGAGATGAAGTACTCCAGCACCGACAGACCCTCGCGGAACGAGGCCTTGATCGGACGCGGGATCGTCTCACCCTTGGTGTTGGACACCAGGCCACGGATGCCGGAGATCTGCCGGACCTGCATCAGGTTTCCTCGGGCGCCCGACTGGACCATCATCCAGACCGGGTTGGTCTTCGGGAACGCCTTCTGCATGTCGTCGGTCACGTCACTGGTCGCGTGCGTCCAGATCTCGATGAGCTCCTGACGGCGCTCCTCGTCCGTGATCAGACCGCGCTCGTACTCACGCTGGACCTTGTCGGCCCTGCGCTCGTACGTCTCCATGATGTCGGCCTTGTTCGGCGGCGCGATGACGTCCTCGATGGAGATCGTCACACCGGCCCTGGTCGCCCAGTAGAAACCGGCGTCCTTGAGGGCGTCGAGCGCCGCGGCGACCTCGACCTTGGGGTACTTCTCGGCGAGCTCGTTCACGATGACCGAGAGCTGCTTCTTGCCGACCTGCGAGTTCACGTACGGGTAGTTCGCCGGCAGGGTCTGGTTGAACAGGCAACGACCCAGGGTGGTCTCCAGGCGGTAGCTGTCACCCGCCTCCCAGCCCTCGGGAGCGGCCCAGCCGCGGGGCGGCGGGACGTCTCCCTTCATCCGGATCTGGATCAGCGACTGGATGTCCAGCTCGCGGCGGTCGAAGGCCATGAGCGCCTCCGACACCGAGCCGAAGACCCGGCCCTTGCCGACACCGTTCTCGTCCTCGTCCTTGAGCGTGGTCAGCGAGTAAAGACCGATGATCATGTCCTGGGTGGGCATGGTCACGGGCTTGCCGTCGGCCGGCTTGAGGATGTTGTTCGTCGACAGCATCAGGATGCGGGCCTCGGCCTGCGCCTCGGCCGACAGCGGCAGGTGCACGGCCATCTGGTCACCGTCGAAGTCCGCGTTGAACGCGGTGCAGACGAGCGGGTGGATCTGGATGGCCTTGCCCTCGACCAGCTGCGGCTCGAAGGCCTGGATGCCCAGGCGGTGCAGGGTCGGCGCGCGGTTGAGCAGCACGGGGTGCTCGGTGATGACCTCTTCGAGGACGTCCCACACGACCGGCCGGGCACGCTCGACCATCCGCTTGGCCGACTTGATGTTCTGCGCGTGGTTCAGGTCGACCAGGCGCTTCATCACGAACGGCTTGAAGAGCTCCAGGGCCATCTGCTTGGGCAGACCGCACTGGTGCAGCTTCAGCTGCGGGCCGACGACGATGACCGAACGGCCGGAGTAGTCGACTCGCTTGCCCAGCAGGTTCTGGCGGAACCGGCCCTGCTTGCCCTTCAGCATGTCGCTGAGGGACTTCAGGGGGCGGTTGCCGGGACCGGTGACCGGGCGGCCACGGCGGCCGTTGTCGAACAGCGCGTCGACGGCCTCCTGGAGCATCCGCTTCTCGTTGTTCACGATGATCTCGGGGGCGCCGAGGTCGAGAAGTCGCTTGAGGCGGTTGTTCCGGTTGATCACCCGGCGGTACAGGTCGTTCAGGTCCGAGGTCGCGAACCGGCCACCGTCGAGCTGCACCATCGGGCGCAGGTCCGGCGGGATGACCGGGATGCAGTCGAGGACCATCCCGTTGGGCGAGTTGCGGGTGTTCAGGAACGCCGACACGACCTTGAGACGCTTGAGCGCGCGGGCCTTCTTCTGGCCCTTGCCGCTGCGGATCGTCTCGCGCAGGTTCTCGGCCTCAAGAGCGAGGTCGAAGTTGGTCAGACGCTCCTGGATCGCCTGGGCGCCCATGCCGCCGCGGAAGTAGCGGCCGAAACGGTCGCGCATCTCGCGGTAGAGCAGCTCGTCGCCCTCAAGGTCCTGGACCTTGAGGTTCTTGAAGCGGCTCCAGACCTCGTCCAGCCGGTCCAGCTCGCGCTGGGCCCGGTCGCGCAGCTGCCGCATCTCACGCTCGGCGCCCTCCCGGACCTTGCGGCGCTGGTCGCCCTTGGCGCCCGCGGCCTCAAGCTCGGCCAGGTCGCTCTCCAGCTTGCGCTGGCGAGCCTCGATGTCGGCGTCACGACGCTGCTCGATGTGCTGCCGCTCGACGGAGATCTTCGCCTCCAGCGACGGCAGGTCACGCTCGCGCATTTCCTTGTCGACGTGCGTGATCATGTAGGCCGCGAAGTAGATGACCTTCTCAAGGTCCTTCGGGGCCAGGTCGAGCAGGTATCCCAGCCGGGACGGGACACCCTTGAAGTACCAGATGTGCGTGACGGGCGCGGCCAGCTCGATGTGGCCCATCCGCTCACGACGCACCTTGGCGCGGGTCACCTCGACGCCACAGCGCTCACAGATGATGCCCTTGAAGCGGACGCGCTTGTACTTACCGCAGTAGCACTCCCAGTCGCGAGTCGGACCGAAGATCTTCTCGCAGAAGAGTCCGTCCTTCTCGGGCTTGAGCGTCCGGTAGTTGATGGTCTCCGGCTTCTTCACCTCGCCGTGCGACCACTGGCGGATATCGTCGGCGGTCGCGAGGCCGATCCGAAGCTCGTCGAAGAAGTTGACGTCGAGCACTATGTAATCCCCTCCTCAGCTTCTAGATCAGACCTCTTCGACGCTGCTCGGCTCACGCCGGGACAGGTCGATGCCGAGCTCTTCCGCGGCGCGGAAGACGTCCTCGTCGGTGTCGCGCATCTCGATGGACATGCCGTCGCTGGAGAGCACCTCGACGTTCAGGCACAGCGACTGCATTTCCTTGATGAGCACCTTGAACGACTCCGGGATGCCCGGCTCGGGAATGTTCTCGCCCTTGACGATCGCCTCGTAGACCTTCACGCGGCCGAGGACGTCGTCGGACTTGATGGTGAGCAGCTCCTGCAGGGCGTAGGCGGCACCGTACGCCTCCAGCGCCCAGACCTCCATCTCACCGAAGCGCTGGCCACCGAACTGGGCCTTACCGCCGAGCGGCTGCTGGGTGATCATGGAGTACGGACCGGTCGAGCGAGCGTGGATCTTGTCGTCGACCAGGTGGAGCAGCTTCAGGATGTAGATGTAGCCGACCGAGATCGGGTGCGGGAACGGCTCCCCGGAACGGCCGTCGAACAGCTGGGCCTTTCCGTTCGCGCCGACCATCCGCCCGCCGTCCCTGTTGACCAGGGTGTTGTCGAGCAGACCGATGATCTCTTCCTCGTTGGCACCGTCGAACACCGGCGTGGCCATGTTGGTGCGCGGGTCGACCTCGGCGAAGCCCTTGTCGCGCAGCCGCTCGGCCCACGCCTCCTGGATGCCGCTGATGTCCCATCCTCTGGCGGCGATCCACCCGAGGTGGGTCTCCAGCACCTGGCCGACGTTCATTCGGCCGGGCACGCCCAGGGGGTTGAGGATGATGTCGACGGCCGTGCCGTCCTCAAGGAACGGCATGTCCTCGACCGGGAGGATCTTGGAGATGACGCCCTTGTTGCCGTGCCGGCCGGCCAGCTTGTCGCCGTCGGTGATCTTACGCTTCTGGGCCACGTAGACGCGGACCAGCTCGTTGACGCCGGGGGGGAGCTCGTCGCCCTCCTCGCGGCTGAACACGCGCACCCCGATGACCTTGCCCTGCTCACCGTGCGGCACCTTCAGTGAGGTGTCACGGACCTCGCGGGCCTTCTCACCGAAGATCGCGCGCAGCAGGCGCTCCTCGGGGGTCAGCTCGGTCTCGCCCTTGGGCGTGACCTTTCCGACAAGGATGTCGCCGGGGACGACCTCGGCGCCGATGCGGATGATGCCGCGCTCGTCGAGGTCGGCCAGGACCTCCTCGGAGACGTTCGGGATGTCCCGGGTGATCTCCTCGGGGCCCAGCTTGGTGTCACGGGCGTCGACCTCGTGCTCCTCGATGTGGATCGAGGACAGGACGTCGTCCTGCACCAGACGCTGGGAGAGGATGATCGCGTCCTCGTAGTTGTGGCCCTCCCACGGCATGAACGCCACGAGGAGGTTCTTGCCCAGGGCCATCTCGCCCTCGTCGGTGCAGGGACCGTCGGCGACGACCTGGTTCACCTCGATCCGGTCGCCTTCGGCGACGATCGGCTTCTGGTTGAAGCAGGTGCCCTGGTTGGAACGCTTGAACTTGGCGACCCGGTAGGTCGTACGGGTGCCGTCGTCGTTCATCACCGTGACGTAGTCGGCGGAGACCTCCTCGACCACGCCCGCCTTGTCGGCGGTGATGACGTCGCCGGCGTCGGTCGCGGCACGGTATTCCATGCCGGTGCCGACCAGCGGCGCCTCGCTCTTGAGCAGCGGCACCGACTGGCGCTGCATGTTGGAGCCCATGAGCGCGCGGTTGGCGTCGTCGTGCTCCAGGAACGGGATCATCGCGGTCGCCACGGACACCATCTGGCGTGCCGAGACGTCCATGTAGTCGACCTCGGTGGCGCGCAGGGACTCGAACTCCCCGCCCTTCCTGCGGACGAGCACGCGCGACTCGAGGAACGTTCCGTCGGAACCGATGGGCGTGTTCGCCTGGGCGATGACGTGCCGGTCCTCCTCGTCCGCGGTCAGGTAGTCGACCTGGTCGGTGACCCGGCCATCGACGACCTTGCGGTAGGGGGTCTCGACGAACCCGAAGGAGTTGACCCGGCCGAAGGAGGCCAGCGAGCCGATCAGACCGATGTTCGGTCCTTCCGGCGTCTCGATCGGGCACATGCGACCGTAGTGCGACGGGTGAACGTCACGGACCTCGAAACCGGCCCGCTCACGGGACAGACCACCGGGGCCCAGCGCGGACAGACGACGCTTGTGCGTCAGTCCGGCGAGGGGGTTGGTCTGGTCCATGAACTGGGACAGCTGGGAGGTGCCGAAGAACTCCTTGATCGACGCCACGACCGGGCGAATGTTGATCAGGGTCTGCGGCGTGATCGCCTCGACGTCCTGGGTCGTCATCCGCTCGCGGACGACGCGCTCCATGCGGGCCAGGCCCAGGCGGACCTGGTTCTGGATGAGCTCGCCCACCGTACGGAGACGGCGGTTGCCGAAGTGGTCGATGTCGTCGGTCTCGACGACGATCGGACCGTTCGCGCCGGGCATCTCCGTCTCGCCGGCGTGGAGCCGGACGATGTATTCGATGGTGGCGACGATGTCGTCCTCGGCGAGCGTGCCCTGGGTGATCTCGCTGTCGACCCCGAGCTTCTTGTTGATCTTGTATCGGCCGACCTTGGCGAGGTCGTAGCGCTTGGAGTTGAAGTACAGGTTCTCCAGCAGCGTCTGCGCCGACTCCTTGGTCGGGGGCTCGCCCGGGCGCAGCTTGCGGTAGATGTCGAGCAGAGCGTCGTCCTGGCCGGCCGTGTGGTCCTTCTCCAGGGTGGCGCGCATCGACTCGTACTGACCGAAACGCTCAAGGATCTGGTCGCTGGTCCAGCCGAGCGCCTTGAGCAGCACGGTGACGGCCTGCTTGCGCTTGCGGTCGATGCGGACACCGACGCTGTCGCGCTTGTCGATCTCGAACTCGAGCCAGGCGCCCCGCGAAGGGATCACCTTGCATCCGTAGAGGTCCTTGTCCGAGGTCTTGTCGACACTGCGGTCGAAGTAGACGCCCGGGGACCGGACCAGCTGGGAGACGACGACACGCTCGGTGCCGTTGATGATGAACGTGCCCTTACCGGTCATGAGCGGGAAGTCGCCCATGAACACGGTCTGGCTCTTGATCTCACCAGTGGTGTTATTGATGAACTCCGCCGTGACGAACATCGGGGCGGAGTAGGTCATGTCCTTGTCTTTGCACTCATCGACTGAGTACTTGGGCGGCTCGAACCGGTGATCGCGGAACGACAGGGACATGGTCCCGGAGAAGTCCTCAATGGGACTGATCTCCTCAAAGATCTCTTCGAGGCCCGACTGGGCCGGAACGTCCTTGCGCCCGGCCTGGCGAGCCGCCTCGACCCGCCCCTTCCACTTCTCGTTGCCGAGCAACCAGTCGAAGGACTCGGTCTGAAGAGCGAGAAGGTCAGGAACTTCTAGCGGCTCCTGAATTCGTGCGAAAGACACACGACGGGGACCGGCGGGTACGGCGGAGGCGTTGCGCGAGGCTGCCAACAGATGTCCTTCCGAGGGCTCGCGGCGGACTGACTACACGCACGCCAGACGACCATGCATCAGAGCACCAAAAGAAGCGGGTCGTCAAAGGGCAGCGCAAAGGGGCAGTGTAGCCGAACGGCATACACCTGTCCACTTCAGTCTCGCTGCAAGCTCCACGTTGGTCGCAGCATCGCCCGTCAGAGCCGAAACGTCAAGCCCGGGAGCCGACATTTCGGCAGGGAAACAGCCGAGACCCTGGGAGTTTTCCCACCGAGCGACCTGCGTACACCACCACAGCGGAGACAATGCCCGACCTGGTGTGGCTGACGCTGAGTCACGCGGCGGATCGAACACCGGCCGATGGATCGACCGACGATCGACGCTGCCATGGCCGGTGTACCCAACCGCCAACCCACCCCAAACCAAGGCTTTACTAACAATTGAATAAAGCGACGCGCCGATCAGGGGGGCGGAGGGTCTCCGAGCAGGGTGGACAGCTCCGAGACCAGCCACCGGGAATCCTTTTTGATCATGATGAATCTGGCCCGGTTCTGGCTGACGACCCGGCGTGGCTCCTTCTCCCCCTCGGGGGTCCTGACCGTGCTCATGCTCATGAAGAGCAGCACCTCGACCCGGCCGGAACCTCCCGACTCCACCGACTCGACCCCGGCCCCGGTCACCGTGGCCTGCTGCACCGTCTTCTGTCTCCTGGCCTGTGGAGCGATGCTCCTGGCCAGCTGCCGGTAGTGCAGACTGAGCGCCCCGACGGTGTATTCGCTCGCTCTTGCGAAATCCTGTTCGATCGTACGATAGTCATACGACAGCATGTCGGGGGCGACCGAACGGGCCGCGGCGAGCGCCTCCCGGCCCGCCGTCTCGTCCGCGCGCAGCCGGCTCAGGTCGGTGAACATGATCCAGACGGCCGCCGCGAGCGCGAGCGCGACGGCGACCATGAGTCCGATCGCCAGCCGGGAGGCATGTCTCACAGCACCAGCTCCGCCTGGGACACGAGCCACGATCCCCCGACCTTGGTCACTTCCATGTTCCACCGGTAGAACCGCTCCTGCGGGGCGTCCTTGCTCCCGTCCCGCCGGATCACCGCGTCGCCCACCACCATCACCTGGGCCGTGCTCCCCTTCAACGAGACCAGCCCCGAGGCCCGCAGCGCACCCGTCTGGAGGATCTTGTCCTTCACCGTGCTCCTCTTGAGCTCCGCGGCGGTCCTGGCGTACTCGGCCCTGGCCACACCCGTGGAGGTGTCGAGGATGCGTTCGATGTCCTCGTCGACGCTCCGGTAGCCGACGGAGAGCAGATGCAGGGCGTGGGCCCCCGCCGCCCTCAACGCGGCCTGCCGGTCGTCAGCGGCCGTCTGGGCGTCGCGCAGGGCGGCACCGATCCAGAACGCGGCGACGAGCAGCGCCACGATCAAAACTCCCAGCATCGGCCCCAGGATCCTGAGAGGGCGACGGGAGCGGCGTGAGCGACGGGAACGAGTGGCGTGCACTGCCATGCGTTCTCTCCCATCGCACGGTCTGCGGAACGCGGGCCGGTGAGCGCGACCGTCGCACCGCGCCGGACGGTGCGCTCCCCGATCGCCGGATCATAACCCGCCGCGCAGATCCGCATAACGGCCTTCGCCCACATGCCCCGGGCCATTTCGCCCACCCATTCACCCCGGCCCCGAGACGACGAGGCGTCCGGCCCGGTGAGGATGGCCCTCCCCCGCCGTCGACGCGCATCCCGGCCGGCCGCCGCCCGCCCCTCTCACCCGGGGCCCGGGCACGGGTCGCGGGGGGGCGGAAACACGAGAAGAGCGGGCCACCGGCACCAGGTGGACCCGCTCTTCTCGATGAAACGAACTACTTGACGGTCACCGAGGCGCCGGCGCCCTCAAGGGCGGCCTTGGCCTTCTCGGCCTGCTCCTTGTTGACCTTGCCGTCGAAGACGGACTTGGGAGCGCCGTCAACGAGGTCCTTGGCCTCCTTGAGGCCCAGGCTCGTCAGGGCGCGGATCTCCTTGATGACCTGGATCTTCTTGTCGCCGGCGGCCTCGAGGACGACCTCGAACTCGTCCTGCTCCTCGACCTCTTCGACGGCGGCCGCACCGGGGGCGGCGGCGGCGACGGCGACGGGGGCAGCGGCCTTGACGTCGAAGGTCTCCTCGAAGAGCTTCACGAAGTCGGACAGCTCAAGAAGAGTCATCTCCTTGAAAGCGTCGAGCAGCTCGTCGGTGCTGAGCTTCGCCATGATGGTTCCTCCATACGGATCTGAACTACTAAAGAAAGTCGGGACCGCGGTTTGCGTTAATCCCCTGTGACCGCCTGCGCGGACCTACTCGCCGGCGCCTTCGCGCTTGGCGCGCAGGGCCTCGGCCAGCTGAGCCATGTTGGTGGGCAGCGCATTGAAGACGGCGGCCGCGTGGCCCTGCTTCGCCTTCAGGGCACCGGCCAGCTTCGCGAGGAGAACCTCGCGCGACTCAAGGTCGGCAAGCTTGCTGATCTCGTCCGGCGTCATCGACCTGCCGTCGACGACACCGCCCTTGATGACCAGGAGGGGATTGGCCTTGGCGAAGTCACGCAGACTCTTGGCAGCCTCGACCACGTCGCCGTTGACGAACGCGATCGCCGACGGACCCGCGAGCAGGTCGTTGAGCTGGTTGAACCCGGCCTCAGTGGCCGCGATCTTGGTCAGCGTGTTCTTCACCACGGCGAACTTCGCATTCTCACCGAGAGAAACGCGCAGCTGCTTGAGCTGGGCGACGGTGAGACCGCGGTATTCGGTCAGAACGGCAGCATTGGAGCCGTCGAAGCTGCTCTTCAGCTCAGCGACAGCCGTTGCCTTTTCTGCCTTCGCCATGGGCCTCCTTCCAGATGTGCCGCCGGGGCAAGGGCCCAGAAAAGCGAACAAGCCCCGGCGCAGGCGCACGGGGCTCACATAAGGAGGTTAGTCCAGATGAAAACTCACATCACAACCTACGCGGGCCGTCCACTGACGTGGATCCTTAAGTCATCAAGCCATGCGGCTTGACGACGACCGGCGGTCTTCGGCGTTGACAGCTTACGCGCTGACGCCACGAATGCCAACTCGGCGCCACCTCAGCGCGGTAAGCCGGAAAAACACGCTTTTGCCCCCTCCCGGCGTCGTCCCCGGAGCCTGTCCCGCCACGGGCGCCGAGAACAGGCCGGGACGCCCGGGAGGAGCCCTCCCCGGCAAAGGGGCACGGAAAAGGCTCACGCCCCCGGCCGGTGGGCCGAGGGCGTGGACTTCCGGGAAACGTCAGTTTCCGCCGCGGTGCTCGGGCAGGTCACCCACCTGGTCGGCGGGCGGGGCCGTGATCTCCACGGGCTCGTTGAACCCCTTGAAGAGCGCCGTCAGGTTGAACGACGCGTCCTTCTCGGAGCCGCTGAGCGTGACCTTGCGGGGCAGGCTCTGGGCGTCGGCCCAGAGGTCGAACTTCACGTCCTTGGCCTGCGAGAGCTGCTCCTGAAGCTTCTCACGCTTGGCCGGGTCGATCAGCTGGGCGGCCTCGGCGACCGGGAAGGTGCCGCTGTAGTGGGTCGTGTCGACCCCACCGACCGTCTCGGTGCCGACCGCTTTGACGTCCTTGGACGCGGTCAGCAGCTTCACGGTGCCCGCCAGGTCGAACTGCTGCGCCTGGTCCATGAACTTCCTGATCTCGGACTGCCCCTTGGCGTCGAGCTCGCTGAGCGACACCTTGGTCCACGGCTTGCTGGTGCCGGCGACCCTGTTGATGAGCTCGGACTTCACGTAGACCGTGTCACCCGACAGGATGGCCCGTGCTCCGCCGGGCACGTTCTGACCGCCGAAGGTGATCGTGTCGAGCCTGATGTCCGTCGCCAGCTGGGGCTTGCTCTGGTAGAGCATGCTGCCCTGGACCTTGCCCGCCCCCTTCTCCCCACCGGTGGCGTCGAGAACCACGTCCGCGGAGTAGGAGGTGACCTCCTCGGCCTTCTGAGCACTCTGCTGCACCGCGTCCGCCGCGGCGAGTTTGACGTTTCCGAGGGAGCCGGTGCCCTGCGCACCGCATCCCGCGACCGCGATGAGCGCGGCCGCTCCCAGTGCGACTGTGGGAGCCAATCGGCGCATTTTCGTCTCCACCCTTTCGTTCCCCCGGTGATCCATGACAACGACACTACGCGTCGGCAAAGCCGGGCGCGTCGTCCGGGAGAACGAAGAAAGGCCTCAACCGAATGGCCATTCGGTTGAGGCCTTCCTCAGAAGACGTCTGCTATCAGGCTGCCATCAGGCGTCGAGCTCGGCGGTCAGCGCCCGCGTCTGGTTGGGGTCGACCTGGATGCCGGGGCCCATCGACGTGGAGAAGACGACCTTCTTGACGTAGCGTCCCTTCGCCGCGGACGGCTTGAGACGCAGCACCTCTTCGAGGGCGGCGGCGTAGTTCTCGATGAGCTGGCGCTCACCGAAGGACACCTTGCCGATGATGAAGTGCAGGTTCGCGTGCCGGTCGACACGGAACTCGATCTTGCCGCCCTTGATGTCGGTGACGGCCTTGCCGACGGCCGGGGTCACGGTGCCGGTCTTGGGGTTCGGCATCAGGCCACGGGGGCCGAGCACGCGGCCCAGACGACCGACCTTGCCCATGAGGTCCGGGGTGGCGACGACGGCGTCGAAGTCGAGGCGGCCCTTGGCGACCTCGTCGATCAGCTCGTCGGCACCGACGATGTCGGCGCCCGCGGCGCGGGCCTCCTCGGCACGGTCACCGGTCGCGAAGACCAGGACCCGGGCGGTCTTGCCGGTGCCGTGCGGGAGGTTGACGGTGCCGCGGACCATCTGGTCGGCCTTGCGAGGGTCGACGCCCAGCCGCAGGGCCACCTCGACGGTGGCGTCGAACTTGGCGACGTTGGTGTCCTTGGCCAGCTTGGCCGCCTGCGCCGGGGTGTACAGGGTCTCGCGGTCGACCTGCGCCGCCGCGGCGCGGAATCCCTTGCTGCGCTTCATGTGATCACTCCTGTGGATCCGAGTGTTCGTGGTGCGGGCCAGCGCCTGGCCCCTCCACTTACTTCGAAATTTTCCTGCCGGACGTCGCTCGTGCTCCGCCCGTTGTTCGGCCCCTCGACGGTCGCGCGGATCATGCTCTCGCGCTCGTGCCCGCGGGGCCCGGTCAGCCGTTTCGGCTAGTCGGTGATCGTGATGCCCATCGACCGGGCGGTGCCGGCGATGATCTTCTCGGCCGCCGCGATGTCGTTGGCGTTGAGGTCCTGCATCTTGGTCTCGGCGATCTGGCGCAGCTGCTCCTTGGTGAGCTTGCCCACCTTGTCCTTCTGCGGGACGGCCGAACCCTTGGCGACACCGGCGGCCTTCTTGATCAGCTCAGGCGCCGGGGGCGTCTTCGTGATGAAGGTGAAGGTGCGGTCCTCGTAGATGGTGATCTCAACGGGGATGATGTTGCCGCGCTGGGCCTCGGTGGCAGCGTTGTACTGCTTCACGAATTCCATGATGTTGACGCCGTGCGGGCCGAGGGCGGTACCGACCGGCGGCGCGGGCGTGGCCTGGCCAGCGGGGAGCTGGACCTTGACCAAGGCTGCGAGCTTCTTCTTAGGAGGCATGCTTCTCTCCGGGTCCTTGCTTCTCTGAACGATGTTCCTGCCGGCCCCGCGCAGGCGGGGCCCACTCCGGCGGCTGAATTTCGGCCGGAGTGAAGAAGGAACCATCCCCGCGACCGCGGGGCAGACTGGTGAAGTCTACGCGACCGGTTTAGATTTTCGAGACCTGGTTGAACGAGAGCTCGACCGGGGTCTCACGACCGAAGATCGACACGAGCACCTTGAGCTTCTGCGACTCGGCGCTGATCTCGCTCACCGTGGCGGGCAGCGTGGCGAACGGGCCGTCCATGACGGTGACGGACTCGCCGACCTCGAAGTCGACCGTCGCGGCGGAGGCCTTCGCGGTGGACTTCTTCACCTCTTCCGAGGGCTCCGGCGCGAGCAGCTTGGCGACCTCTTCGAGGCTCAGCGGGCTCGGCTTGTTGGAGAGGCCCACGAAACCGGTCACACCGGGGGTGTTACGCACCGCGGACCAGGACTCGTCGGTGAGCTCCATCCGGACCAGGACGTATCCGGGCAGCACCCGCTCCTTGACCAGCTGGCGCTTGCCGCTCTTGATCTCGGTCACGTGGTGGGTGGGCACCTCGACCTGGAAGATGTAGTCCTCCATGTTGAGGGACTGCGTGCGGGTCTCGATGTTCGACTTCACGCGGTTCTCGTAACCGGCGTAGGAGTGGATGACGTACCACTCGCCGAACAGGCTCCGCAGGTGCCGCTTGAACTCCTCGACCGGGTCGACGTCGGGGAGGACGTCACCGTCCTCGTCGACGGCGCCGACCGGGGCCTGCTCGGCCTCACCCTCGGCGTCGGTGTCGGTCTCGGCGTCGACATCCCGCCCGTCGGACTCGTCAAGCGAATCCTCGGTGACGTCGACGGCCTTCTCCAGCTCGTCCTCGCGCTCTTCGCGGGGCTCGCCGGCCGACTGTGCAGACTCGGACACGGTGCTCTATCTCTTTTCTTCGATGGCTTGTGGACTCATCGGCGAGGCTATCCGCCCGCCGGAGACCGCGGCTCAGGCTCCGCCGAAGATTCTCAGCACGCCCTCGGTGAACAGCGCGTCCAAAGCCGACACGATCCCGACCATGATCAGAACGAAGACCAGGACGATGATGGTGTACGAAATAAGGTCTTTGCGCGTAGGCCAGATGACCTTACGCAGCTCGGCGACTACCTGCCGGTAGAAAAGGGCGGGAGAAGTGCGCTTGGTCTTCTTCTCACCGCTCGGCTTGTCTGCGGTTTCGCCGCGCGTGTCGATCGCCACAGTCCTCACCTGAATCCATCGAGTCCAACGCACATAAGCGGCGCGCTGGACGCCTGATGCGCGGACCGCTCCTAGCAGGGCACGAGGGACTCGAACCCCCAACCGCCGGTTTTGGAGACCGGTGCGCTACCAATTGCGCTAGTGCCCTAAGACATGAACCACCATACATCGGTTGGACCGAAGTTTGTCCGTGGCTCACGGTCTTGACCGCCGGTTCACGCATACGGCGGAAAGACCATGCCGGAGTCTACGGGTGAATGGCCACCACGTCGAACCGGAGGACGCCGACGGGCGATCGTCCAGCTCAGAAGCCGTCGCCGATGCTCAGGCGGCTCCCGGGAAGACGTCCGCATGGTGGATACGCGGCGGAAACATCGGCACAGGTCTGTAACCATGGAGGTATGACCCGTCCTCGCATCTCAGCGCGCATCTCCGCGATCTCCGAGTCCGCCACGCTCGCCGTGGACGCCAAGGCCAAGGCAATGAAGGCGGCGGGCCGCCCGGTCATCGGCTTCGGCGCCGGTGAGCCGGACTTCGCGACCCCCGGCTACATCGTCGAGGCGGCCGTCGAGGCGTGCAGGAACCCCAGGTTCCACAAGTACACCCCGGCCGGTGGCCTTCCCGAACTGAAGCAGGCCGTCGCCGACAAGACGCTCCGCGACTCCGGCTACCGGGTGGACGCGGCCCAGGTCCTGATCACCAACGGTGGCAAGCAGGCCGTCTACGAGGCGTTCGCCACCCTGCTCGACCCGGGTGACGAGGTCCTGGTCGTGGCCCCGTACTGGACGACCTACCCCGAGGCGATCAAGCTCGCCGGCGGCGTCCAGGTCGACGTGGTGACCGACGAGACCACCGGCTACCTGGCGAGCGTGGAGCAGCTGGAGGCGGCGCGCACCGACCGCACCAAGGTCCTGCTCTTCGTCTCCCCGTCCAACCCGACCGGCGCGGTGTACACCCCCGAGCAGGTCGCGGAGATCGGCCGCTGGGCCGCCGAGCACGATCTGTGGGTCGTCACGGACGAGATCTACGAGCACCTCACGTACGGCGACGCGACGTTCGCGAGCATCGCCACCGTGGTCCCGGAGCTGGGCGACAAGGTGGTGGTCCTGAACGGCGTCGCCAAGACCTACGCGATGACCGGCTGGCGCGTGGGCTGGCTGATCGGTCCCAAGGACGTCGTCAAGGCCGCCACCAACCTGCAGTCGCACGCCACCTCCAACGTCTCCAACGTCGCCCAGGCCGCCGCGCTGGCCGCCGTCACCGGCGACCTGTCGGCGGTGGCGGAGATGCGCGCCGCCTTCGACCGGCGCCGCCGGACCATCGTCAGGATGCTCAACGAGATCCCGGGCGTGGTCTGCCCCGAGCCGCTGGGCGCGTTCTACGCCTATCCCTCGGTCAAGGCGCTCCTGGGCAAGGAGTTCGGCGGCAGGCGCCCGGCGACCTCCGCCGAGCTGGCCGAGATCGTCCTGGAGGAGGCCGAGGTGGCGGTCGTCCCCGGTGAGGCCTTCGGCACCCCGGGATACTTCCGCCTGTCCTACGCGCTCGGCGACGACGACCTCGTCGAGGGCGTGAGCCGCCTCGCCAAGTTCCTCGGCCAGGCCGGCTGAACGCGACGGCCTGACCGCCCGGCGCGCCGGGTCCCCGGCAGGGCCCGCCGATCAGGACGGCCTCCCTGCCGGGCCCGCCGAGCGTGACCGGTTCCCCGCCGGGCGCGGGGTTTCCCGCGGGGACCGCCGATCAGGACGGCTCCCCCGCCGGTCGAACCCGCCCTCCGTACGCGCCGGGCGGGGCTCAGTCCCGCAGGGCGTAGGCCACGGCGGCCTCGAGGTGGGCGGCCGAGCCCTCGTCGAAGGCCCGCGCGTAGGCGGTCTCGCCGATCAGGCACGTGGCGCGGGCACCGGCGGCCTCGCGGAGCGCGGCCATGGTGTGGGCCCCGGCGCCGGGGGGCCCGAAGGTGGTCCGGATACGTTGCGCGGCCCCCAGGAGCCAGGCCGCGCGTCCGCCGTCGCCCTCGGTGGCGGCGATCCTGGCGAGCTGGTCGATGGCGAGAGCGCTGCCGACCGTGTCCCGCAGCCGTCGTTTGGCCTCCAGGGAGGCCCTGGCCGCCGCTGAGGCCTCCGCGAGGTCACCCCGGCCGAAAAGGGCGAGGGAGAGGACGTAGTCGTCCGTGGCGCGCTGTGACAGCTCCCCTCGCGCCTCGTGGCCCGGACGCGCCTCGCGCAGGATCCTCACCGCCTCGTCGAAGTCGCCGCGGAAGGTGGCGGCCAGGGCGAGGAAGGAGGGCAGGAAGAACGTTCCCTGCGAGGTGGGGCCCAGTCCGTCGGCCACGCGCAGCGCGTACGCCCGCGCGTCCTCTCGATCCAGGTCTCCGGTGAACAGGCGGGTTTGCGCGAGGGCGAGAAGGGCGTGTGCCTCGGCGTCGCCGTCACCGTACCGCTGGGCGCTCTCGACGGCCTCCTCCGCCCGGTCGCGCGCCAGGGACATGTCGCCCTGGATGAGCGCGAGATGGGCGACGACCCACAGCGGCCTGGACCTCGCCCTGTCGGGGGCGGGGACGGCGGACAGGGCGCGGCCGAGATAGTGGCGGCCCTCCCTGACGAACCCCAGCCGGCACCAGAGCACCCACAGGGCTCCTGCCAGCTCCAGAGCGCCGCGGTGGTCGCCCGCGCCGAGACAGCGGTCGAGGGCCGCGCGGATGTCGGGCAGTTCCCGGTGCGCCCAGCAGGTCCATTCGAGCTGGCGGGGGCCGTACCATTCGGCGTCCATGCGCCGGGCGGTGGACAGGTAGTGATCGCGATGCCTGCGGATCATCAGGGCGCCTTCGCCCAGCTCGTCGAGCCAGTCGCGCCCGTAGTCCCTGATGGTGTCGAGCAGGCGGTAGCGGTCACCCACGCGCGCGACGACGGATTTGGCCACGAGCGCGGCGAGTGCGCCGGGGACGTCGGGCAGGCGCTCGTCCTCGCACACGCCACGCGCCGCCTCGGCGTCGAACGCCGCGGGAAAGACCGACAGGCGGGCCCAGAGCAGACGTTCGGCGGGGGTGCACAGCTCGTGGCTCCAGCCGGCGGCGGTGCGGAGCGTGTGGTGGCGGACGGGGAGTCCCTCGCCGTCGGTCAGCGGCTTGAAGTGGACGTCGAGCTGGTCGGCGAGCTGGGTCGCCGACAGGCCGCGCATCTGGCTGGCGGCCAGCTCGATGGCGAGCGGCATGCCGTCGAGCCTGCGGCAGAGCCTGGCGACGGCCATCATGGCCCGCTCGTCCGTACGGAATCCGGGGGCCACGGCCCTGGCGCGGTCGAGGAAGAGGCTCGGCGCGTCGTGGTCCGCGAGATCGGCGGTCTCGGGCGGGGGGACGGGGAAGGGTTCGACGAGCATGACGACCTCCAGCGGCAGGCCGAGCTCCTGGCGGCTGGTCACGATGATCTGAACGTCGGGCGCGCCGGTCAGGAGGGCCACGACCAGGGCGGCGCAGGAGTCGACCAGGTGCTCGCAGGTGTCGAGGACGATGAGGAGCCGCCGGTCGACGAGATGCTCGACGAGGGAGTCCAGGGCGGGACGTTCGGCCGGGGTGTGCAGGCCGAAAAGTCCGGCGACGCCGTGGATGAGCAGGTCGCCGTCGGTCTCGGCGGAGAGCTCGGCCACCCAGACGCCGTCGGGGTAGTCGTCACGGACGTTCCTCGCGGCCCGCAGGGCCAGACGCGTCTTGCCGACGCCCCCGGGGCCGCGCAGGGTGAGCAGGCGTGTCCTGGTGAGGAGTTTCGCGATCTCGTCGAGCTCGGTGGTGCGGCCGACGAAACTGTTCATCTCGGCCGGCAGGTTGCCGCAGCGCGTCAAGAAAGCTCCCCCTGGAGTGCGTGTTCCACGGCGTCGCGCAGGTTGATCGAACTTCCCCGCGCCTCCAGCCGCTCGAACTCCGTCCTGCCCATGCGCCCGCGCAGCCTCAGCTCGGCCGTGCGCAGCTGCGTCGCGATCACGGGTGAACGGCTGGGCGGCACGTCGGCGCTCCGCCACGCGGCGCGGGAGGCTCCGAACATGGTGGCGGCGAAGGTGTCGTCGGAGCACGCCTCGGCGATCACGACGAACACCTCCAGTGCCTCCATCAGGGAGATGCTGTCGCCGAACAGGCGGGCCCCGCGCAGGGAGCCGCAGGCGGAGTCGAGCGCGGAGACGGTGTTGCCCAGGGAGTGCTCGGCCTGGGCCAGGAGGAGGTCCAGGCGGATGAGGGTCCAGTAGTCGCCGCAGGACTCGCAGAGCTCGCGTCCCTCGCGCAGGACGGAGACGGCCTGCTCATGGTGGTCGGCGAGCATCATCGCGGTGGCGACCACGGTGTAGGTGGGCAGGAAGCCCGGGAAGACGTTGCCGGTTGAGCGGTGGCGCACCCTGGCGTGCTTGATGAGCCTCAGGGCCTCGACCACATCGCCCTTGACCACGGCCAGGTGGGCCTGGAACTGGCTGACGTAGGCCGTGGCGTAGCCGTCGGCGTCCTCGGCGGCGCATTCGGTGAGGATGCGTTCGGCGCGTTCGAGGTCACCGCGCTGGATCGAGACCCAGGCGTGCACCCAGAGCGCCTTGACCCGTTCGGGGCTGGGGGTGTGATCGAGGTCGAGGCCGCGCTGGAGGAGGTCGTCACCGGGTGCCTGCATGCCGCAGCACGCCCACAGGAACCACAGGTTGCCGACGAGGTCGAGTCCCCTGCGGTATTCCGGTGGCCGGGAGTAGCAGTATTCGATGGCGCCACGCATGTTGCCGCATTCGAGGACCAGCCTGCGGTACCACTCGAGCTGGCGGCCCTGCCAGCTCATCTCGGCGCGGGCGGACAGGGCGAGGAAGTGGTCGCGGTGGCGGCGCTGGATCTCGTCGGTCTCGCCGAGCCGGTCGAGCCAGACCACCCCGAACTCGCGGACGGTGTTGAGCAGGCGATAGCGGACCCCGCCCTCGCCCTCCTCGCGGACGAGGACCGATTTGTCGAGCAGGCCGAGCAGCCCGTCGAGGACGTCCTTGGCCGCGAGGGCGCCGCCGGCGCAGACCTCCTCGGCGGCCTCGATGTCGAAGGTGCCCGCGAAGACCGAGGCCCGCGCCCACAGCAGGCGTTCGGCGGGGGTGCACAGTTCGTGGCTCCAGCCGAGGGCGACGCGCATGGAGCTGTGCCGCCGGGGAGCGGCGGCCCGCGCGGGCGGGGCGGCGCCGAATCCGACGGCGTGGATCTCGCGTTCGGCCGCGGGGACCGTACGGCCTTCGAGGGACGCGGCGAGCTCGTCCGGCGAGGTGACGTGACCGTCGAAGGCGGTGATCCCCGCGGTGGAGATCGGGCGGCCGTCGAGGGTGGCGGCGAGCACGTCGAGGGTGCCGAGACCGCCGGGGGTGCCCTCGGCCACGGCGAGCCGGATCGCGAGCGGCAGGTTGTCGAGGCGCTTGCAGAGCTCGGCCGGATCCGTGCCGCCGAACCTGCCACCGGCGAGGGCGGTGATCAGCTGGACGGCGTCGGCGTCCGGCAGGCCGCCGACCGGGTAAAGGTGCTCACCGGGCAGGCCGAGCCGCTGTCTGCTGGTGGTCAGGACGCGCAGTCCCTCGACCGAGCGCAGCAGCAGGCCGACCAGGATGCCCGTCGCGCCGACGACGCGGTCACAGGTGTCGAGGACGAGCAGGGTCCGGCGCGTGAGGAACTCGTCCACCAGGGCCCGCAGCGTGGGGGTGCCCGGCCCGCGGCGGGCACCGATCGCGTCCGCGAGCGTCTCGGTCAGGGAGTCGAGGTCGGCGGGCGCCTCCGACAGCTCCACGATGTGGACGCCGCCGGGGAACGCGGGTTCGAGGGTGCGGGCGAGCCGCAGGGCGAGACAGGTCTTCCCGACCCCCGCGGGGCCGGTCAACGTGACGTGCCGGACCCTTTCGAGCAGTGCGGATACGTCTGCGAGTTCTGTCTCCCTGCCGACGAAGACATCCGCTTCCATGGCAGCCCCAGCGTCCTGACAATGTGTGCCTCCACGGTCGCACGGCGACATGGTCCGCTGAAAGCCCGTTTCCTAAATTTCCTCGATATAACGGGGGATGGGATATGGGCGGGTGTGCCGTGCCCCCGCAACGCCTGCCCGAAATAACACATAAAACCCTATAAATAACCAATCGGGAAAAGTCGCGGGAAATGTCGGGAAAGGCGAGCGGGGTTCCGGCCCTGTTCAGCGGGCCTGCCCGCACGCGCGGTGCCCGTGACGATCTCGACGGCGAGGCTCCCGTGCTCCGTCCACACGAGCGTGAGCGTACCCGGCCCGCCGCCCGCGTCGAGCTCACCGCCCTCCCCCGGGCCTCCGCGCGGCGATCTTCCCCCTCCCCGGGACGTGAACGGACCTTCAGATCGCGCCAAAAACATCGGGGTCGTCGATCGGCGCCCCCGAAGGTACGGCACCATATTGAAATGCCACGTCCCCTCAGCGAACTGCCCAAGGCGCACCTGCACCTGCACTTCACCGGCTCCATGCGGCACTCGACCCTCGTCGAGCTCGCCCGCGAGCACGGGTTACACCTTCCCGACGCGCTCGAGGAGGACTGGCCGCCCCGGCTGCGCGCGACCGACGAGCGAGGCTGGTTCCGCTTCCAGCGGCTGTACGACATCGCGCGCTCGGTGCTGCAGCGGGAGAGCGATGTCTACCGGCTGCTGCGCGAGGCCGCCGAGGACGAGGCCGCCGAGGGATCGGGCTGGCTGGAGATCCAGATCGACCCGTCGGGGTACGCGTCGAAGTTCGGCGGTCTCACCTCGGCGATGGAGCTGATGCTCGACGCGACCCGCAGGGCGGCGGACCACGCGGGGATAGGGATCGCCGTCGTGGTGGCGGCGAACCGTACCCGCCACCCTCTCGACGCCAAGACCCTCGCCCGCCTCGCCACGCACCACATGGACGAGGGCGTGGTCGGGTTCGGGCTCTCCAACGACGAGCGACGCGGCCGGGCCCGCGACTTCGACGGAGCCTTCCGGCTGGCCAAGCGCGCCGGGTTGCTCGCCGTACCGCACGGCGGGGAACTGCTGGGCGCGGCCAGCGTGGCCGAGTGCGTCGACGTGCTGGACGCCGACCGGGTCGGGCACGGGGTGCGGGCGGCCGAGTCGCCGAGGCTCATGGAGCGCCTCGCGGCCCGGGGGATCACGTGCGAGGTCTGCCCGACGTCCAACGTCGGCCTCGGGGTGGCCGAGCGCGCCGAGGACGTACCGCTGCGGCGCCTGTTCGAGGCGGGGGTGCCGATCGCGCTGGGCGCCGACGACCCGCTGCTGTTCGGTGCCAGGCTGCTGCCCCAGTACGAGCTCGCCAGGCAGGTGTACGGCTTCTCCGACCCGGAGCTGGCCGAGCTGGCCCGCCAGTCGGTGCGGGCTTCGGCGGCCCCGGACGACGTGCGCAAGAAGCTCCTCCAGGGGATCGACGACTGGCTGGCGTCATCGGGCTGAACGGACGCGCCTCCCCCTCCGACGCATCCGGCCGACGCCGGAGAGCCTCCCGCTCGGACACACCCCGCCGCCGCCGGAGAATCGAGCGGGCGAGCACCCGCCCGGCCGACGTCAACGAGCCGAACGGGTGGACTCCCGACGTACCACGCACCCCGTCGGCCACCGGCACACCCCCGAGAAGGCGTCAGCGGACCGAGCGGGCGATCTCCTGCGCGCGGCCGAGCTCCCCGACGCCCTCCAGGCGCAGGCCGACCCGCCCTCGCTGCCAGATGAGGGTGGGTCCCGCCGGACGGGGACGGACCTCGGCCCTCCCTCCGCTCCTGGGCAGGTAGGTCAGGCCGTGGTGGGCCGGGATCCACTGTGCCTTCACCGCACCCACACCTGCGTCCTCCGGCCAGGGCGGGCCCAGTTCCTTTCTGAAGACGAGGTGGAGGCTGCCGTCGTACTCGTCCAGCCTGACGCCGGGCCAGAACAGCGACACCACCCGGCCTCCGTCGCTCACCCTCACCTCGGCGGGATCGCCGAGCGCGGCCGGGACGGAGACGGGGAACGCCACCTGCTCCCTCGCCTGTTCCAGGGTGACCCGGCGCTCACCGGGCAGCGGCTGGGGCACCCCGGACGGCAGCGGCCCGGGGCCGCCGATCCTGAGCTCGACCCCCGCGAAGCGCAGGATCTCCGCGACCGCGGCCCTTCCAGCGGGTGTCGCCCCCAGGAGGAGGGCCGTGAGGATCGCGACGGCGGCGACCACCGCCCGCCGCCGTACCCGCCCTCCGTCTCGCAGCGTCTCCCACGCGCGCCTGAGCACGCGGGGACCTCCGGGAACGGCGGGCGCCTCGGGGGTCCGCGTCTCGGGAACAGGGCTTCCGGGGACGGCGGGTGCCTCGGGAACGGGACTCTCGGGAACAGGGCTTCCAGGAGCGGCGGGCGCCTCGGGATCGGGCGTCCCGGAGTCCGGCGCCGACGCGGCGGGGGCGAGTTGTGATCGAAGCCGGGCTCGTACGGCCCGCGCGACGTCGTCCGGGGGCGGGGAGGGGACGTCGATGGACTCCCCGAGGGCGAGGAGCCGGGCTTCGAGGTCGTCAGGTGAGGTCACGGGCCACCTCCTCACGCAGACGGGCCAGGCCGCGGGAGGTCCGCGACTTGACGGTACCGACGGGAAGATCGAGCACCTGGGCGGTCTCGGCCTCCGACAGCTGTAGGAAGTACCGGCAGACCACGCTCTCGCGTTCCCGTTCGGGCAGCGTACGCACCGCGTCGAGGAGCCGCGCCCTCAAGTCGGTCGCGACCGCCGCCTCCTCGGGTCCCTCGCCCGGCGGGGGAACGACCTCGGTGAGCCGCACGGTCAGCCTGTCGCGGCGTCCACGGGAGCGGGTCAGGTTGTGCGTCTCGTTGGCCACGATCCGCAGCAGCCAGGGGCGGAAGTGCGCGTCCCTGCGAAAGGAGGCGAGATGACGGTACGCCTTGACGAACGCCTCCTGGACCACGTCCTCGGCCTCGTCGGCGGCGCCGAGCATGGCCGCGGTGCGGTGCGCGAGCACGCTGTAACGGGCGACCAGCACCTCGTAGGCGTCCAGGTCACCGGCGAGCGATCGGGTGATCGCCTCATCGTCGTCCGTCGGGGGCTCCTTCGCGAATGTTGGGAGAGATTCCACCGCATCCGAGCCCTTCGCGAAAGCCCCTTCTCCTCGTGAAGCCTCGCGCTCGTGGGCGAGACCGTGATCCCGTCCGCCGGGGTGCTCCCTTTGGATTCGGAGGACGGGGCCGAGAGTGGCCTCTTCGGATTCGGAGGACATCCGGAGGGCACGGTGGCCGACAGCGGCGGAAGGCACCGGGGCGAGGGCCTCTCGCAGGACCTTTCAGCGGGCCTTTCAGAGGAGCTCTCGGAGGACCTTGCCGTGCAGGGCATGGGCGACGGCCTCGTCTCTGTGGAGGGCATAGGCGACGGCCTCCTCCGGGTCGGCCTGGTAACCCTCGGCGAAGACCGCGTCGTAGGTCTCGTCTCCGAGCAGTTGCCTGGCCGTCCGCTCGGCGACGGTCCTCGGCTCGGACATGCCCTCGGAGCCGAAACCCTGGAGCCCGAAGGTGGCCCACAGCCGTACCCCCGCTCCCTGGAGCCTCGCCGTACGCCGGCCGTCGCCCTCGACCGCGGCGATCACCGCGAGCTGGTCGACCGCGAGCGCCACGCCGGTGGCGTCGCGCAGGCGCCACTTGACGTCGAGCGACTGCCGGGCGGCCTCCGCGGCCTCGTCCACCCGTCCAAGACCCAGCTGCGCGATGGACAGGACGTAGTCGCCACAGGCGCGGGCCCAGCGCTCGCCGCGCGCGTCGCAGAGCCGCTGCGCCTCCTTGAGCACGGAGACGGCCCTGGCGAACTCTCCACGCCAGGTGACCGCCGTCGCCGCGGTCACCAGGGCGAGGGGTTCGCTCACGGTGGCGGCCTCGGCACGGCGGAAGTACTCGCGGACGAGCTCGACGCGGGGCTCGACGTCCTCCAGGGCGCCGGCGCACAGGGAGCTGCTGGCCAGCCTGAGCTGAGCGTGCCCGGCCGCCGCGTAGTCGCCCCAGTCGAGGGCCGCCGACAGCGCCGCCTCCGCGCGACGACGGCCCACCTCCGGCTCGCCCTGGGCGATGGCCACGCAGCCGTCGGCCCACAGGAGCCTGGGCAGCCCGGGATCGGTGACGGGGGCCGCCTCGATCGCCCTCGCCATGTGGTGGCGGCCCTCGTTCAGCCGTCCCAGGCAGAACCAGAGGATCCAGAGCGTTCCCGCGAGTTCGACGGAGGTCGGGGAGGCGGGGTCGAGGGCGAGGCGGAGGTCGGTCATGGAGAAGGCGAGCCTCGCCGCCCACTCCTCCTGCCCGGGGCCGTACCAGTCGGCCTCGGCCCTGCGCGCCAGCTCGAGGTAGTGGTAGCGGTGCCGCCGCGTCAGCCGGGCCTCCTCACCGAGCAGGGCGAGCCGTTCCCTGCCGTACTCCCGCACCGTGGAGGGCTGCCGGTAGCCTCCGGGCACGGGGACCAGGAGGAACCTCCGCTCCAGGCTCTCCAGCAGGTCCGGTACGCCGCTCAGCGGGTCGTCGCCGCACACCCACTCGGCGGCGGCCACGTCGAAGTCTCCCGCGAAGACCGAGAGCCGCGCCCAGAGCAGGCGTTCCCGCGGGTCGCAAAGCTCGTGGCTCCAGCTGATCGCCGCGCGCACGATTCGGTGGCGGGGGGCCGGTGTCCTGCCGTGGGGGATCTCGAAGTGGTCCTCCAGGTGATCGGCGAGCCGCTCCACCGGCAGGGATCCCAGCCCTCCGGCGGCCAGCTCGACGGCGAGCGGTACGCCGTCCAGCCGCCGGCAGATCCTGGCCGCGGCCGCCACACCGGCCTCGGTCGTCTCCAGGCCGGGAACCACGCTCCTGGCCCGGTCGAGAAAGAGCCGCAACGCGTCGTCCGCCCCCGCGCCTTCCAAGAGGGCGCCTTCCGGGACGGCGCCCTCCGGCCATCGGACGGGAGGCCCCGGGGCGGGTGCCTCGAAGGGCCCGACGGGGAGCAGCGCCTCCTGGGGAAGCCCGAGAGGCCGACGAGAGGTGGTGACGATCCGTACGCCGGGCGCCCCCGCCAGGATCTCCCTCACGAGGGCGCGGCAGGCGGGCAGGAGATGCTCGCAGGCGTCGAGGATCAGCAGGAGTCTCCTGCCGGCGAGGAACTCGACGAGCGTCTCGGCCTGTGACCGCGCGGACCGCTCGGGAAGGCCCAGGACCGCCGCGACCGTGTGGGCGAGCAGATCGCCGTCGCGCTCGCCGGAGAGCTCCACCAGCCAGGTGCCGTCCGGGTGGTGTTCCTCCCGCTCCCGCGCGGCCCTGACCGCGATTCGTGACTTGCCGATGCCGCCGACACCGGTGACCGTGACCAGCGGAGTGTCGGCCAGGAGTTTCAGCAGCCGCCGCACCTCGCCTTCCCTGCCGATGAGGTCGTTCGTCTCCGCGGGCAGGTTCCCGCGCCACCACCGGGTCTGTTCCATTGATTCGCGCTCCTTTCTCCACTCACCGGGAATCGCACCGTTTCCACATCACGAACGGGTCGGCCGCCCATTTCCCAGGAGGGTTTCTTTGTCCTGCGGTGCAAATCTCACCGCCGGGTCGAGGTCGAACTTCCCCCCGTTCGACGTGAAGCGCGGAAATGCTGGTGCTTTATGGCTGATTCGGCGGAGCCGGTAATCGAGGTGAGGCCGGGCCCTCCGTCCTCCGCCGGCGGTGCCGATCCTCGTCGCGAAAGATCGCTCGTCACGGGGCCGCGACGCCGGCCGTGAGGCGTTTAAGGGGTCGCCGCGGGGGAAGCGCCACTAGACTCTGGCTGTCCCTGGCCGTGGCCTCGCCCCGGCCTTTCCGTAAGCGAGCTGGACGGAACCGCATGTCTGGGTATGACCGCGTAGTGCAACCCGCGGCCGGTGACGAGGCCCTGGAGAACCACCTGGGTGGGGACGAGGCCAAGAACTACCGGCAGTACGAGCTCGACATGGTCGCCCCGCACGTGGGCCGGTCCATGCTGGAGATCGGCTCCGGGCTTGGCCACTTCGCCGAGTCCTTCCTGCCCCGCCTCGACCGGCTGGTGGTCAGCGATTTCGACCCATACTGCGTGGAGCAGCTGCGGAAGCGTTTCGAGGGCCGCGACGACATCGACGTGCTCCAGTTCGGCCTGCCGACCGAGATCCCGATCGGTGAGAAGGTCGACACCGTCGTGATGATGAACGTCCTGGAGCACATCGAGGACGACGTCGAGGCCCTGCGCTCGCTCGCCAAGGTCACCCTCCCCGGCGGCCGGATCGTGATCTGGGTGCCCGGCTACATGCAGCTGTACGGAGACTTCGACCGCAAGGTCGGCCACGTCACCCGCTACACCCCCGCCACCCTGCGCAGCACGGTCTCCAAGGCGGGCCTGGACATCGACGTGCTCAAGCCGATCAACTTCCTGGGCGGCATCGCCTGGTGGGCCGCCGTCCGCCGCGGCGGCGTCGGTTACCCCGACCCCCGCCTGGTCAAGATCTACGACCGTACCGTGGTGCCCCTCACCCGCTTCATCGAGCGCTTCGTCCGCCCGCCGTTCGGGCAGACCGTCTTCTGCGTCGCCCGCGTTCCCAAGTAACCCCCTGCTCGAACAGCCCACGTCATCCCGTGCGGTGCCGCTCCCGGATTTCCGGGGCGGCACCGCACGCGGTTTTTAACGGGTTGCACGCCTCGGCGACAGCACCGTATGTTCGTCCGCATGTGGATCAACTCCTAAGAGCCGGCGTCGATCAGCCTTCGCTGATCCGCCCGCACTCAGCCCTCCGGCCCCGTTCGTCCGACGTGGCAGCTGAGTTGTCCGACCCGGGATCGCGCCGCGTCGTCACATTCTTCAAGGAGTCCTCATATGCGAATTCATCCTGCCCACAAGTCCGCCCAGAAGCGTGGCGGGAAGTCCAGGACCGCCAAAACCCCCAAGCCGCGCACCCCGCTCCCCGAGCACGTCGTGCCCGCGGCTCCGCGGCACATGCCGATGCCTCCGATGCCGACGAGGCCGACCCGGCAGCCGCGCCGGATCCCGGGCAAGGGGGGCCGCTGACCCGCGGGTCCTTTCCGGGAAAAGCCCCGGTCCCGGGAGGTCTCCCTCCCGGGACCGGGGCTTTTCCCGGATCTCATGGGCGCCCCACGGACGCCCTTTCGGTGAATCAGGTCGTCACAGACGCTCGATGATCGTGACGTTGGCCTGGCCGCCGCCCTCGCACATCGTCTGCAGCCCGTACCGGCCGCCGGTCCGCTCCAGTTCGTGCAGGAGCTTGGTCATCAGGATCGCGCCGGTGCCGCCCAGCGGGTGGCCCAGGGCGATGGCGCCGCCGTTCGGGTTCACCTTGGCCGGGTCGGCGCCCAGGTCGTTGATCCACGCCAGCGGGACGGGGGCGAACGCCTCGTTGATCTCGGTGACGTCGATGTCCTCGATGGACAGGCCGGCCTTCTTCAGCGCCTTCCGCGTCGCGGGGATCGGCGCGGTCAGCATGTAGACCGGGTCGTCGCCGGTGAGCGCGAGGGTGACGATGCGCGCCCTGGGGGTGAGGCCGTGGTCGCGGACGGCCTGCTCGGAGGCGATCAGGAGCGCTCCCGAGCCGTCGGAGATCTGCGAGGAGGTGGCGGCCGTGATCACGCCGTCCTCCTTCAGCGTCTTCAGCGACGCCATCTTCTCCAGCGTGGTGTCCGGGCGCGGGCCCTCGTCGTCCTCGACACCGTTGATCGGGGCGATCTGGTCCTTGAAATGACCGTTCGCGACGGCCTTCGAGGCCCGCTGGTGGCTCTCGTACGCGAACCGCTCCAGCTCCTCGCGCTTGAGGCCCCATTTCTGGCACATGAGTTCCGCGCCGCGGAACTGGGAGATCTCCTGCTTGCCGTAGCGCTCCACCCACTTGTCCCCGAAGGGGAAGGGCATGCCCTTCTCCAGCGCGGCGGTGATGCTCGACCCCATGGGGACGATGCTCATGGATTCCACCCCGGCCGCCACGACGAGGTCCTGGGTGCCGGAGAGCACGCCCTGTGCCGCGAAGTGGATCGACTGCTGGGAGGAGCCGCACTGCCGGTCGATGGTCACACCGGCGACGTTCTCCGGGAGGCCCGCCGACAGCCACGCGTTACGCGCGATGTCCATGCTCTGCGGGCCGAACTGCATGACACAGCCCATGATCACGTCTTCGACCGCGGACGGGTCGACGCCCGTACGCTCGATGAGCGCGCCGAGGGTGTGCGCGGCCAGATCGGTGGGATGGACGGTGGACAGACCGCCCTTCTTCTTGCCGACGGGGGTGCGGACCGCCCCGACGATGTACGCCTCTGCCACAGTGCCTCCTGCTCGCGAACCCGAGCCGCCTACGAAACCGAGCAACATTCGGTTGATAGGAGGTTACAACAGAACCTTCGTCCGTGCCCTGAACGGGAACCGCCCGCGCGACGGCGAGGCCGATCGCACCTTTCGGCACATGGGCAGGGGGCCGTTCAGGCTCTCCTGCTGCTCGTCATGGTCGCGTAGGCGATGACGTTGTCGGTGTAGTGACCGGTCGCACGGTTGTAGGTGCCGCCGCACGTGATCACGTGCAGCTGGGGGGTCGACGACCGGCCGTACACCCGCTCCGTCGGGAACACCGACTTCTCCGCCTGTTCCAGCCCGCCCACGGTGTAGACGGCGATGATCCCGTCCTTGCGGTGCACCTCGATGACGTCGCCGTTGCGGATCTCGTCGAGGCGGCTGAAAACCGCGCTTCCCGCGCGCGTGTCCTTGTGCCCGAGCATCACCGCGGGACCCGCCTCACCGGGGGTGGGGCCCGAGCGGTACCAGCCGACCAGGTTCGGATCGCCGACCGGTGGCACCTCGATGGCGCCCGCCTTGTCGAGCCCGACGGACTTCACCGGCGCGTTCACCCCGAGCCGCGGGATGACGAGGCGCACCGGGGACGAGGGCTGCATGGCCGGGGCCGCGGGCAGGCTGGGCAGGGGCGGCGGCACGGTCGGTGCCGCCTGGAAGTAGGGGTTCGCCGGCGCCGCGGCCAGGTCGCGGGGCGGCAGCGTGGTGCGCTGGTCGGCCAGGCCGTACTCCTCGGGCGCGGCCAGCATGTAGAGCAGGCCCACCAGCACCGTGACCACCCCGGCGATCCCGGCGAGGATGAGCACCGACCGCATCATCCGCCCGCCGGCGAGAGGCTCCTGTCCGGGCGGCCATCCCTCGTACGGCGAGCCGTACGGAGGGGGGCCGGGCTGCGGGTACGGCGGCTGGACGGGAGGAACCGGCCGGTAGTGGGGAACCGGGCCCTGGGAGTGCTGCCCGGAGGGCGGCCAGCCGCCCGGAGGTGGGGTGGTCATCCGGCCACCCCGATCAGCCGCGACCGACGGTGCGACGGCGCAGCACGAGCCCGCCGATCCCGGCGAGCGCCACCATCAGCGCACCGCTGAACATGATCATCCGAGCGTCGGGGCCGGCGTCGCCGCCGCCGCCGGTGGAGGCGGCCCCCTTGGGGGTCTCGTCGATCTGTTCGTTGGGATCGCGGGACGGCTCGGCGGTCTGGGTCCGGGTGACGGTGAGCGTCGGCCTGGGGGTCGTCGGGGTGGCCGACGGGGTCGCCGACGGCGAGGGGGTCGCCGACGGACTCGCCGAAGGGCTGGCCGAAGGGCTGGGAGTGCCCGTTCCCACGGTCACCCGCAGCGCGGCGGCGGTCGCCTGGGCGGGGTCGGGAAGGGTGCAGTCGAGCAGTTCGGCCTCGTCCGCGGCGGCCGTCCCGGCGCCGGTCTTGAGGAGCAGGGTGAACGCGCCGGGCTCGAAGGCGACGACACCCGTCGCGAGGGGGGTCACCGTGACGAGGACGGGGGGCGCGGTGACCGCCTGCCCCGCGACGGGGGGAGCGGCGGTGACCAGGATCTGGCGGAGTTCGCTGGGGCTCGCCAGAACTCCGCCGGGAGTCGCATTGATCTGCACCTCGGCGTCGGCGACGAGGCTCGCACCCACCGGGGCGGGCGCGGACGGGGTGAGGGCGGGAAGGGTGGGAGGGGCGGCCGGCTGACCGATCTTCCAGGTCGCCACGAGGGGGGCGTTCGTCACCGCCGACGTCGGACCGGTCAGATCCATCTGGAACGTGTACGTCGCCGACGGCGACACCGCGCCGGCGAGCGTGCAGGTGTAGGCGACCGGTTTGGGAGCGGCGTACATGGAGGCGAGTGCGGGGAACGCACCGAAGACGCCCGCGCCCACCGTAGCGATCACGGCTGTCTTGGCCGCGACACGCAGCCGCGTCCTGGACTTCAGCACGGTTTCTCCCCGTTCCAGATCGATCGGTCGGCGCACCGGCCGCCCAAGGCTTACAGATTGCGGTCAAGGTTCGGCATAGATCCTACGAACAGAGACCGGGACACGCGAGCAAGTCGGCTAAACGGACACAAATTCCCATCTATCCCACAGCAAACGACACCGTACATGGGTAAAGCGCCCAACGGGGGACCGGACGGGCACCTATCAGATGCCGGACAGGGGCGAAGACGCCTCCCCGCGTCCGACCGAGGCACCCGCCTCGCGCCCGGCCATCCGGCGGGACGGCGGCCCGGCATCGGCAATCAGCGCCTGGATATACAGAAAAGACCAGGTCAAGACTGGTGATATCCGGCCTGAAGATCACCATCTGTGGAGCGTCATCGGGCAGGCTGGAATCTGCGGGAGATCCAATTCGGACGCCCGTAACCCCCTCCTGGAGTGCGGAAATATTTCATCGATTCGGACACAATGATCATCGGCCCCACCATCCGCGCCCCGCGCGGCGGCGGGCTGGAACGACCTCCGGCGAATCGACCGGCTCCCGTTCGGAGAGGAGCGGACGGGTCAGTGTTCTCCCCGAGTTCTTCTCCCCACCGGAAGGATTGAGATGAGCACCCCGGTCGCACCGCGGGCGCGTCGCGGGCAGGTCTCCCGTCGGCGGATCCCGACGAGATGGGTCGCCGTCGCCCTCGCGGTGGCCGTCCTGGTCGCCGTCGGGTTCAGCACGCGATACCGCTCGGTGGAGTCGGTCGCGGCCTCGGGTCCCGGCCCGTTCGACTCGGCCGCGTACGGAGCACGGACCTACGAGGCCATGGTCGTACCCGCGATCAGGAGGAAGGCCGTCGAACTGCCCGTACTGGTGAAGGCCATGACCACCGACGCGGAGGGGGCGGGGAGGCTGTACGGCGTCCGGCAGGGCGACGGCCCCTACACCTTCGCGGTCAAGGGCACCGGCACGGCCGGGGCGGTGAGGTCCGGGCTGATGCCCGTGACCGTGCCGGGGCTGCCCTCGGACACCCGGGTGTCGCTACAGGTCGGTCCGGTCATCAATGGCACGGCGCTGCGGGACGCGGTCGGATTCATCACCTTCGGGCAGTTCCTCAGCCAGGTGGAGTACGCCGACGCCGCCACCGCGCTGAACGACCAGGTGCGGGAGAAGCTGCTCAGGCACCTGGACGCGCCGCGGCTGAAGGGCAGGAAGATCTCCTTCGTCGGGGCCTTCAGCTTCCTCACCCCCTCCGTCGTGACCATCACCCCGGTCTCGATCAAGGAGGTCTCGTGAAGATCTCCGCCGCCACCGTCCTGAGCGCCCGCGACGTCACCAAGCTCTACGGGGACACGCCCGCGCTCAGGGGAGTCGACTTCGACGTCGCCGCCGGCCGGGTGACCGCGCTGTTCGGCGAGAACGGGGCCGGCAAGTCGACCCTGATGAGGATCCTGTCCGGGAGCGAGCACCCCACCTCCGGCCATGTCGAGCTCGACGGCGAGCCCGTCAGGTTCGCGTCGTCCCGTGACGCGGCCGACCAGGGCGTCTCGATCGTCCACCAGGGACTCAGCCTCTGCCCCAACCTGAGCATCCAGGACAACCTCTTCCTGGCCAGGGAGATCTGCGGAGGGGCGTGGGTGATCGACCGCTCGTCCCAGCGGGCCACCACCACGGCGATCCTGCACAGTCTGAAGGAGTATCCGGACCCCGACCTGCCCGTCGGCGACCTGATGCCGGGCGAGCAGCAGATCGTCGAGATCGCGCGGGCACTCCTCCAGGAGGCCCGAGTGCTGATCATGGACGAGCCCACCTCGGCCCTCACCGCCCCTGAGATCGAGGTCCTGTTCCGGGTCATCAAGGAGCTGACCGCGAACGGGGTGGCGGTCGTCTACGTCTCCTCGCACCTGGAGGAGGCGCTGCGGATCGCCGACGACGTCGTCGTCCTGCGTGACGGGCGGCTCGTCGCCACGGCGGACGCCGAGAGCGTCTCCGTCCGGTGGCTCCTGGAGCGCATGACCGACCGCGACCGGGACGACCTTTTCCCGTACCACGCGCCGGTCAGCGGGCAGGAGGTGCTGAGCCTGCGCGGCCTCGTGGTGGCCGACCCGGTCAATCCCGGCCGTCTCGCGATCGACGACCTCTCCCTCACCGTCAGGGAGGGCGAGATCGTGGGGATCTACGGCCTGACGGGCTCCGGCCGCACCGAGTTGCTGGAGGCGCTCGCCGGCCTGATCCCCTCGCAGTCGGGCGAGATCCTGCTCTGTGGCGTCCCGCTGGAACACGCGGGGATCCGCGACCGCATCGCCCGGGGCGTGGCCCTGGTCCCCGAGAACCGGTGGCGCGACGGCCTCGTCCCGACGATGTCGGTCGGGGAGAACCTCTCCCTGGCCCGGCTGGGCACGTTCGTCCACCGGTTGTTCTTCTCCCGTGCCCGCGAACGGGAGGTCGTCGACCGGATGATCACCGACATCGACGTCGGGCGGGAGGACACGGGGGCGTCCGTCGCGTCCCTGAGCGGTGGTGACCAGCAGAAGGTGATCATCGGCAGGGCTCTGCTGACCGCCCCTCGGGTGCTCCTGCTGGACGAGCCCTCGCGCGGCGTCGGCACCGACGCCAGGGCGGAGATCTTCGAACTCCTCGCGGCACACGCGGAGCGCGGCCTGGCCGTCGTCTTCAGCACGTCGGACGCCGAGGAGGCCCTGCGCGTCCCCGACCGGTTGCTGGTGCTCGCCCGCGGCGTCCTCGCCGGTGAGTTCCGGCGCGGCGAGACGGCCAGAGAGGAGCTGATGAGGGTGGCGGACGGCACCACCGTCGGCACGGGCGAGGAGACGGCGGAGTGACGTCTCGGGAAACGTCTCCCCCGTCGACGTCCGCGGACCACCCCCCGCCCGAGGCGGTCACGGCCGAGGCACGCCGCTTGTCGCTGGTGAACAACCTGTTCGAGTTACGGGCGTTCATCGCCCTCGCGGCCGTGGTGGCGGTCTTCGGCCTGCTGTCCGACTCCTTCCTCACGGTGCCGAACCTCGTCACGATGACCAAGCACGTCGCGATCACCGCGATCATCGCGCTCGGCATGCTGCTCGTCGTCGTCAAGGGCGGCATCGACCTGTCGGTGGGCTCGATCGCCGGGCTCTCCGGGGTCGTCGCCGGCGAGTTGCTCGGAGGGCTCGGTCTCGGGTTCGCCGACGTGGTCGCCTACCCGCCCGTCTGGGGGGTGATCGTGCTCTGCGTCATGGTCGGCATGCTCGTCGGCCTGGTGAACGGCATCGTCATCACCCGCTTCGACGTGGCGCCGTTCATCGCGACGTTCGGCATGCTGTACGTGGCGCGGGGAATCGCGCTGCTGATCTCCAACGGCTCGACCTACCCCGATCTGGGCGGCGACCCCGGGCTCGGCAACACCGGTTTCCACGTTCTCGGCAACGGGCGCGTGCTCGGCCTCCCGACGGGCCTGTGGATCATGATCTTCCTCGCCGTCGCCGTCACGCTCGTGCTCGGCAGGACGCCGTTCGGGCGATGGCTGTACGCCACGGGCGGCAACGAGCGTGCCGCGGAGCTCTCCGGGGTCCCGATCAGGTACGTCAAGACAGCCGTGTACGTGATCTCCGGCGCCTGCGCCGCGCTCGCGGGCCTGATCATCGCCTCGGAGCTCACCTCGGCGTCACCGCTCGCCGGTGAGATGTACGAGCTCAACGCGATCACCGCGGTGATCCTCGGCGGCGCCGCGCTGAGCGGCGGGCGCGGCACGGTGCGAGGCACCCTCATCGGAGCCCTCGCCATCGGTCTCCTCTCCGACGGCATGGTGCTCGTGGGCGTGTCGACGTTCTGGCAGATCATCGTGAAGGGGGTCGTGCTCGTTCTCGCCGTGATCCTGGACCGGGGGCAACAGCGGATCCGGCGGCGCGAGGCCACCGTGTCGGCGATGGCCGCCGACAGACGAGCGGGCTGATCCGCCGACGTCACCCGATCTCGGGGGGCCCGAACGGGATCGGCGCCGATCTTGGCCCCTCTTTGGCTCCCCGGTGATTCTCGAACCGACAGGATTGCCGCTTCTTTGAGAATTTCAGATTGGCAGGAAATCCGCCCCTCATCAGGGAATTGACAGGATAAACGCATGGCAGTCGAAGCGTTCGGCAGCGATATCACGCTGCGTATCAACGGTGCCGACCACCCCGTCTTCCTGGACAACCGGGTGACCCTCCTGGACGCGCTACGGGAGCGTCTCGGACTGACCGGGACGAAGAAGGGGTGCGACCACGGGCAGTGCGGGGCATGCACGGTCCTGCTGGACGGCCGCCGGGTGAACAGTTGCCTCACGCTCGCCGTCGCGGTCGCCGGGCAGGAGATCGTCACCATCGAGGGGGTGGCCGCCCTCGCCCCCGGGAGTGATCTGCACCCCGTACAGCAGGCGTTCCTCGACCAGGACGGTTTCCAGTGCGGCTACTGCACACCGGGCCAGATCTGCTCCGCCATCGGCGCGCTCGGCGAGGCGGAACAGGGCTGGCCGAGCCATGTCACCGAGGACGTCGCCGCCGGTGTCGCCTCCGGCCGCGACCTGGACGCCGAGGAGGTCCGCGAGCGGATGAGCGGCAACCTCTGCCGCTGCGGAGCGTACGCCGGAATCGTCGAAGCCGTCCTCGACGTGGCCGGCGGTGAGAACCGGGAGCCGGTTCTCACCGGGCGGAACCCCGAGGGCACGCGATGAGACCCTTCACCTACGAGCGCGTCACCGACCCCGACGCCGCCGTCACCGCCCTCCTGGACGGCACCGACGCGATGTTCCTCGCCGGCGGCACCAACCTCGTGGACCTGATGAAGCTCGGCGTGGCGAGGCCCGCGACGCTGGTGGACGTCACGCGGCTGCCGTACGACCGGATCGAGCACCGGGCCGACGGGAGTGTGCTCATCGGGGCGATGGTGCGCAACAGCGATCTGTCCGGCGACCGGGGCATCAGGGAACGTTTCCCCGCCGTCTCCCAGGCGGTGCTGGCCGGGGCCTCGGGGCAGCTGCGGTCGATGGCCACCACCGGCGGTAACCTGCTGCAACGCACGCGCTGCCCGTACTTCCAGGACATCACCAAGCCGTGCAACAAGCGCGAACGGGACACCGGCTGTTCGGCGATCGGCGATACCGACCACCGCGACCTGGGGGTGATCGGCACCTCCGTCGCGTGCGTGGCCACCCACCCCTCCGACATGGCGGTGGCGATGGCCGCCCTCGACGCCGTGGTGCACATCAGACTCGCGGGGGGCGAGGAGCGGGCGGTGCCGCTCTCCCGCTTCTACCTGCTGCCCGGCGACACCCCCGACCGGGAGACCGTGCTCGGCCCCGGCGACCTGATCACCGGGGTCGAGTTGCCGCCGCCCCCGGACGGCGCGGTCATGCTGTACCGCAAGGTCCGCGACCGCTGGTCCTACGCGTTCGCGGTGGTCTCGATCGCGGCGGTGGTCGCGACGGAGGCCGGCGGGTCACTGCGGGAGATCCGGCTCGCGCTGGGCGGGGTGGCCCCCGTGCCGTGGCGGGCCAGGGAGGCCGAGGGGATGCTGACCGGCCACCGGCCGACCAGGGCACTGCTGCTCGCCGCGGCGGAGGCGGAGTTCGCGGCGGCGAGTCCCCTCCCCGGGAACGAGTTCAAGATCGACCTCGCCGGCGACCTGATCGCGGCGAGCGTGCGCGATCTCACGAGACCGGCGGGGTCCGCGGGGAGCCTCACACGGGAGGAGCGGGGATGACCACTCTCGACAAGGTGGTGGGCGGGGCACCGGCCAGGATCGAGGGACGCGACAAGGTCACCGGCGCGGCCCGTTACGCGTACGAGTACCCCGTACCGAACGCCGTCTACGTCTGGCCGGTGCAGTCCACGATCGTCCGAGGGCGGGTGCGCTCCGTCGACGGCGCCGCAGCGCTCGCCCTGCCCGGGGTGATCGCCGTACTGGACAGTGGCAACGTCTTTCGGCTGCGTCCCGCGCAGGACGCCGAGCTGGCCGTTCTGCAGTCGGCCGACGTCGCCTACCGGGGACAGATCGTCGCCGCCGTGGTCGCGACCACCCTGGAGGGCGCCCGCGAGGCGGCGTCGGCGGTGCGCGTGGACTACGAGGAGGACGAGGAGTACGACGTCGAACTGGATCCCGGCGACCCGCGCATCTTCTCTCCTGAGACGGTCAACGCGGGCCTCGCGGGGACGGTCGACCGGGGTGACGCCGAGAGCGCCCTCGCGTCGGCGCCGGTCCGCGTGGACGCCGTCTACACGACCCCGACCGAGCACGCCAGTCCGATCGAGCCGCACGCCACGATCGCGTTCTGGGAGGGCGAGACCCTCACGCTCTACAACGCCGACCAGGCACCGTGGAAGTCGGCGACCACGATCGCCCGGCTGTTCGGTCTTCCCGAGAGCGCGGTGAGCGTCGTCGCCGACCACATCGGCGGCGGTTTCGGGTCGAAGGCGGCGACCCGCCCGCCGACCGTGCTGGCGGCGCTGGCCGCGCGCGCCGTGGGACGACCGGTCAAGGTGGCGATGACCCGGCAGCAGATGTTCGCGCTCGTCAGCTACCGGACGCCCACCGTGCAGCGGGTACGCCTGGGAGCCGAGCGGGACGGCAGGCTGACCGCGGTGTGGCACGAAGCGCTCCAGCAGAGTTCGAAGCTCGTCGAGTACACCGAGCAGACGGTCGCGGCCAGCCGTGTGATGTACGCGGCGCCCAGCAGCCACACCGCTCACCGGCTGCTGCGGCTGGACGTGCCGACCCCCTCGTGGATGCGTGCCCCCGGTGAGGCGCCGGGGATGTTCGCCCTGGAGTCGGCGATGGACGAGCTGGCGTACGCACTCGGGATGGACCCCGTCCAACTGCGGATCGTCAACGAGCCTTCGGCCGACCCCGAGTCGGGACTCCCGTTCAGCAGCCGCAACCTGGTCGCCTGCCTGCGTGAGGGTGCGGCGCGCTTCGGCTGGGCCGGGCGCGACCCCACGCCCGGCGTCCGCGAGAAAGGCGACCGGCTCCTCGGCACCGGCGTCGCGTCGTCGACCTACCCCGTCTTCACCATGGCCTCCACCGCGACCGCCTACGCCCAGCCCACCGGCAGGTTCGTGATCGAGATCGCCGCGGCCGACATCGGCACCGGTGCCCGCACCGCGCTGACCCAGGTGGCCGCCGACGAACTCGGCGTGCCGATGGACCTGGTCACGGTGCGGGTGGGCCGCAGCGTCTTCGGTCCCGCGCCGGTCGCCGGGGGCTCCATGGGCACCTCCTCGTGGAGCTGGGCGGTGAGCAAGGCGTGCCGTGCGCTGGTGAAGGAACTCGACGAGCGGTCCGGCGTCCTCCCTCCCGAGGGACTGGAGGTGCGAGCGGACACCACCGAGGATCTCGCCGCCGCCAAGCGCCTCTCACGCCACTCGTTCGGGGCACAGTTCGCCGAGGTCAGCGTGAACGTCGACAGCGGACAGGTCCGTGTCGAGCGGCTGCTGGGAGTCTTCGCGGCCGGCCGGATCGTGAACGCCAGGACGGCGCGCTCACAGTTCCTGGGCGCCATGACGATGGGGATCTCCATGGCCCTGCACGAGGCCCTGCGAATGGACCCCCGGTTCGGTGACTTCGTCAACCACGACCTGGCCGGGTACCACATCGCGGCGAACGCCGACGTCCGCGGGATCGAGGCCCACTGGATCGACGAGCAGGACGACGAGCTCAACCCGGTCGGTGTGAAGGGAATCGGCGAGCTGGGGATCGTCGGCACCGCCGCGGCGATCGCGAACGCCGTCTTCCACGCGACCGGCTTCCGGCAGCGCGACCTGCCGATCACTCTTGACCGGGTACGGACGGCCATGCGCACCGGCTGACGGAAGACCGCAGCGGGCGACCCGACCCGCGCGTCGGCACCCGGCGACACCACGCGGCACCCGACCTGTCGCGTGCGGGCCCCCGCCGGATACCGGCGGCACCGCGCCATCCGACCGGTACGCCGGCCCCGGCACCCGGCCGGCCGCGCGTCAGCCTCCGCCGCGCAGCTGGTCCCGTATGGCGCGTGCCAGCCCGGGGTCGTCGGCGATGACTCCGTCCACGTTGAGCCGGTACAGGCGCTGCAGCCACCTTTTCACCCCTTCGGCGGCGCGCCCGCCGGAGGCGCCGCTCCCGAGATCCGCCCGAAGCCGCGCGAACCTGCGAACCGTCGTGGCGTGGACGAGGAGCCCTTCCCGCTGGGCGTTCCCGACGAGCGTGGCGGGTGACACCGATCTCCCGCTGAGACCCGCGGAACCGATCCGCTTGGTGACCAGACCGATGCCGTCGGCGTACTTGGCGACCTCCCGCAGTCCCGCCGGGGTGACCATGTCGTCGTAGGTGAGCGGGTCACCCGCGCTCGCGAGGTCGTACGGGGCGCCGGTCGCGCCGACGAACTGGATGAGCCGCAGCCGGGTGAGGGAACGCAGCCGCCTGAGATTCCCCGCCTCGAAGGACTGGATGAACACCGGGTCCCGCTCGTCGTCCCATCCGTAGCGCGCGAAGGTCTCCAGGAGAGGCTCCTCCAGGGGCAGCCCGATCGAGGCGAAGTAGGTGGGGAACTTGGTCTCCGCGTAGACACCCACCCCGTGTTTGCGCGCCAGCTGGACCACCTCGTCGAGCGTCGGGATGCGCTCCATCCCGTCGTACGCGGTGTTCTCCCGCCGCTCCGTGGCGAAGCGCTCCCTGGCACGGAGGGTACGCAACTCCTCCAGGGTGAAGTCCTCGGTGAACCAGCCCGTGTGCCGGATGCCGTTGATGACCTTGGAGGTCCTGCGGTCGGCGAACTCGGGATGTCCGGCGATGTCGGTGGTCGCCGAGAGCTCGTTCTCATGCCGGGCGACCAGCACGTGGTCCTTGGTCGAGACGAGGTCCGGCTCGATGTAGTCGGCGCCCATCGAGATGGCGACCGCGTAGGCGAGAAGCGTGTGCTCGGGCCGGAAGGCACTGGCGCCGCGATGCGCGATGATGATCGGCGCGACTTCGTGACGGCCGAAATGCCGTGCCTCCGGGTTCGCCGGAGAGGTCGCGAACCGTCCGTTCGCGGAACTCCCGTCCGCGGAACTCTCGGAGTTCGCGGGCCGGTCGGCCACCGAGTCACCGGATCGCCAGGCCGCGGGGCTCACGGACCGCCTGCCCGTCGAATCGACGTGGTGAAGGGCTCCGATCACGGTCATCCCTATGAATACGGCCAGCACACCGGCCCGCGCCTTGTTCACCCGCGTACACCCCCCGCTCCGGTTCAGCAGGGGGACACATCCGCATAAGCGGCTATACCCGGACTGGAGATGCAATTAACGATCAGAAGTGATTTCTAGCCGAGATAACAGCACATGACCACTTCATGCGACATTTCACCACATATATCCCGATATTGCTGTCCACAAAAAAAGAGTGAGCGACTGATCACTCACTCTTCGGCGAAGAGAAACGCGGGCCGGTCGGCGGATCGGACTTCCGGGCCCCGACCTCGGATCACCACTCGCCCCGTGACCCGTCCCACCGCCCCTGCCGATACCCGTCCCTGTGCCGATGCCGCCTCACGCCGTCCCCGGCCCACACCGGTCGTCCCGGCTCCCGGCCCCTGTGCCGCCAGGCACCCGCCCCCTGCCGTCCGGCCCCATGACCCTCTCGCCACCCGGCCCGCGGACCTCGACGCCGAGACTCCCACGCCCCCGGTCGCTCACGGTCCCGGTCGTCACCGCCCTCGGCGTCCGGGTCCGACCGCGGGGAGTCCCGGACGCCGCGACTCCCGAACCCTCGCCCCTCGCCGCGTTCGCCCTCCGGGCCCCGACGCCAGAAACCGCGATCACCCTGGTGTTTCCACCCCGGATATCGCCGCCCTGTCTCCCACGCCCTGTGCCGTCCGCCGCCGGAGTGTCCCGGCCGCCCGAATCCCCAGTTTCCCTTGCGTTCGACGGTCGTCCTCGAACGTTCGGCCGTCCGCCCGCCGTTGCCCCAGTTCTTGGTCGTCCAGCCCCCGGCGTGCTTCGGCGTCGAATGCGCGAAACGTTTGCCGCCCCACCCCGTGTGTCGATCGTGCCCCTTCGGGTGTTGTACCGCGCCAAGAGCGGCCACCCCTATGAGTACGGCTACGACCCCGGCCCGCACGATGCTCACCTGGACACACCCCCGCCTTCTGATCATTCGGGGGGATGCCTTTTATCGAAGAACTTCCTACCCGGATCGGCGGGGAGGCTAACGAGCGGCGAGAACGTCGCGACCCGCGGATTCGCGGCGTATCGCACCCGACCGGGGAAACACCGCACCCGGACCGCGGGCCGGACACGGTGGACTCAGGCGCGCCGGGTCTTCGACAGGGTCGCGTAGACGATGATGTTGTCGGTGTAGTGGCCGGTCGCACGGTTGTAGACACCGCCGCAGGTGATCAGCCGCAGCGTCGCCTCACCGGTGTTGCCGTAGACCCGCTTGGACGGGAAGGCCGTCTTGCTGACCTGTTCCACACCGTCGACCGTGAACTCCGCGAGACTTCCGTCGGACCGGGAGACCTTGATCTTGTCCCCTCGGCTGATCTCCTTCAACCGGCTGAAGACGGCGGCGCCCTTCTTGGTGTTCACGTGCCCGAGGACCACCGAGGGCCCCTGCTGCCCGGGGATCGGGCCGTGCTTGTACCAGCCCGCCTGGTTGGGCCTGCTCAGCGGAGGTGTCTGGATCTCCCGTTTGGAGTCGACGCCGAGCGCCATCAGCGGGGCGAGCACGCCGATCTTCGGGATGGCGATCCGCCGGGGCTGCACGCCGTCGCTCTTCAGCGGCTCCGGAGGCATGGTCACCGGCAGTGGCGGCGCCGCCGTGGGCGCGGCGGCCGTGAGCGGGGCGTCCAGCCCGCCCGGTCCCACCGAGGAGGGCACCACTCCCACCGGCTGCTGGCCGGCGGCCGGGACCTCCTGGATCTGGATGTTGCTGTCCGCCGCCTGCGGCACGGGCGGCCCGTACGGCGCGTCCTCCACCGCGGGGGGCAGGTAGGCGAGCAGCCCCGCCATGATCGCGGCCACCCCGCCGAGCGATCCCGCCACGAGGAGCCCGGCCATCAGCATGCTCCCCTTGGGCTTGGGAGCGGGGCCGGTGCCGTGATAGGGGTCGGGACCGCCCTGACCAGGTCCTTGATACATCCGGCGTCTCCTTCAGCTGTCCCTCTGGCCGCGCGCGTGTGCCGCCCGCCGCCTCATCAAGGCCACACCGCCCAGCGCGCTTCCCGTCACCATCGCCGTTCCCGCGCTGAGCAGCCCCAGCCCGGAGCCACCCTCGGGAGCCTCACCCGTCTGCGCCCCGCCGCTGGGCGTGATGATCACCTGCGGCGCGGTGGGGGTGGCCCTGGTGGGGGTGACGGTGGCGGTCACGGTGAGGGTCGGCTTGGGCGTGGAGGTGGTGGTGCTCCTGGTGGTGCTGTTCGGCCCGGGCGTCTGGTTGCCGGCCCCGGTCTGAGTGTTCGTCGGGGTGGGGGTGGCCGTGCCCGTCGGGGTGCTCGTCGGGGTGGCCGTGGGGCTGCCCGTGGGCGTAGTGCTGGGGGTGACGCTGGGGTCCGGGGAGCCCGTCACGCTGGGCGAGGGGGACACGCCCCGCTCGGAGATCGTGACGTCCACCGAGACCGGCGCGCTGACGAGCGTGCACGTGGCCCGGTAGTCGGCCGGCGGGTTCTGCAACTCCCTCGTGATCACCCGGAAGGCGTCGACCTGCGCGAACTTCCCGTCCTCCAGGTTCGTGACCTGGAGGGTGTGCTCGCCGTACTTGAGGCCGTTGAACCTCCACAGCGTGAGCCCGCCCCGGTGCGCGGCGTTCGTCGGCGTGCCGTTGGCGTCCTTCGAGGCGTCGATGGAGGCCGGCGTGGCGTCCTGGCCGTCGATCTTGAAGCCGACCTGCCCCGCCTCGATGCTGCGCCGGGCGACGTACTCGATCCCGGTACCGGTGAACGTGAAGGTGGCGAAGGAGTTCACCTTGTCGGTGCGGTGCAGGTCTCGGCCGTAGTCGCCGATGCTGAGCGCCTCGTCGTTCAGCTCGTACCAGTCGGCCGCCGCGTGATACTTCACCCGGGGGTCGTCGTTGTTGACCATGACCTCGCCGGCCGGGGGCATGAAGTCCACGAACAGCTTCCGGGGAGAGACCTTGAGCGTGCCCGGCTGGTCGGTGTGGGCGGCGTCGGAGATCCCCTCGGGGAGTTTCAGGATGCTGCCCGGCTGCAGCTTGCCCGGCTGGTCGACGACACCCTTCGGCTGCAGGACGCCGATCCAGCTCCCGGACATCTGCACGTTCCCGGTGACCAGGACCTTGCCTCCGGGACCGAAGTAGTCCGGCGAGCCGAACCTGGCCGGGTCGCCGTTCTTGTAGTTGAGGTCCCAGCCGATGTTGAGCGGCTCCCCGACGGTGAGCGTCGTGGGAATCGACACCTTGGTCCGGAGGTTCACCGTGCTGCCTCCCAGGGCGATCCCCCCGGTGCAGCTGTAGTCGACCACGAGTTCGGCGATGCCGCTGCCGGACGCACCGGAGGCGCCGGAGGGCAGTGCGACGAGCGCGCCACCGAAAAGGCACAGGGCCGAAACCGCGAGGGACCTACGGAGCCCAGATCGCCACCGAACCACCACATACTCCGATCACGAAGGCTGCCGTCAACAGGCATACCCATAGCACACCGAGGGTAGATCGTACGGTTTGAACCATCTTCGGCGCAGCGAGATCGTGGGTGGATTCGAAGACCGTGGCGTACTTGTGATCTGGATATACCTCTACATACCACAGCAAGCCACGCTAACAGCGCGATATCGGCTGTACCTGCTAGTAACAGAATTGTATTCTGTATCACGAGCCGTCGCGAGTCGTCACGAGTCCCAAGGAGGCACACCATGCAGCGAGACCTCTTCGAGGAGGAGCACCGGCTCTTCCGAGAGACCGTGCGCGAGTTCCTGGCCCGCGAGGTCGCGCCCCACCACGATCAGTGGGAGAAGGACGGCATCGTCCCGCGCGAGGTGTGGAAGAGGGCCGGAGAGATCGGGATGTTCGGCTTCGGGGTGCCCGAGGAGTACGGCGGTGCGGGAATCACGGACTTCCGCTACAACGCCGTGATCGTCGAGGAGGTGATGGCGATCGGCGCGACCGGCCTGGGCTACTCGCTGCACAACGACGTGATGGCCCCGTACTTCGTGGACCTCACCAACGACGAGCAGAAGGCCCGCTGGCTGCCCGGGTTCGCCTCCGGCGAGCTGATCACGGCGGTCGCGATGAGCGAGCCCGGCGCGGGCAGCGACCTGCAGGGCATCAGGACGACCGCCGTACGCGACGGCGACCACTACGTGGTCAACGGCCAGAAGACCTTCATCACCAACGGCATCAACTCGGACCTGGTCGTCGTCGTGGCGAAGACCGACCCGGACGCGGGCGCGCGGGGCATCTCCCTGCTCGTCGTCGAGCGGGGCATGGAGGGCTTCAGCAGGGGCCGCAACCTGGAGAAGATCGGCATGCACGCCCAGGACACGGCGGAGCTGTTCTTCGACAACGTCCGGGTCCCCGCGGCCAACCTGCTGGGCCCGCAGGAAGGGCAGGGCTTCTTCCAGCTCATGGCCAACCTGCCGCAGGAACGCCTCTCGATCGCGGTGATGGCGGTGGCGGCGGCGGAGACGGTCCTGCGGACGACGATCGAGTACTGCAAGAACCGGACGGCCTTCGGCCGGAGCATCGGCGGCTTCCAGAACACCCGTTTCGTGCTGGCCGAGCTGGACACCGAGGTGGACATCGCCCGCCTCTATGTGGACAGGTGCATCCTCGCCCTCAACGCGGGGGAACTCACCGCCGTGGACGCCGCCAAGGCGAAGTGGTGGACCACGGAGCTGCAGACCAAGGTCATCGACCGCTGCCTCCAGCTGCACGGCGGCTACGGCTACATGATGGAGTACCCCGTCGCCAAGGCCTGGATGGACAGCCGCGTCCAGACCATCTACGGCGGCACCACCGAGATCATGAAGGAGATCATCGGTCGCTCCTTCGGCTTCTGAGACCGGCCTCGGAGCCCGGCCGGAGGCGCCGGGCGCGGACCCCTCGCTTCGGCCATGAAGGTGAGGCCCGACGCGGGAAGAGGTGAGGCCCGACGCGGGAAGACGCTCCAGGACCGGCTCTTGCCGCTCACGGGCCACTCCCGCTCAAGGACACCCGGCTCCTGAGAACCCCGGAACGTCCCGCGAAGAGCCGCCGTCCACGCCCTCGCGGGGCGGCGGCTCCCGTGACCGGCCGGGCCCCTCACCCCTCGGTGATGTCCTCGACCTGGGTGGCCACCCCGTCCTTGATCGTCACCTTGGCGAACAGCGCGCCCCTCTTCTTGATCGCCGCCTGCAACTGCTCCATCGAGCAGCTGTACGGGGCCTGCCCCTCCCTGCAGACCAGCCCCCGCGCGTCGCGCACGACCGTGAACGGCAGCAGGAGGGCCTTCACCTCCCGGTCGCTCTCCGCGGTCACGGTGATCCCGTCCACCCCGCGCAGGGCGATCTTCCCTCTTATCGTGGCGTCGACGTCCCGGCTCCCGGGAACGCTCACGGACGGCGACGCCGCGACGGGATCGTCGGGCTCCGTCGACGCGGAGGCGGCCGGGGTCGGCGTGAGGGAAGGGGAGAGCGTGGCGGAGGCCACGGGAGACGGAGTGACCGAGGCGGTCACGGTAACGGTGGCGGTCGCCGGCGCGCCGGAGGCTCCGCTCCCACCGGAACACGCGGAAAGGGCTGCGGCCAGGGCTGCCACCAGCAGGGCACACGTTGCCTTCGAGGTCCTGTTCACGAAAGGTAACGATCCCATGGGTCGGGGATTGCGTTTACCAACCGCGAAGACGGCTTCGGCGCCGCATACTGGTCAATGGAGACTCCCCCGAGGTGGTGACGATGGACAGCGGACTGATTCTGCTGATCTTCCTGGCGTTCCTGTTCGCCTGGGGCCTGAACCGGGTGCGGCGTGCCTTCCGGCTCGGCCCGGTCGCGTACATCGGCGTCATGGCCGTGTTCGTCATCGCGATGCTCGCCATCTGGGGACAGACCGTCCGCTGACCCCTCCCTCCGGCCCCGGACGACGCCCTCCCGAGCCGTGAATCCGCGAAAAAGCCCCGCCTACCGGGAGCCCTCCAGCAGCACGCTCGCGACCAGCTCGGGGTCGTCGGTCATCGGCAGGTGTCCGCACCCCTTGAGCAGCTTCACCCGCTGCCCCGACCATCTGGCCGCGCGGATGGCCTGCCGGCGCGGAAGCAGCCGGTCGCGCTCGCCCCAGGCGATCGTGACCGGCGCCTTCGGCGGCGCGGGAGGCATCAGCCCCGCGAACGAGGCGAGGGTCTCGTCGAAACCGGAGGCGTCCCCCAGTGCCTGGAACCCGGCGAGCAGCGCCTCGGACGAGACCCTTCGGGGATGGGCGACCAGCACACCGGCGCAGAGAAGGCGTCCCAGCGGATCTTCCACGAGGGCGGCTCGCTGCGGAGAAAGGTGGCGAACCGAGGCCCGGCCGGCGCGGAGGACGGCTCGCGCGTACATGAGCTCGCTGCGGTTCCAGAATCCGGCCGGAGAGAGCGCGGTGGCCGAACGGACCACCCCGCGCGAGGCGAGTTCGAGAGCGACGTAACCCCCCAGGGAACTACCCGCCACATGAGGGTCGCGCAGGCCGAGCACATCGAAGAAGGACTCGATCGCGTCCGCCAGGCTTTCCGCCGTGTACGGCGTGCCGGGCGGCAGCGGCGGCGAGATGCCGAAACCGGGAAAGTCGACCGCGATCACGTCACGTTCGGCGGCGAGTCTGTCGAGCACCGGCAACCATGCCTGCCAGTGATGCCCGATGCCGTGCAGCAGGACGAGGGGAGGACCTGTCCCGCGCCGTTCGAACGCCAGCTCCATGCCCCCGAGTCAACCATCGATCGGGAACGGGTGCCAGTCGTGCCGCCTGCGGCTCAGCGCGACCTGGTGGGGATCTCGAACCAGACGGCCTTGCCCTCCTTGGTGGGACGGGAGCCCCAGCGCCTGGCGAGCTGGTCGACGAGGTAGAGACCTCGCCCGCCCTCGTCGTTCTCCCCCGCGCTGCGGATGCGTGGCAGCCGAAGATCCTGGTCGAAGACCTCGACCCAGACGGACTCCCTGCCCCGGCGGATCCTGAGCGTGAACTCCTTCTCGTTGACGATCTCGTCTTCGAAGCCGGGAACGTCCCAGGACTCGTCGAACGGCAGCGGGGGGCCGTCCATCGTCAGCTCCCTGCGCGGGATGCTGGCGGTGGCGGCGTGCAGCACGACGTTGGTGACGACCTCGGAGACGAGCAGGCAGGCGAGCTCGGCGCGCTCCTCGGGGACGTTCCAGCCGATGAACGCCTCCGAGGCCATCCGGCGCGCCTCCCCGACCATGATCGGCTGAGCGGGGAAGGTGCGCTCCTCGACGGCCAGGTCCTCGGAGGCGGACCTGAGTACGAGGATGGCCATGTCGTCGTCGATCTCACCGGGCACCGCGACGGTGGCGGCGTCGGCGATCTCCTCGACGGAGGCGTCACCGATCTTGATGAGCTTGCCGCAGAGCTGCGCCAGCGCCTCCTCGACGTTGGGCGGCCTGCCGTCGGCGTCGCGGATGGGGCGGCGGTCGACGAGCCCGTCGGTGTAGAGGAGCAACGAGGCCCCGGGGGGCAGCGTCCGCGTCTCCTCCTTGTAGACCAGGTCGGCGTGCATGCCCTTCGCCCGCACTCCCAGCGGCTGGCCGACCTCGCGGATGTCCAGCTCGGTGCAGGTGCCGCCGATCAGCAGCAGCGGAGGGGCGTGACCGGCGTTGGCGAACGACAGCTGCCGCGACCAGGCGTCGTACACGAGGTACTGGCAGGTGACGATGGGCGGGACGCTGATGTCGGCGCCGCTCTCGTCCTGCTCGGGGGTCGCGATGATGCGCGTCCACTCGTCGAGCCTGGCGAGGATCTCCGCGGGCGGCTTGTCGTCCTGGGCGAACGCCCGCAGGGCCGCCCGCAGCTGTCCCATCACCGCCGCGGCCTTGGCGCCCCGGCCCTCGACGTCGCCGATGACGATGCCGACCCGGCCCGCCGAGAGCGGGATGACGTCGTACCAGTCGCCGCCGACCTGAGTCTGGATGCCCTGCCCGTGGCTGGCCAGGGGGGCGGCGGGGAAGTAGCGGACCGCGATCTCCAGCCCGTCGAGCTGCGGCAGCGCGCGGGGCAGCAGGTGCTTCTGGAAGGACTCCGCGGTGTGCCGCTCCTCCTCGAACAGCAGGGCGTTGTCGACGGCGAGGGCGACCCTGGTGGCGATGGCCCCCACGAAGTCGCGGTCGAAGGCGTCGTAGTGCGGGCTGCGCCGGTCGGTCAGGTTGGACAACCCCAGATAGATGAGCCCGAGGGTCTCTCCGCGCACGCACAGCGGCGCGACGATGGCCGAGGTCATGCCGATCTCGGCGGCGAGGCGGGTGTTGGCCTCGCCCGGACTGGGATAGTTGGTCTGGGAGAAGTCCTCGACGAGGATCGTCTCCTGGCGGCGCAGCGCGATCTCGGCGTAGTGCCCCACCGGGTAGTGGATCTCCGCCCCGAGCGGCGCCCAGGTGTTGGGCGGCGGGCTCCAGCCCTGGACGTGGGTGGAGACCCTCCGGGTGAGCCGCCCCTCCTCCACCAACTCGATGAAGCAGTGGTCGGCGAACTGCGGGACGAGCATCTCCGCGACGCGCTTGAGCGTCTCCTCGACGTAGAGCGATCCGGCGAGGCGCTCGCCGATCCGCTCCAGCAGGCCGAAGCGGTCCTTCTCCCGCTCGTTGCTGCGCATCGCCTCGCGGGCGGTGATGACGATGCCCGTCACCGCTCCCGAGGGATGCCGCAGCGGCACGGCCTGTGCCCGTACGTAGATGATCGTCCCGTCACCGCGCCTGACGTCGAACGTGCCCTCCCAGACGCCGCCCTTGAGGACGTGCTTGGAGAGCTCGACGGCGAGCGGGTGGTCCTTCTCCATGATGCCCAGGGAGAGCGACTGGTCACGGGGCCCCGAGGTGCCGGGGCGCCCGAACAGCCTCTCCGCGAACGGGTTCCAGTAGAGAAGGTTGCTGAACCTGTCGGTGACCACCACCGCCATCTCGGCGAGATCCAGGACGGAGCCGGCCGTGAGGTGATCAGCGGCGTCCTGGGAAACATCCCCCCACCGCTTCATCCGGTGACCGCCCCTCGTGGGCGGGTGTGTGCAAAGCGAACCACGGTTGCTCCTGCAGTCTCGGCCTGGGAGCGGAGGGACTCCCGAACGGGATCCAACCGAGCTAGGGGGCCTCGGTCAGCGTGTGGAGACGAAAACGTGCGCGGCAATCTCTCGCGGGAGATCCGCAAGAAAATTGTCCGCCTCGTCGTCACCTGTCACCCGCACACCGTCGTCGCTCGCCGCGAGCGTCACCTCGCGTCCGGGTTGTATCCCGACTTGCTTGAGTTTAAGCATCACAGCCGGATCGCTTTGCACTTGTTCGCTAATTCGCCGCACGACAACGGGTATATCTCTGGGTCCGGCCATCGCGGCCATCGACGGCAGCGACTCCAGCCTCCCCCCGGGATGGCCGACGACACCGAGCTCCTCAAGGCCCGGGATCGGATTGCCGTGCGGGTCCTCCGTGGGATTGTTGAGCAGGCTGATGAGCCTGGCCTCCACGGATTCGGACATGACGTGCTCCCAGCGGCACGCCTCGATGTGCACCTCTTCCCAGGGCAGACCGATCACCTGGGTGAGCAGGCATTCCGCGAGGCGGTGTTTGCGCATGACACGGGTCGCGAGGGTGCGTCCCAGATCGGTCATGGTCAGATGGCGGTCGCCCTCGACGCGAACCAGGCCGTCGCGCTCCATCCGGGCGACCGTCTGGCTGACGGTGGGACCGCTCTGCTGGAGACGCTCGGCGATACGCGCGCGCAGGGGGACGATGCCCTCCTCCTCCAGCTCGAAGATCGTACGAAGGTACATCTCCGTCGTGTCGATCAGGCCGTGTGCGGTCAAGGTTCCTCCCGTCCTCTCTCGATGCTACGTCCATCGCGCGGTGTTCCCGGGAGGGCGGCGCGGGACCTCGGAAGTCTGAGAAGACGACCCTATTGGGAGAACAGCCCACGATGACAAAGAAGGGCAACGCCCGAGGACGCCAAATCCTTCCCTAGCTGCTCAAACGCTGCGCGCGAGCGGGCGATATTTTCTGAAGGCCGGGACGGCCAGCCCCACCGCGAGCACGGCCACCGCGCAGGCGACCCCGCCGCCCACCCACGCCCACGTGGCGCCGAACCACGAGGCGGTGCCACCGGCCCGCAGATCGCCCAGCCTGGGACCTCCCGCGACCACCACCAGGAACACCCCCTGCATCCTCCCGCGCATGTCGTCGGGCGCGTGGGTCTGCAGGATCGTCTGCCGCCACACCGCGGAGACCAGGTCGGCGGCCCCGCCGAACGCGAGCAGGGCGACCATCAACCACAACCGGTCGGCGAGCCCCGCCGCGGCGACGGTGAGCCCCCATGCGGCGATCACGTACGTGAGCGCCAGTCCCTGGCGCTGGACCCGGCCCACCCAGCCCGACAGCAGGCCGCCGAGCACCGAGCCGATCGCGATACTGGCCGACAGCCAGCCGAACGCGATCAGAGAGCCGCCGAACCGCTCGTCCACGATCTCCGGGAACAGCGCCCTGGGCAGCGCGAACGCCATGGCGATGAGGTCGACGACGAACGACATCAGCACGACCGGATGTCCGGAGATGTAGCGCAGACCGTCCACGACCGACCGCAGCCCCGGGCGGGTCACCTCTCCGATCGGTTCGAGTTTCGGCAGCCTCAGCGCGGCGTAGAAACCGGCGCCGAACAGCAGCGCGTCGATCAGGTAGGCGGCGGCGAAGCCGCTTCGCGCGAGCACCGCCCCGCCGAGCAGTGGCCCGATGACCGTGCCGAGGCCGCCCGCCAGGAAGTTGAGGGTGTTGGCCGCGGGGATCAGGTCGACGGGGACCAGCCTGGGGATGATCGCGCCTCTGGTCGGCCCGGTGATGGCGAAGCCGGTGGCGTGCACGGCCACGGTGGCCAGCAGCAGGCCGACGCTCGTCGAGCCCAGTGCGGCCTGGACGAGGAGCGCGAGCGTCCCCGACCAGGCGATCAGCGCGCCGACGATGAGGAGTCTGCGCCGGTCGACCGCGTCGGCGATCGCGCCTCCCCAGAGTCCGAAGACGATCAGGGGGATCAGGTTGGCCGGACCGAGCATGCCGACCCAGAAGGACGACTTCGTGATGTCGTAGATCTGGGCGCTGACGGCCACCGAGGTGAGCTGGAAGCCGATGAACGACACACCCTGACCGGCCCAGAGCCTCCGGTAGGCGGGTATGGCGAGCGGGCGCGTATCAGCCGCATGCCTACCAACGAAGTCCCTGAACCCCACCCCGACACCCCTCTAACCGACATACATGGATATATCAGCACAAAGCGGGGAGGGTGTTCAGGGGGCCAGACGTTCGACGACCCAGGTGGCGCCGGAGCGCCGGTAACGGAGGCGGTCATGCATGCGGTCGGTGCGACCTTGCCAGAACTCCACCTCGGACGGCACCACGCGCAGCCCGCCCCAGAAATCGGGGACGGGCGGATCCTCGGGCCAGCGCTCCGCCAACTCCTCGTAACGGGCGTCCAGCTCGTCCCTGGAGTGCACGACCGCCGACTGCCTCGACGCCCACGCGCCGATCCGCGACCCGTAGGGCCGGGACCTGAAATAGATGGCCGACTCCTCGCGCGGCAGCCGTACCACCGATCCCTCCACCCGCACCTGGCGACGGATGGAGTGCCAGGGGAACAGCAGGGCGGCACGCGGGTTCTCCGCCATGTCCCGGCCCTTGCGCGACTCGTAGTTAGTGTAGAAGACGAACCCGTTCTCGTCGTAGCCCTTGAGCAGAACCGTCCTGGCCGTCGGCCGCCCACCCGCCGAGGCGGTCGCGAGCACGGTCGCGTTCGGTTCGGGAAGCCCGGCGTCCACGGCGTCGCCGAACCAGAGGGCGAACTGGGAGAAGGGGTCGGGGGCGAGATCTGCCTCGATCAGGGGCAGTCCCTGGTACGTGCGGCGAAGGCCCGCCATCGAAGGCGGTCGCGATGTGGCATCCACGGGAAGGTATTCTCCCGTGCCGAGCAGGAAGCCCGCGCGGTGCCCCCCACCTGGGGCGATCGCGTTCCGGCGGGTCCGGCGGCACACCGCCTCGGCCCAGGGGGTTGAATATGACCCGCCGGTATCTCGACATCAAGGCTTTGACTTCAAGAAAGGGAGGCAGCCGAGAATGTCCGACTTCAAACCCGGGCTCGAAGGCGTGGTGGCTTTCGAGACGGAGATCGCGGAACCGGACAAAGAAGGGGGCGCCCTTCGCTACCGGGGCGTCGACATCGAAGAGTTGGTCGGTCGCGTCTCTTTCGGACACGTGTGGGGCCTGCTTGTCGACAACAAGTTCCAGCCGGGCCTGGCCCCGGCGGAGCCCTTCCCCATTCCTGTCCACTCCGGTGACATCCGCGTCGACGTGCAGAGCGCGCTGGCCATGCTGGCCCCCGCGTACGGTTTCAGGCCGCTGCACGACATCGACGACGAACAGGCCCGCGCCGACCTGGCCCGCGCCAGCGTGAACGCCCTGAGCTTCGTCGCGCAGTCCGCGCGCGGCCTGGGGAAGCCGATGGTCCCCCAGAGCGAGGTCGACAAGGGGGAGAGCATCGTCGAGCGGTTCATGATCCGTTGGCAGGGCGAGCCCGACCCCAAGCACGTCAAGGCCATCGACGCCTACTGGACGTCCGCCGCCGAGCACGGCATGAACGCCTCCACCTTCACCGCCAGGGTGATCGCCTCCACCGGAGCCGATGTCGCCGCGGCGCTGAGCGGTGCGGTCGGCGCCATGTCCGGCCCGCTCCACGGCGGTGCGCCCGCGCGCGTGCTGCACATGATCGAGGGCGTCGAGCAGCTCGGCGACGCCAAAAAGTACGTGCAGTCGGAGCTCGACAAGGGGCAGCGCCTCATGGGCTTCGGTCATCGCGTCTACCGTGCCGAGGACCCCCGGGCACGCGTGCTCCGCCGCACCGCCAAGGAGCTCGACGCACCGCGTTACGAGGTCGCCGCGGCGCTGGAGAAGGCCGCGCTGGAAGAGCTGCACGCCCGCAAGCCCGACCGGGTGCTCGCCACCAACGTCGAGTACTGGGCGGCGGTCATCCTGGACTTCGCCAAGGTCCCCTCCTCGATGTTCACCTCGATGTTCACCTGCGCGCGCACCGCGGGCTGGGCCGCCCACATCCTGGAACAGAAGCGCACGGGCAGGCTCGTCCGCCCCAGCGCCGACTACGTGGGTCCGTCCCAGCGCTCGGTCCAGGACGTCCCCGGAGCCGCCGAGGTCGTCCACCCCTTCTGAAGTTCCCCTCCTGTACGGCTGTCGCGCGACGTCTCGCGCGGCAGCCGTTGCCGGTCTCGGGTCCCCGAGGAACCCGCGGCACCCGGCTGCGCCCCCGGAGCCCACCGGGCGTGTCGAGCGCCGTCGAGCGCCCAGGACCCCGAAGAACCCGCGACACCCCGCGTGATCGTCCCGCCCTGCCCAAAACCCTTCAACGGCTCGTCTCGAAATCCGGACCCCGTCCTGGATCGATCCCCGGGCTCAGTAGGCTGGTCAGGTGGCTGACATCGTGATTCCCTCTGACATCAAGCCCGCCGACGGCCGTTTCGGCTGCGGGCCCTCGAAGGTGCGCCCCGAGCAACTCTCGGCTCTCGCGGCCTCCGGGTCCAGTCTCCTGGGCACCTCTCACCGCCAGAAGCCCGTCAAGGCGCTGGTCGGGCGCGTTCGCGCGGGGCTTTCCGAGCTGTTCTCCCTCCCCGCGGGGTACGAGGTCGTCCTGGGCAACGGCGGCACCACCGCGTTCTGGGACATCGCCGCCTTCGGACTGATCCGTGACAGGTCCCAGCACCTGCACTTCGGTGAGTTCTCCTCGAAGTTCGCCTCCGTGGCGGCCAAGGCCCCGTGGCTGGGCGACCCGACCGTGATCAAGTCGGAGGTGGGCACTCACCCCGAGGCCCGCCTGGAGGAGGGCGTCGACGTCTACGCGCTCACCCACAACGAGACCTCGACCGGCGTCGCGATGCCGATCAGGCGCGTGGGCGAGGAGGGCTCGCTCGTGCTGGTCGACGCCACCTCCGGCGCCGGCGGCCTGCCCGTCGAGGCGAGCGAGTTCGACGTCTACTACTTCGCGCCGCAGAAGAGCTTCGCCTCCGACGGCGGCCTCTGGATCGCCCTGATGTCCCCGGCCGCGCTGGCCAGGGTCGACGAGATCGCCTCCAGCGGGCGCTACGTCCCCGAGTTCTTCAGCCTCCCGGTGGCGATCGACAACTCCTCCAAGGACCAGACGTACAACACTCCGTCGGTCGCCACCCTCTTCCTGCTCGCCGAGCAGATCGAGTGGATGAACGGCAACGGCGGCCTCGCCTGGACGACCGCCCGCACGGCCGACTCGGCCCGGCGCCTGTACACCTGGGCGGAGAAGACCTCCTACACCACCCCGTTCGCGGCTCCCGAGTTCCGCTCCAACGTGGTGGGCACGATCGACTTCTCCGACGACGTCGACGCCTCCGCGATCGCGAAGGTCCTGCGGGCCAACGGCATCGTCGACACCGAGCCCTACCGCAAGCTCGGCCGCAACCAGCTGCGCGTCGCGATGTTCCCCTCCATCGACCCCGAGGACGTCGAGGCCCTGACCACCTGCGTCGACTACGTCGTCGAGCGCCTGTAGTCCCCCGCTTCCCCGAGGTGGGGCATCCGTCCTCGTCCGAGGAGGCGAGGACGGTCCGCGAGGGCTCGTTCCCCTTCTCCCGTCCCGGAAGCCGGATCACCGGCTCCCGGGGCGGGAGCCTAGGGCAGCGTGCTCGGGGTCCCGCCCGCCGCCGAGGCGTGGGCCCGCTCCCCCGCGAGCCGCGCCAGCTCGTGCAGTAGGCGCAGGGCGTCGTCCGGGTCCACCCCCTCCGCGAACCGCGAGAGTACGGGAGCCCGATCGGGACTGTTCGCCAGTGCCGCGAGCATCAGCCCCGCCACGTGTTCGTCCCGTGAGCGGCTCGCGGTGTAGCGAAAGGCGTTGCGCACGGGGGCCCTTTCCAGCAGGCCCTTCCTGACGAGACGCTCGGCGACGGTCTGCACCGTGGTGTAGGCCAGGCTCCGTTCGGCGTTCTGGTTCAGCATGTCCTGCACCTGGCGAACCAGCATCGGTTGCTTGCAGCCCCACAGCACGTCCATGATCGCGCGTTCCAGAGATCCCAGGTTCACCCGCGGCCACCTTTCGAGGGTCGCGCCCGGCTGTGATGGCCCTGGAACATGTACGGGCACGCGGCCAGGCAGGTTCACACATGAAATTTTGTCACATTGTCACTTAAATCAACCGATGCTTCCATAGCTGATGAATTACAGCAGAATCTTCTGTTGTGCGTTCACGGAAAAAACTCCCCGGGAATGTGGCCGAAAAGAACGCGCCGCCACCCGGTCCGGCCGTCCCGGATGCCGGTCGTGTCCCCGGACGTTCATCACCCCGCCGGCGAACGACCCCCGGAGCGGCTTTATTCGCCCCCGGAGGCCACGAACCACCCCGCCCGACCAATGTGATTACCAAGGCGCTACCAAGCGCCACATAGCGCCCACAGCCCCGTACAGCGCCCTTTTCTCAGCGAAGCCCTCGAAGGCGGCTGACAACCCCTCTCCGGGACAGGCCCGATGCCTGGAGGTTCGGTAGACGGAGATGCGGCTTTCCTCAGGTGACTTTCCGGGGAGGATCCCGAAGTCGGACGCGACGCGCCTTTGAAAGGTCTGTGTCTCTCAGTAGGCCGGAGTGACGGCCCTGGGGCGCCTGCGGCGCATCACCCAGGCCGCGATGATGCCGCCGATCAGCCCGAACAGGTGCCCCTGCCAGGAAATGCCGTCCTCGCCGGGAAGCACGCCCCAGATGATCGAGTAGTAGGCGATCGCCACACCGACACCGATCACGATGTCGAGGGCCCGGCGGTCGAACAGCCCTCGGGCGACGACAAGACCGAAATACCCGAAGACCAGGCCGCTCGCGCCGACCGTGACCGCATACGGCGAGCTGGTGAACCAGACACCAAGCCCGCTGACCAGCACGATGATCAGGCTGGCCCCCAGGAAACGGGCGATCCCGCGCAGCGCGGCGAGGAACCCGAGAACCAGCAGGGGAAGCGAGTTGGCCATCAGGTGGCCGAATCCGGCGTGCAGGAAGGGGGCGAGGAAGATGCCGCCCAGACTGTCGGGATTCCAGGCCCGGATGCCGTAAACGTCGAACTCCCCCGGCAGGACGTAGTCGGCGATCTCGACCACCCACATGACACCGACCAGGAGGACGTTGACGATCGCGGCGCCCAGCGCGCCCGCGGCCAGATCTCCCGCCCTGCGCTTCAGAAGATCGCCGGAGGATCGGCCGGTGGGGGTCGTTCCGGTCGCGTGGTCGTTCATGCACTCTCCTGGCCTTTGGAGCGTCGGCGTGAATGTCAAGTGCCCTCGCCACACCTGTCCACACCTTTACCGTACGCACTCCTGGCCGTGAATGCGCCGGGCGCGGCCCCTCGGATCGCGCCCGGCACACGGTTTTCCTTCGATTCCCGCCGATCCCGCCGATCCCGCCGATCCCGGCGATCCCGGCGATCCCGGCGCTACTCGCCCGCCCACCGGGGAGCGCGCTTCTCGGCGAAGGCCGCCGCCCCCTCCATCGCGTCCTGGGACGCGAACACCGGATTGATGATCTCTCCCTGCTTCGCGAACATCTCGTCACGGCTCCAGTCCGCCGACTCCACGATCACGCGCTTGGTCGCGGCGAGCGCGAGCGGGGCGTTGGCGGCGATCCTGCTCGCGAGCTCGACGGCCGTGGCCAGGGCCTCGCCCACGGGCGTGACATGGTTGACCAGGCCGAGCTCGTACAGCCGGGAGGCGGGAAAGTGGTCGCCGGTCAGGGCGATCTCCATCGCGACGTGGTAGGGGATGCGCCGCGGCAGCCGCATCACGCCGCCCGCCGCCGCGACCAGCCCTCGCTTGGGCTCGGGGAGCCCGAACTTCGCCTCCTCGGAGGCGATGATGATGTCGCAGGCCAGCGCGAGCTCGCAGCCTCCGGCCAGGGCGTAGCCCTCGACGGCGGCGACGAGCGGCTTCTTCGGCGGCGCCTCGGCGATACCGCCGAACCCCCTGCCCTCCACGACCGGGAAGTCCCCGGTCAGGAACCCCTTCAGGTCCATGCCCGAGCAGAACGTTCCGCCCGCGCCGGTGAGGACGTAGGCCGCCACGTCCTTCCGCTCCTCCAGCTCGTCCATCGCGGCCGCGAGGCCCCGAGCCACGGCGCCGTTGACCGCGTTCCTGGCTTTGGGGCGGTTGATCGTGATGACGGCCACGCCGCCGTCGACTTCGACCAGAACCTCGTCAGACACCGGATGACTCCTACTTGGGCTGGAAGCGGATACCACCGTCGAAACGGATCGTCTCGGCGTTCATGTAGTCGTTCTCGATCAACGAGCGGACCAGGTGCGCGAACTCGGAGGCGAGCCCCATGCGCTTGGGGAAGACCACCGGAGCCACCAGCTTGGCCTTGAACTCGTCGGCGTTGGGCGAGAAACCGTAGATCGGGGTGTCGATGATGCCGGGGCAGACGGTGTTGACACGCACGCCGATCGCGGCGAGGTCACGCGCGGCGGGGACGGTCATACCGACGATGCCGCCCTTGGACGCCGAGTAGGCGACCTGGCCGATCTGTCCCTCCAGCGCCGCCACCGAGGCGGTGTTGATCACTACACCGCGCTGGCCGTCCGCGTCGACCGGCTCGGTCTTCGCGATCGCGGCGGCGCCGATGCGCATGAGGTTGAAGGTGCCGATCAGGTTGACCTCGATGACCTTGCGGTACGAGGCCAGGTCGTGGGGCGAGCCGTCACGGCCCACGGTCCGGCTCGCCCAGCCGATGCCCGCGCTGTTCACCACGACACGCAGCGGCCTGCCGGTCGCCACGGCCGCGTCCACAGCCGCCTGCACCTGGTTCTCGTCCGACACGTCGGTCTTGACGAAGACGCCACCGAGTTCGTCGGCCAGTGACTTGCCGCGCTCCTCGTTGAGGTCGGCGATGACGACGAGGGCACCCTGCGCGGCGAGGTCGCGGGCCGTGGCCTCACCGAGACCGCTGGCACCGCCCGAGATGATTGCTGCTGCTCCGTTCACGTCCATGTGCGGACTTTAACGCGCGGACCGAATGAAGTTCTACTCGGGGTAGGGTAAAACTCGCCGACGCTAGATCTCCCCGACGGCGCTGCTCACGTCGGGATAGACCTTGATCCGCCGGTCGAGGCCCGTCGTGCGGAGGATCCGGGCCACCGGAGGCTGGGGTGCCGCCAGGCAGACCCCGCCGCCCTCGCCCGTGGCCAGCCGCCATGCCTCGATCAGCACGGACAGGCCGCTGGAGTCCATGAAGGACAGGGCGGTGAGATCGAGGACGAGCCGCGCGCCATCCAGCTTGATCGCGTCGCGGACCTCGTCTCGCAGGAAGGGAGCGGTGAACAGGTCGAGCTCGCCCTCGACAGCCACCACCACGGCGTCGCCGACGGCGCGGCGAGCCAGCCGTAGCTTCATCAGTCCTCCTCGCGCCCGAAGGGCAGATCCACTTTACTTCGCCCGCACTGCACGCGAGGTCATGCGCGATTGTTCACAGGAAGTTCGTATGGCACGAGCCCCACGACCGGAGGTGCCGCCGTCAGGGGGCGGCGAAACCGTACGGCAGTTCGAGCCGGTGGGCGGCGAGGAGGCTCGCGTCGGCGAGGATCTCACGGGTCGGCCCGTCCGCGGCGATCACGCCCCCGGAGAGGATGAGCGAGCGTTCGCACAACTCCAGCGCGTACGGCAGATCGTGGGTGACCATCAGGACGGTCACGTCGAGCCCTCGCAGGATCTCGGCCAGCTCGCGCCGGGAGGCCGGATCCAGGTTGGAGGAGGGCTCGTCGAGCACCAGGATCTCCGGCTCCATCGCCAGCACCGTCGCCACCGCGACCCGGCGGCGCTGGCCGAACGACAGGTGGTGCGGTGGCCTGTCGATCGTCTCCAGCATGCCCACACGCTCCAGCGCGTCCTTGACCCTCCGCTCCAGTTCCTCACCCGCGACGCCCATGTTGGCCGGGCCGAAGGCCACGTCCTCCCGGACGGTCGGCATGAAGAGCTGGTCGTCGGGGTCCTGGAAGACGAGCCCGACCCGCCTGCGGATCTCCCTGAGCGACTCCTTGCCGACCGGCAGTCCCGCCACGGCCACCGTGCCGTGCCCGGCGGTCAGGATGCCGTTGAGGTGCATCACCAGCGTGGTCTTGCCCGCGCCGTTCGGCCCGAGCAGCGCGACCCGCTCACCGCGCTCCACCCGAAGGTCCACACCGAACAACGCCTGCGTGCCGTCAGGGTACGCGTACGCCAGGCGGCTCACCTCCAGTGAGAGCGGCGCGGGCGGCGGGGACGAGGCCGGCACGGGCCGCGAGGACGGCACTGTCACACGAACCCCCAGCTCCCGAGTAGCACGGCGAGTGCCGCACCCGGCAACATACCGGCGACGAGCCACTGCCGCGAGGCGGCCGAGAGGTCCTGGATCACCGGCATCACACCGGTGTAGCCCCGGCTGAGCATCGCGAGGTGCACCCGCTCGCCCCGCTCGTACGAGCGGATGAACAGCGCCCCCGCCGATCTGGCGATCACCGGGATGTGCCGCACGTCCCTGGCCACGAACCCGCGCGACTCCCTCGCCACCCGCATCCGGCGCATCTCGTCCAGGATCACGTCCATGTAGCGGAGCATGAACATCGCGATCTGCACCAGCAGCGGCGGCAGCCTCAGACGCTGGGCGCCCAGCAGTATCAGACGTGGCTCGGTGGTGGCCGCGAGCAGCACGCTCGCGACCACGCCCAGGGTCGCCTTGGCCAGGATGTTCCAGGCGGCCCACAGGCCGGCGACGCTGAGCGAGAGCCCCATGAAGGTCACCCTCTCGCCGAACCCGATGAACGGGATGGCCAGCGCGAACACCACGAACGGGACCTCGACCACCATCCGCCGCAGCACGAACCCGGCCGGGATCCGGGCGAGGGCCGCCACGACGGCCAGGAGCGCGGCGTACAACCCGAAGGCCCAGAACCACTCGCGCGGGGTGGCGACCACCACCACGGCGAACCCGGCCACCGCCGCCAGCTTGCACTGGGGCGGCAGCCGGTGCACGAGCGTGTCGCCCGGCCGGTGGAGCTGGTGGTGGTGGCCCGATCCCACTAGGCGGACACCTTCTTGTCGCTGTCGTCGGAGCCGGTGCCGTCACCGTGGTCGCCCCGGCGGCGCACGGCGTAGAACACCCCGCCACCGACGGCGAGCGTCACCCCGACGCCGATCACTCCCGCCACACCCACCGGGATGCCGCCCACGTCCCCGTAGTCGGCGAGCGGCTGCTCACCCAGCGAGTGGTCGGTCGCCTGGTCGCTGAAGCCCTTGTCCTCGGCGACCCACTCCAGGCCGTCGGGCGAGGAGGAGGCGTAGAAGCTGACGACGCCCGCCAGCAGCGCCGCCACCGCGATTCCCGCGGGCAGGAACCAGCCGGGACGGCGGGCGGCGACCGGCGCCTGAGCCCCCTGGGATCCGGGGGATCCGGGGGTGACGATCACGTCGCCGTCCGCGCCACGCAGGACCAGCGGCGCGACGATTCCGCGGGCGCCGTAGACCAGGTCGGGCCGGATCGCGAGCACGGTGCTGACGGTGACCGCGGTGATCAGGCCCTCCCCCACGCCGATGAGCAGGTGCACGCCGCCCATCGCCGCGGCGACCGTGCCGATCTCGATGGGCGCGGTGCCGCCGATCCAGAACAGCAGGGTGAACGCGAGCGCCGAGGCGGGCACCGAGAGCAGCGCCGCGACGAACGAGGCCGCCACCACGACGCCCCTGTTCCGCACGCTCCGGGTGATCAGGAGGAAGACACCCCACCCGACCAGCACGGCGACGAGGCCCATCAGGGTGATGTTGACGCCCAGCGCGGTCAGCCCGCCGTCCGCGAAGAAGAACGCCTGCACCAGGAGGACGACGGCCACACACAACACCGCCGTGTAAGGGCCGACGAGTATCGCGGCCAGCGCACCGCCGAGAAGGTGCCCGCTGGTCCCCGCGGCGACCGGGAAGTTGAGCATCTGGACCGCGAAGACGAAGGCGGCGACCAGTCCGGCCATCGGAGCGGTGCGGTCGTCGAGTTCGCGACGGGCGCCGCGCAGGCACACGGCCACACCGGCGGCGGCCACCGCCCCCGCCGACACCGAGACGGCGGCGTTGAAAAAGCCATCGGGTACGTGCACTACAAGCCTCCGAAATGCGGATTTGCCCCTAACTTTAGGCCATGGGCTTGTAGTTGCAAGAAGGTGGCATTAACGCACGATACGTCTGATGAAAGTTCTGGGGCCGAGGGTTCGAACCACCGTGCTGAGCCTGCCCTTCCCCGCCGTGGCGTAGGGCCTGACACTCCACCTGACCGCGCCACGCCACCACGTGCGCGGATGCTCGATCGCCTCGGGCACCGCCTCGATCCTGAAGCGCGCGGGCGGCCCACCCAGGTCGAGCTCCAGGTAGGCGTCCCAGGTGCCGGGCCCCAGTCGCCCCATCGCCTGGGAGGCCGTGAACGCGCCGCCCTCGCCGACCGTGACCGGCTCGCGCCGCTCCCGGCTCGACTCCCGCTCCCGCCAGACCAGAAAGCGCACCGCGTCCGCCGCCGGAGCATCCGTGCCCACGCTGACCTCGCCGTCGAGCACCAGCCGGTGCCCGGCGGCCCAGCGGGCGCGCACCAGCCGCACGCTCCCCGGCACCGAGACCACGTGCCCGCCGATGTCGAGGCTGAGGTTGCCGTACGGGTGGGTGAAGTACGGAAGGGCGACGACGGCGACATCGCCCACCACGCGAGGCGCGGGCGGCGCGATCGGCCCCTCCCCTTCGGTGCCCAGACGCGCGAGCCGGGGCACCCCCTCGAAGACGACACTCACGTGGACGTCCCAGATGCCGGAGGACAGGGTGGTGACGTCGACGGTCCCGGTGAACCCCGCGCAGTCGCCGTCCACCGGAACCACGACCTCGTCACAGGGGCCGACACCCGTGTGCCGGCGCCGCAGCACCAGGGCGAGATCCCCACCGGTGATCTCCGGGTGGCCGTAACGCTCCAGCGTGCTCAGCGCCACCTTGCCCGAGATCGCCAGCCGCCCCTCCCGTTCCCGCTCCCAACGCAGCGCGGTGAGCTCCCGGCGGACCGAGGCCGACTCGATGTGCGCCAGCCGCACCAGGCGGTCGATGTCCTGCAGGGCGGCGATCCGACTCCGGTCGATCGCCGGGAGTCGCTCGCGGACCCCGTCGGTCAGCCACCGCTCGCACATGTCGGCCACCTCGGCGACGATCTCCTTGCGCGCGACCTCCCCGGCGTCCAGGAAGGGCCTGCCGAGGTTACCGAAGGCGTCCATCCGGAAATGACGCCGCAGGAGGTGGTCGCGGAGGTCTCCCGGACGCACGTGGGCGAGCATCAGCTCGACCGGCCGTTTGATCATCCGCAGCCAGGAGACCGGATCGCGGCTCCCCGGCCGCTGCATGATGCTGGTGCCGTCCGGCCGGGCGACCAGGTGGTAGCAGTCGTAGTCGGCGACCACCGAGATCACCTCCGCGTGGCAGTAGGCGTGGGTGGTGAAGACGACGTCCTCCCCCACCAGGAGCGTCTCGTCGAAACGGATGGCGTGCCGCTCCAGCATCTCCCTGCGGAACAGCTTGAAGCAGCTCAAGCTGTTGTAGACCGCGCTGTCGCCGAGCGGCACCCGCTCGGCGTTCTCCTTGAACATCGAGATCGGCACCTTGCGGTCATGCCCGACGATCTTCCCGAGCACGATGTCGGAACCGTTGCGGTCGGCCATCGCGAGCATCCGCTCCAGCGCCTGAGGGCCGAGGTAGTCGTCCGCGTCGCAGAAGAAGACGTATCTGCCGCGCGCGTGGGAGAGCCCGACGTTGCGCGGGCGCCCGGCGCCGCCCGACGCCTCCTGCCTGACGACGCGGATCACACCGCGGTGGCAGGAGGCGTAGAGGTCGAGCAGCGCGACACCGCCGTCGGTGGAACCGTCGTCGACGACCACCACCTCCAGGGCGACGCGCTGGATCAGCAGCGACGTCAGGCATCTGTCGAGATAGGGACCGCAGTTGTGCAGGGGAACGATCACGGTGACGTCGATGTCGGACCGAAGCGCCTCCTCGCTCGTGATGTCATGGCCGCCCCGCTCCACACTCGTGACGCCGTGGCCGCCCCGCTCCATGCTCGTGATGTCACAGCCACCCCGCCCCGTGCGGACTCGCTGGAGGATCGTTACTGTCACCGCCGCGCCCCTCGTCGGTCACTCTCCGCTTATCTAGCGTCTCAGTATGTGACAAAGGGCCGCCCGTACGTAGCGAATCCCTAGGGTTGCCCTCCCGATCTGCCGGTGCCGCAGACCGCCCGAGGAGCGAAACACCCTTTTCGTGCGTCTTGTGCCGCGGCTAGACCTGCTGGACCTCGACGCCCCCGACGAAATTCTCGCGACCGGCCCTGGGGGGGCCTCACGGTCGTCTCCGGAGAGGTCGCCGTCACCCGGGCGAGTCGCCGCCCTCCCGGGCATGGTTGTCACGGCCGCACGAGGCTCGAATCCCCGCGAACACCCGAGCTCGGACCCGACGACGCGGCAGCCAGGCGAGGACGTACAGGGCCGTCACCGACACGAGCAGCACCCCGAGGAAACGGAGCGGAAAGATGATCAGCACGGTGCTCCGCGTGGAGGTCCCGCCGGTACCCGAGATCGACACCGTCGCGTGGCAGACGCACATGAACGGCGGATTCGCCCACCTCGCAGTGACGGTCCTGCTGGCCCCGCGGGACAGGGTGAAGTCCGGGAACGGTACGTCGTACCCGTTCACGGCGACCTTCAGGCCCCGGGGGACGAAGAAATCGCGGTGAACGGTCCCAACATTGTTGACAGTGAGGGTGAAGTCGACAGGACCACCCGTCACGAAGCCGCCCGAGGTGGCGAGGTCGCCGAGCCACACGGACGTGTCGATCGGTCCTGGAACCGTGAGGTAGATGGGCGTTCCGATCACCCGGTCGAGCTTGATGTCGCCCCCGCCGGAATCGGCGGGCACGGCAAAGAGCAGGGCCACCTGGTGCTCGCCGTACTCGGGCCTGGGCGGGGGATCGATCCGTACGGTGACGCTCCGCTCCGCCCCGGGCGCGAGACGAAAACCCGCCGGCGCGACCCTGAGCCAACCGGCGGCGGAACGGGGGGCATCACGCTCGAAGACCATCCTGCCGGTTCGGTCCACCGCGAAGCTCGCCCTTTCGACGACCACCTCGACCGGCGATCGCCCCTCGTTCATCACACGGAACGACTGAGGCTCGCCGATCTCCTCCGGTCCGACCACCAGGCGTGCCGGGCTCACCGTCAGCGAGAAGTCCGGGGCCGGGCCGGACGCCCCTGAGGCCACGGAACCCATCGCCGACACCAGGTCGCCCACCAGGAGAACCGCGGCGATCACGCACTGAAGTCTTCCGGCCACCGCACATCCCCCTACCGTCGCGGAACGCCGCCGGAGTCCACCCGGGCGGCCACGCCCGCCACCGCACTCACCGTCATCGCGCCCACGAGCACCGGCAGGACCCCGAACACCCCTCACCCAAAGAACCCATCAAGATCCTTTTTAAGGGATGGTAGTTGTTTGATCACAGATGACGCAGGCTCCGGGAGGGCGTGTCTTTCGTGCCCACGAGCGCCCCGGCCATCGCGCGACGCGTTTCAAGGTCGCGTTTCGAGGTGAGACCGTGAGCCGGGGGCACACCTCGCCGCCGACGCCGACCTGACGAAACCCACGAGCCCGGATTCCTCGCCGACAATCCGGCGGGACTTTCCCCCGATGGTTCTTCTGGACCTCAGGATCCAGTCCCCAAAGTGTCCGCTCATCGTTCACCGGATCTCGGAGCTGCTACGCCTGGTACGGCGACCGCTCAACAGCCGGAACTCGACGAGCCGGTAGACGCCGCCCTCGACCAGGATGCCCCCCGGCGTGAGCATCCCGGCCGACGCACAGGACCGGCCGTCCCCGGCACGCTACCGAACACCCGCGCCATGACCGCGTAACCGGCCTTTGACGAGAATCGGCACCACCTTCGCACCCAAGTGATCACTCCCAAGCCTGATCGTCGCCCTCCGGCGGAACCCGCTCGGACACGAGGTCGTTGCATTCCTTGGTGACCCCGCCGGGGCAGCTCTCATAAAGGAGTCGAACGGTCATGAGCTTCTTCAAATCCAAGGACAAGGGACAGGAGATCACCGAGACCATCGAGCAGGCTCGGCAGGCGCACGAAGAAGGACGCACGGTCTTCGTGTCTCGCCTCCGGATCGACTACAGCGGTTCCGGGGCTTCTTCAAGCCCTGAGGCAGCCGATCTGATCGAAGGTGTCGAACGTGAGGGGTGGACGCTCAGTCACGTGTCGGAGAGCGTGTACGCGGACTCCACCACACAGATGACCTGCATCTTCCACCGCGGACAGCCGTAGATCTCTGTGCGACGGGCCGACCGGGGGCGATGCGCGGACGGCTCGATGCTCACCGCCGCCCGGTGGCGTTCCTCCGCTCGGGCCGATCTACCGGCACACCGGCCGGCGCCGCGACAGGGGCATCACGAAGGCTCCGGGCGGGACGTCCAAGACAGTTGCGAAGGAGTCCGGTGGCGATCACGCGACGCGTTCCACGCCTCGCGCTTTAAGGTGAGACCGTGAGCCGAGGAACGAACCCCGCCGACGCCGGCCTGGCGGCGCTCGTCGGGATCGTCGGGATCTTGGTGGGCGTCGCGATGAGCGTGGCGACCGAACCCGTCCCCGGGTCGCGGCCCCCGACATGATCGCCTACGGTCTCGCGGCCGTCATCGACGGCCACGCTGGAGGTATTCGATGATTCACCCTCCCGGTCCGCACCTCGCGCCCCGGCGTACCCCTCTCGACTCAGAGGAGAGGGCCCGGGCCGAGGCGAACTTCACTTCCCTTGTCGTTCAGAACCTCGTCGCCAACGGGCGGTTCAGGATGACCGCCGACACCCCGGAGATGGTGGAGTTGTGGCAGAGGGTCGCCCGCCACGCGGGTGACATGCTCCAACGGCCCGTGGTCAGCTACGCCAACGGCAGAGACATCGTGATCACCTTCGACCAGGAGGAGACCCCACCGACCGGGATACCCGCCCGGCACACGAGTGACCACCGGACGTCGTCCACGTAGCCGATCCCCCCGAACGGTGGAAGGCCAGGCCAACAGACCACCGACATCGGCCGAGTTGACGTTCGATCACCGTCAACCGCTTCGGTGGCCACCGCGCGATCGCGACCTGTACGGCTGTGCCGGCTTCCCCATGGCCAGGATCAGACCAGGCCCTGGTCGGTCCAGACGACGCCCTTGTTGCGGCACAGGCAGAAGGGGTGGCCGATCGGGTCGGTGTAGACCCGCCAGCCATAGCCGTTGGGGCCGATGAAGTCCTGCCGCAGCGTCGCGCCGAGGTCGAGGACGCGGCGCTGCTCGGACTCGATCTCGTCCACTTCGAAGTCGAGGTGGAACTGCTTGGGGTGCTCGCTGTCGGGCCACTGCGGAGCGCGGTAGTCGTCCACCCGGATGAAGGCCAGCTCGACCTCACCGAACTTGATGCCGGCCCAGTTCTCGTGGCTGTCTTCCTTGATCGGGCGGCCTGTCACCTCAGAATAGAAGGCTGCCAGCTTCATCGTGTCCGGACAGTCGATGATGAAATCGGTGAGTTGCAGCATCCCGCGATGATGCCACAGGTCAGGACCGGGACAAGACCATCGCCAAGGCGCTCGGGCAGGCGTTCGAACGGGCACGGGCGGGCGTGCCTGAGAAGCCATCGGGCACGCAACGGGCACAGAAGATCATAAAATTCCCCTGAACGGCGAAAGGCCAGGTCACCGGTACCGGTTGACCTGGCCTTTCACGTGCGAGCCGACGAGGGGAATCGAACCCCTGACCTACAGTTTACAAGATCTCGGTACACGACCCTCTGAGCTGCTACGGCGCTGGTCAGAGGCGGTCTCACCCTGTCCGTGAGTCCCCGTGATTCCCCCTCGTTCCCCGGCCTTACTGGCACGCGAGTGGCACGACTTGAGAACCCCATGCGGACGCACACATCCCGCCCGCCGGATCTTCCCGTCTGCCTCGTCCCACCCCGGAGGGGCAACAGCTCGGGGACGGAGGGTCAAGGCCGTCTTCGCGTGTACGTCAGCCGGTAGACGTTCCTCGGCCATGGGATGCCAACGGTCACAGACGGCCTTGATCCGGAGGAGTCGAGATGTTGGGCTTGCCTGGGACGTGGCAGACGGGACGATCCGGGCTCACCTCAACCACCGATGGCTCTACGGCTCATTCGAACGATCATCCCGGAGCCGAGCGCCCTCGCCGAAGGCATAATCCTTCCGGTGATCACGTGCCAGCTCCATGGCGACGCAAATAGCCGGTTAGGACTCCTGGACGCAGATGAGTGATGCGGAAGCCTGTGTCGCCGAGAAGCCGTCCCCGAGCATGGCAGGGCAAGCGTCCACATCTCATAAGGCTGGTAGCGCCCTCGCCAAGATCACGCACTGTTGCTTAGATAGTGTTGTTGCAAGTAAATTGCAACTACATCGATCACGAGGAGATGCCGATGGGGAACTACACCCTGCCGGATATGCCCTACGACTACGCCGCCCTGGAGCCGGCGATCACCGGTGAGATCTTGGAGCTGCACCACGCCAAGCACCACGCCGCCTACGTCAAGGGCGCCAACGACACCCTGGAGCGCCTGGCCGAAGCCCGCGACAAGAGCGAGTTCGGCGGCCTGGTCGGGTTGGAGAAGACTTTCGCCTTCAACCTATCCGGGCACGTGCTGCACTCGATCTTCTGGCAGAACCTCTCGCCCGACGGCGGCGACCGTCCCGACGGGGAACTCGGCGAGGCGATCACCGAGCACTTCGGCTCCTTCGAGGCGTTCAAGAAGCAGCTCACCACCGCCACCGCGACCGTGCAGGGATCCGGCTGGGGCATCCTGGCGTGGGAGCCGCTCGGCCGTCGCCTGGTCGTCGAGCAGGTCTACGACCACCACGGCAACGTCGGCATGAACACCACCCCGCTGCTGGTCTTCGACGCCTGGGAGCACGCCTACTACCTGCAGTACCGCAACGTGCGTCCCGACTACGTCGAGAAGCTTTGGGGCCTGATCAACTGGAACGACGTCATCGCCCGCTTCGACGCGGCCAAGGGCGCCTGACCCCATGACCGCGGCGCCCGCCGTCCGTCCTTCCCAGGTGAATGGTCCAACCGGACGGCCGGGCGCCGTGAACCCGGTGCCCGCGCGTCGGCCTTCCTTGAGCGATGGTCCAACCGGCGCGCGGGCACCGAACTCGCCCTTCCCCCTCCCGGCCTTGTCGGCTCCCCGGTGCGATCACGACACGAGTCGGCGGCCATGGCAGCAAGGATGCCCATGCCGTACCCGTGCCATCGCCACGACGCCACTGAGACTGCACTGCTTTCGGCCGACATCATCGCGCTGTACGAGCGCTGCTACGGCACGCCTCCCTGGTCGGAGACACCCGAGCAGTTACGGGCCTACCCCGCCCGGCTGGCCCGGTCCCTGGCACGGCCCGGGTTCACCGCCTGGACCACCCGCGATGATCACGGTCAGCTGGCCGGCGTGTGCTATGGCTGGCCCACCCCGGCCGACCTGTCGGACAACCATCTATACAAGGCGCTCATCGACGCACTCGGCCCGGACCCCACCCGCCGCCTGGTGCACGGCGCGTTTGAAGTGGCCGAGCTGTTCGTCCGCCCCGACGCACAAGGCCGTGGCCTCGGACGAGCCCTGCTGAGCACCGCGACCACCGACCGGCCCACCGCATGGCTGATTACCTCTCCCCATGTTCCGGCCGCCCAGTTGTACCGGCTCCTGGGTTGGCAGCAGATCGTTCTGTTGCCAGCCGACCTTTACCCTCAGTTGCCGCTGGCGGTCTTCAGCCGAACCGCGATCGATCACCACGACAGCTGCGGCACCCTGTGAATCGAATCTCGATGCCGCATTGCCGTCGGCAGTCACGAGGAGCCATCAGACACACAACGGGCACGGAAGATCGTAGCCGATGACTAGAGCGGTCTTGGGCGGCGGTGCGGCCCCACTGCGGCGGGCGATGGTCGAGTGCGGCGCGCGGCCGGTGCGGCGGGCGGGCCGATTCCCGCCGCCGTTCGGGACCGGCGCCCACGCCGCACGCCCGGACGGCGGGCGGTGGGAGGGCCGTGCGGCGGCGCGCCGCGCCGCCGCCTTGATAAACCATACGAACAATTCGGCAAGTCACTCGTGAAGCTTTGGTGACCCGAGTAGGTGAGTGCCGTCGTGGTGGCGGATGGCCGGCGGTTGGTCGTGTTGCATGGCGTCGAGGACGCGGATGGCGAATGCCTCGGAGGCGAGTTCCCGGACCTCGTCCGCGGTGACCCAGCGGAACGCGCGGGTTTCGTCGGTTTCGGTGAGGTGGCCGCCGATGACTTTGCAGCGGAAGACGAGGGCGACGATGCCGCGGGTCATGTTCTTGTAGACGCCGGTGAGGGTGACGGGTTCGACGTGCAGGCCGGTCTCTTCGTGGATCTCTCGCAGGAGGCCGGTGGTGATGTCCTCGTTTCGCTCCAAGACTCCGCCGGGTGCTTCCCAGTGGTGGTTGTCTCGGCGTTGGGTGAGGAGGGCGCGGCCCTGGTCGTCGATGATCACGCCTGCCACGCTGACGGAGTGCTGCGGGTGGTGGTGATCCATCGGATGTCCTCCGGGGCTGCTGATCGCTATTCTCGGACTGCGGTACACGTATGTACGAGTTGAGGAGTTGTTGGTCGTGGCCGAGCTGCCGTTTCCGGATCTGGACCCGACCAGCGATCGGGCCGTGTTCCGGCAGATCGCCGATCACATCAGGCAGGCGATCGAGCGGGGCACTTTGGCCGAGGGTGACAAGGTGCCCTCGGAAGCTCGGCTCATGCAACACTACGGCGTCGCGCGGATGACCATTCGCAACGCGCTCCAGGTCCTCCAGGGTGAAGGGCTGACGGTGGCCGAGCATGGGCGCGGGGTTTTCGTCCGGTCTCATCCTCCGGTGCGGCGGCTGGCTTCTGACCGGTTCGCGCGTCGTCATCGTGAGCAGGGCAAGGCCGCGTTCATCGCGGAGACCGAGGGTGCGGGCGGGAGGCCGACCGTTGATTCCATCGAGATTACCGAGGGGCGGCCCTCTGCGGAGGTCGCCGGGCTGCTCGGGATCGGCTCGGAAGATCAGGTGATCGTTCGGTCGCGCCGGTATTTGATCAATGGTCAGCCGGTGGAGACGGCTGTGTCATACATTCCGGCGGAGATCGCGCGGGGTACGCGGATCGCGCAGCCGGACAGTGGTCCGGGTGGGATCTATGCCCGGTTGGAGGAGTTGGGGTTTCGGCTGGATCGTTTTGTGGAGGAGATCCGGTCTCGGATGCCGTTGCGTGATGAGGTGCGGGCGTTGAAGCTGGCGCCGGGTGTTCCGGTGTTTCACCTGGTGCGTACGGCTTATGCCGCCGATGGTCGTGCGGTGGAGGTGTGCGACACGGTGATGTCGAGTGATGCCTATGTGCTCTCGTATGAGCTGCCTGCGCGATAACGCTTGACGAACTCCTCTAGAGGAGTCATAACTGTCTTACGCGCTTACTCCTCTAGTCGAGCAGACGTCTACTGGAGGCGGGTCCGCTGAGCGCGAAGCATCGACTTGAGGGGCACACGTCATGACCGGGCAAGCATGCATTTCATGCGACGGCAAAGGGTGGAAGTACGTAAGCCAGCGGCGTGCCCTGATCGGCGGTCCGCGCGGATCGGCCCTGTCCTTCATCCGTGTCCGAGACGACTGCTCCCTGTGCCAGGGGCAGAAAGTCGCCCCGGCTCCGATCACGAGGTCCCGCACATGAGTGCCTTGCCGCCTGCGGGACGTCTGGTCCTCGGCGACGTCTGTTCTGCGGTGGAGGCGGCGGAGTCCTTGAAGGTGGAACTGGGGCGATGCGGGATCGATGCCGACGTCAACGGCGGTTACGGGCTGGCCGTGGTGTCGGTCTGGACGGGATTGACCGTCTGGTCGGATGGTCTGACCTTCTGGTGGAGTACGGGGCGGTTGGATGCCAGGCGCGGACGGGTGCTGTATGCCTGGCACGCGGCAACGGAACCTGACCGGGCCGCGCGGCGGGTGGCGTTCCGCTACACCGATCTCCGGAGGGCTTATCCACTGCCCGCTGTGATGGTGGAGGCTCATCGTGCCGATCCCCTCTGATGAGTGCGTCGGTATCAGTCCGCACGTGGTCATGGTCCAGCGTGATCACGCTCGTCTGGAGTGGCGGACGCCGGACGGGGCTTTGGAACGGGCGCATCCTGAGGCGTGGACGTGTGTGTGCCGGGCCACGATCTACGAACTTCACGTTGGTGCCGGGCAGGGGTTCATCCGGCGGACCGTTCAAGACGATGGCGGTCATGTGATCCATGAGACCCGTCTGTGGGGGGTCACCGAAGCTCGGGCCGTCTGGTCGGCGCTGCTGGCTGGGCGGGCTCGGTAGACGAGTGTGGTGGTGCGGTGACTGGCTGCGGAGGGCGCCGGTGGTCTCGCACCACCACACTCCTGACCTGCGAGAGAGCGTTCGCTTTTCAAGCGAAGGGTTCGCATCTATGCTGACGACAAGTCGAGTAGTTGGGTTATTAACATGTCCGTTTCCGGTGATGAGTACGCGCCTCCGAAGTATGCCCAGATCGTCGCGGCGATCCGGCACAAGATCGCGGACGGCACGTATCCGCCGGGCTCCATGCTGCCGTCAGAGTCGCAACTGGTCCGGGAGTTCGCGGTCAGCCGTCCCACCGTGGTGCGGGCACTGCAGGTGTTGCAGCTGCGGGGCTTCATCGACCGCGAGCATGGCAAGGGCTCGTATGTGAAGATGGCGCCTCCGCTGGCTGAGGAGGACTTCTCCCGGCCTGGCCGTGCCGTCCTCGATCGTGCGGAAGCCGGCCAGGGCGCTGCGGTGCTGGAGGCGGGGCCTCGTCCGGCTCCGGCGAACATCGCCGCGACGTTGGCTCTGCCTACCGGGGCGCCGGTCATGATGCGTCGAATCCTGCTGAGCGACGGTGATGATCCGTGTGAGCTGGTCACCTTCTGGTGTCCGATCGAACTGGCCGAGGGGACCGATCTGGGCAAGGCGCTGCCGTTGACGGCGGGCATTCGTCAGCACGTGCAGGCGGTCAAGGGGCTGCGGCTGGATCACGTCATCGAACGTCTGGCGGCTCGTCACCCCACGGCCGACGAGATGAAGCTGTTGAGGCTGAGCAAGACAGCGGCGGTCATGGGGGTGACGGCTCGGGTCTTCGCCGGGAATCGTCATGTCATGGTCATCGAGGTTGCCCTGCCGGGGACGCTTCACGAGTTGGAAGACACCTACTCTCTATAGTGTGACGTAGGCCACACATCGAAACGGAAACTCGTCTTGTCGAGTGTCCGTTCATCGTTTAGCTTCAACTTGACAGTACGAGTTAGCAACAGAACAAGCGAACAACAGGAGAACACATCATGGCCATCCAAGGCCCCATCCCCGTCAGCTTCGACCAGGTCTTCCCGCACGGCTGCTACGTGGTCGGCGAGGTCGAGCAGGTCAAGGACTTCACCGCCTCCACCGGCGGGCGCACGGTCTATGCCAAGGACAAGACCACCGGCGAACTCGTCTGGCAGGTCGCCGTCATGGACGCCGACCCCACCCTCAAGGCCGGACAGAAGACGGTCGCGGTCAAGATCCTGTCCCCCGTCCAGCCCGTTCCCCCAGCTGCCCTGCCGGGGCTGCCGTTCGTGCCGGTGGAGTTCGACGGCATGACCGCCACCGCCTACGTCGCCGAGAAGACCGGCCGCCTGGCCTGGTCCCTGCGCGCCACCGCGATGCGCGCTCCCCGTTCGGCTGCGCCTGCGGCCAAGGCGTCGGCCGGTAAGGACATCGCGGCCTGACATGCAAGCGGGGCCGCTGGAACTGGCATTCCGGCGGCCCCTCGTCTCCCCAGACAGCGAATCAAGAGAGGACTCCAGCCTAATGTTCAAAAAACTGCCCGGTGACGAGACCCGAACCCTCGTCACCACCACCCCTGACACCGCCGTGGTGTTCCGTCCGGCCGTGGTCACGACCCCGGCCATCTTCACCATCACCATCTTCCTGGGGCGACTGCTGGCCGGAATAGTCCGGCTTCTGTGGCGTCACCCGATCGCCGTGGCCGTGCTCGCCGTTCCCGCGACCGTCGCCATCGTGTACGGCTGGCGCGTTGCCCTGGTCGCCGTCACCGTTCCCCTCTCGATCCTCGCGCCATGGCCGTTCTTCGACCGGGCCTCGTTCGACCGGTGGATCGGTTGGCGACTGCTGGCCTTCTGGCGCCTGGTGTGGGTGTATCGGCGGCACTGGCAACCGGTGATGATCGTCTCCGGGCTCGGCCGTCATCTCCAGGGCCGCGACTACCTGCCCTACCTCGTCCGTGTCCGCTGTACCTCGTGGGCGGACGTGGTCACGGTGAAGATGATCAGCGGGCAGTCGGTCAAGGACTGGGCCGATCGCCTCGACCACCTCGCGCACGGGTTCGGCGCCTCCTCCTGCCGGGTGGCCGTGGTGCGGGCCGGTCGTCTTCAACTGACCTTTCCCCGTCATGACCCGCTGGCCGTCCCGTTGCCGGCGGTTCCCCTCCCCGTGGTGGCGTCGGTGGGGCCGGTCGAGATCGGCAGGTGTGAAGACGGCTCCCCGTACCGGCTCACCGTGCACGGCACACACGTCCTGATCGCGGGCGCGACGGGTGCGGGTAAGGGCTCGTTCCTGTGGTCGGCCACCCGTGGTCTGCTCCCGGCGGTCCGGGCGGGCCTGGCTCAGGTGTGGGCACTCGATCCCAAGCGGATGGAGCTGTCCTTCGGGCGCGACCTGTTCGGTGACCGCTACGCCGCCGATCCAGCCGCGTGCGCCGATCTCCTCGAAGCGGCCGTGAAGATCATGCAGGAGCGGGCCGATCGCTACGCCGGACTCCAGCGCTCCCACACCCCCACCATCGATGACCCGTTCGTCCTGGTGGTCGTTGACGAGGTGGCGTTCCTGACCGCCTACCAATCCGACAAGGGCCTCAAGCTCCGCATCTCCGCTGCGCTGGCGACGCTGACCACGCAGGGTCGTGCGGTCGGGTTCGGCGTCATGGCCGCGTTGCAGGACCCGCGCAAGGAGGTCATGAACATCCGTAACCTGTTCCCCGACAAGATCGCGCTCCGGCTGGACGAGTCGGAGCAGGTGGACATGGTCCTCGGCGACGGCGCACGGGATCGGGGCGCGCTGGCCGATCACATCTCGCCGATCCCTGAGCGGGGTGCGGGCGTCGCCTATGTGCGGCTGGAGACCTCACCCGATCCGATCCGGGTCCGCGCGGCGTACGTCTCCGATGCCGACATCAGAGACATGGCGGCCCTGATGACCGGCGACACTCTGCCGATCGAGATGGAGGGGGCGGCCTGATGCGCATCATCCTGCACGCCACCCCGGCCGAGATCGACGCCCTGCCCTTGCGGCGGCTGCGCACCGTCGACGGCTGCGACCTGGCCGAGGTGACGATGATCGTTGACCTCGACTCCGCCCGGCTGCGCAAACACCCCTACCGCGACGCCTACCGGATCTGCGCCGACCTCATCGACCCGAAGGGGGCCATGTGACCGACACCCCTGCCCACCCGTCCACCCCCTCGACCGACACCCCGCCGAACGGCTCGGACCGTACCCTGCCTCGCCTGGTCCGTGACACCCTGCCCGTCGCCCTGGACGTGGCGATCGAGGTCGCCAAGCTCAACGGCGTGTGCATCCGCCCCATCGAGATGCGGCGCCTGGACACCCACACCGGCACCGTTGAACCGTTCGACATCCCCTGTGGCACCACCCAAGAGGCCAAGTGCCCGCCGTGCGCTAAGCGCAATCAGCAGCTGCGGCGGGCACAGTGCCGGGAAGGCTGGCACCTCGACCACGAGCCGATCGCCGAACCGCATCCCTCCACCGAGGATCAGCGGTGGTTGATCGAGTTCCGGGCCGACGTGCAGGCCAAGCGGGACGAGGCCGAGAGGAACGGTGAAGAGGTCGCCGACTGGGACGAGGCGATAGCCGGGATCGATGCGGAGATCAACGCCGCCGGGATGCGCGGCAATGTCCTGGGGGGCCGGTCGACCCCGAAGCGGTCGCGCTCTACCCGCCGTCGCCAGGATGCCCCAGACCTGCCCAAGCGGGCCAAGGAGAACACCACGCTCGGCCGGACGTTCATCGCCCCGGATGGCAGGGTGTATCGGCCGTCGCTGTTCGTCACGCTCACCCTGCCCTCCTACGGCAAGATCCGCTCCGGCCTGGGTGTGCCGGTCGATCCGAGCACCTACGACTACGCTCGCGCGGCTCGCGACGCGCTGCACTTCTCCAAGCTGGTGGACCGGTTCGTGCAGAACCTGCGCCGGGTCGCGGGCTATGACGTGCAGTACTTCGCCACCGTCGAACCACAGAAGCGGTTCGCGCCTCATCTGCACATGGCAATCCGCGGCACCATGCCCCGCGCGGAGATCAAGGCGATCGCTGCGGCGACCTACCACCAAGTGTGGTGGCCCTCTGTCGATGAAGTCCGCTTCGACGGCGACCACCTGCCCCTCTGGACGGAACGGGCTGAGCTGGGCAACGGCGCTACCTACCCGGACGGCCAAGCAGGCGACTACCTCGACCCCGCCACCGGCGAACTCCTGCCCACCTGGGACGAAGCCCTCGACCAGCTCGACACCGACGAGGAGGCCGAACCGCTGCACGTGGTCCGCTTCGGTCCTCAGGTCGATGTTCAGGGCCTCGTCGCCGGATCGCCGGACGCGCACAAGCGCATCGGCTACCTCACCAAGTACCTGACCAAGAACCTCGGCGACCCCCTCGACCCCAACGACCCCGCCACCGACAACCCGGCCCGCCGCGACCACGCTGCCCGCATGGTCGAAGCGCTGCGCTACGAACCGTGCTCGCCGACCTGCCCGAACTGGCTGCGCTACGGCGTGCAGCCCAAGGGCGCCAAAGCCGGGATGCTGCCGGGCCGGTGCAAGGGCAAGGCTCACAAGGCCGAACACCTCGGCTACGCGGGCCGTCGCGTCCTGGTCTCGCGCAAGTGGTCGAACAAGACCCTCCGGGAGCACAAGGCCGACCGCCGGGCCTGGGTCCTCGACATGCTCGGCCTACCTGACGAGACCGTGACCGACTCTCCCCGCTACGTGTGGCGGCCGGTCTCGACCAACGACCCCAACCGCACCCCGCTGGCCAAACGACTGCTACGCGGCGTCGCCGACCGCCATCGCACCAAAGCACGTCTGGCCGAACTCCAGGCCAGAGCGGACGGCGTCCCCGTTCCAGATCTTTCGGCAACTCCGGCCCTGGGGGTGGCGGCATGACCAGGAAGATCAAGCAAGAGCCGGCGTCCCTTCTCCCGGAGCTGGCACGGGGCCGACTGCTCACCGTCGAAGAGGCGGCCGAACGGCTGAACACCTCGGTCCGCTTCCCCCGGCGCCTGATCGAAGAACGCCGGATCGCCTTCATCCACGTAGGACGCAACGTCCGCATCCCCGAAGCGGCCCTTGACGCGTTCATCGCCGCCGGGCTGGTCGAGCCGATCACCACACGCCGTAGGAGGGCCGCCTGATGGGGGAACGTCGGAAGTTCGGCAACATCCGCAAGCTCCCTTCTGGGCGCTTCCAGGCGCGCTACAAGGGTCCTGACGGCGTTTCCTACACCGCCCCCGAGACCTTCGTAACAAGACCGATGCGAACAACTGGCTCGTTCTCCGAGAGTCGGAGATCCTGCGGAAAGACTGGACCGCCCCCGACGCCGGAAAGATCCGTTTCGGCACCTTCGCCACCGAGTGGATAGATGATCGTGTGCTCAAGCACCGGACGGAAGTGCTTTACCGGGGCCTGCTCAAGAACCATCTCTCCCCGACTTTCGGCAACTGCTACCTCTCCGACATCAAAGAGGCCGACGTACGGCGCTGGCGCAAGGAACGGCTCGGCGTCGTCGGACAGTCCACCGTGGCCAAGGCATACCAGCTGCTCAAATCGATCATGGGCACGGCCGTGGAGGATGAGCTGATCCGCCGTAACCCGTGCCGGATCAAGGGCGCCGGAATGCCGAGCACCCCAGAACGGGAGATGATCCCGCTGGCCAAGGTCGTGGAGATCGTGACGGCGGTTCCCGACCGTTACCGGGCGCTCGTGCTGCTGGGCACCTTCGCGAGCCTGCGGTGGAGTGAGCTGGCCGGGCTCCGCCGTACACACCTTGACCTCGATCAGGGGGTGCTTCGGGTCGCGGGTGCGCTGGTCGAGATCGGCGGTGGCAAGGTGCTGGACGAGACACCCAAGTCACGAGCCGGTCGGCGGATGGTGTCCATTCCTCCGGAGATCATTCCGGACCTGCGGGTACACCTGGAGATGTTCGCGGAGCCGGAGGAGAACGGGCGCGTCTTCACCGGCCCCAACGGCGGCCCATTGAAGCACTCGGGATTTCGCCGGACGTGGAACAAGGTCCGCGCGGCCGTGGGGCTTCCCGATCTCCATTTCCATGATCTCCGGCACGTCGGCAACACCCTGGCAGCTTCCAGCGGGGCGAGTCTCAAAGAGCTGATGTCCCGGATGGGGCACTCCTCCACGAGGGCGGCGCTGATCTACCAGCACGCCAGTCAGGACCGTGACAAGGCCATCGCGGAGGCTCTGGGCAAGGCGCTCAAGGTGGCACGGAAGACGGCCACGAAGAAGGCCAGTGGCACGCGGGTGGCACGAAAGGGCAAGAAGTCCGCTTAACGATCAAAGGGCCAGGTCGCCGGATGCCGGTTGACCTGGCCCTTTATCACGAGCCGACGAGGGGAATCGAACCCCTGACCTACAGTTTACAAGACTGTTGCTCTGCCGATTGAGCTACGTCGGCACGGTCGCCAGTCGAGTGTAGTCGGCTCACTCCCCGTACGTCACCGAGGTATGCCCCGCCGATTGCGAACCGTTAGGAACGGCGGTGGCGGGCGACCTCGTAAAGGGCGATGCCCGCGGCGACGCCGGCGTTGAGCGACTCGGCGGCGGCCCGCATCGGGATGCGGACGACCAGGTCACACGCCTCGCGGACCAGCCGGGACAGGCCCTTGCCCTCGGAGCCCACGACGACGACCAGCGGGCCGTCGAGGAGGTTGGCCTCGCCGATGTCGACCGTGCCCTCGCCGTCCAGGCCGATCACGAACAGGCCCGCCTCGCGGTACTCCCGCAGGGTGGCGGTGAGGTTGGCGGCGCGGGCGACCGGCAGGGTGGCCAGCGTGCCGGCCGAGGTCTTCCAGGCCCCGCCGGTGACCCCGGCCGAGCGGCGGGAGGGGATGACCAGACCGTGGGCGCCGAAGGCGGTGGCCGAGCGGGCGATGGCGCCCAGGTTGCGGGGGTCGGTGACGCTGTCGAGAGCGACGATCAGCGGGACCTCCGCGCCCTCCTGGGCGATGCGGACCAGGTCGTCGGGGTGGGCGTAGTCGTACGGGGGGATCTGCAGGGCGATGCCCTGGTGGATCCCCCCCTCGGTGAGGCGATCGAGCTTCTCCCTGCCGACCTCCAGCATCGCGATGCCCCGGGTGGCGGCGATGCGGACCGATTCCTTGACGCGGTCGTCGTTGTCGATGCGCAGGGCCACATAGAGCGTGCTGGCCGGGACTCCGGCCCGCAACGCCTCCACGACGGGGTTGCGCCCGCCGATGTGCTCGGGCGCGTCGTCGCTGCGCCGGGTGCGAACCGGGGTGCGCGGGGAGGGAGACCTGCCGGTCCTCTCCTCGCGCTCGACCCGCTCGGTGCGCGCCTTGTCCTTGTGCCAGTGCCGCATGTGCGCCGGCGGGGTGGCTCCCCTGCCCTCCAAGCCTCGGCGGACGTTACCGCCCGTGCCCTTGGTCGGACTCTTCTTCTTCGCGGGTCGCCCGGACCCTTTACCCCCACCAGCCATGGTCTATAGCGTACGGCCTGGTTTCACCGCGAGAGTTCCCAGCGCGGGCCCTGAGGGGTGTCCTCGACGTGGATGCCCGCGTGGGAAAGCTGGTCACGGATGCTGTCGGCCGCCGAGAAGTCCTTGCGCGCCCGCGCCGCCTGCCGCTGCTCCAGCGCGACGGCGACCAGCGCGTCGACGGTCGCCCGCATGCCGGTCTCGCCGCCCGAGGAGCGCCACTGCTCCGAGCGCGGGTCGAGGCCGAGGACGTCGAGCATGTTCTGCGTCTCGGCGAGCAGCCTTGCGACCTGCTCCTTGTTGCCCTGGGCCAGCGCGACGTTGCCCTCGCGGACCACCTCGTGCACCACGGCGAGCGCCTGGGGGGTGCCCAGATCGTCGTCGAGGGCGTCGGAGAACGCCTGGGGAAGCGGCGCGTGCGCGTCGACGTCGTGGATGACCTCGGCCGCGCGGGTGACGAAGCCCTCGATCCGCTGGTAGGCCGAGGCGGCCTCGAACAGCGCCTCCTCCGAGTATTCGATCGAGGATCGGTAGTGGGGTGCCGCCAGGTAGTAACGGAGCTCGACCGGGCGGACCTTCTTGGTGACCTCGGGGACGAGCAGGGAGTTGCCGAGCGACTTGCTCATCTTCTCCGCGCCGATCTTGAGCATGCCGTTGTGCATCCAGTAGCGGGCGAAACCGTCGCCCGCCGCCTGGGACTGGGTCAGCTCGTTCTCGTGGTGCGGGAAGATCAGGTCGACGCCGCCGCCGTGGATGTCGAAGGTGGCGCCGAGATACTTGGTCGCCATGGCGGAGCACTCCAGGTGCCAGCCGGGACGGCCCCGGCCCCACGGGGTCGGCCAGGTCGGCTCCCCCGGCTTCTCGCCCTTCCAGAGCGCGAAGTCGCGCGGGTCTCGCTTGCAGGAGTCGGTCTCGGTGTCGCCCGCGGCCCGCATGTTCTGGAGCTTCTGGTTGGACAGCGAACCGTACCGGTCGGCGTAGGACATGACGTCGAAGTAGACGTCACCGCCGGAGGCGTAGGCGTGACCGGCGGCGATCAGCCGGTCCATCAGCTCGATCATCTCGGGCACGTGACCGGTGGCACGCGGCTCGACGGTCGGGGGCAGGCAACCCAGCACCTCGTAGGCCCAGGTGAAGGCCCTCTGGTTACGCTCGGCGACGGCGAACCACGGCACGTTCTCGGCTGCGGCGACTCTAATGATCTTGTCGTCGATGTCGGTGACGTTGCGGCAGAAGGTCACCTCGTACCCAGACCTGATCATCCAGCGGCGGAGCACGTCGAAGTTGACGCCCGAGCGGATGTGCCCGATGTGCGGGGGAGCCTGCACGGTGGCACCACACAGGTAGATCGAGGCCCGGCCGGGTTCTACCGGGACGAATTCGCGGACGGTGCGTACGCTGGTGTCGTATAGCTGCAGGCTCACGAAGGCAAGGCTAATGCCTCACCTCGCCTCACAAACCGAGTTGCGGGACGTTGAAGACACTCAGCAGAGTGTTTTATGACCACTAGCGGTGAATGTCGCCCGACTAGTCCGTCGAAACAGCACCGTGATAGACCACGCGTTCAGGGACGATCCTGGCGATCAGCCTCTCCACCTCCGGCTTCTCCTCGACCCAGTCCTCACCGCGGTATTTGTGCGACATCTCCTGGATGAGCGCGCCATCGGGATCGTCGGCGAGGCTGACCGTCCCCCGCACCTCGACGTAGCGGTACGGGTCGGCGGGATCGAACACCACGATGGCCGTACGCGGGTCACGCGCGAAGTTGAGGCTCTTGCGCCTGCCCCTGATCGTCGAGAACACCACGTCGTTCCCGTCCGTCTTCACCCAGACGACGCTCGCCTGCGGGCTCCCGTCCTCGTTGAGACTCGTCACGGTCGCGAAGTTCGCGGCGTCGAACATCTCGCGTACGGAATCGGACAGTTCTGCCATTTCTTCGCCTCGATCGTTCTCTGTCGCCCTCGGAAAACTTCCCCGATCATGCTAGATGTCGATTCTGTAGGCTCAAAGAGCCATGGACGCCAAATCCCCCGGGGCGACGGGCTCGATGTCCCGCCCGTCCCCGCCCCCGCCACTGACCATCGCCGCCCCCGAGCCGAGCCGGGTGGCCGTCGCCCTGCGCCACGCCGGGATCGTCGTCACCGGAGTCGGCGTCGCCGCCCTCACCGCGGCGGCCTGCGTGCTCTCCTTCGAGGATCTACGGGCCCTCGCCGTCGCGGGCAGAGCGCCCGCCGACCTCGCGTACCTCTATCCCGCGGCCTTCGACGCCCTGCTCGTCATCGCGATGATCGGCGTACTGCTGCTGAGGGGCGGCTGGTGGCCGGTGCGGCTGCAGGCGGGCGTGATCCTGACACTGCTGCTCGCCGGCGCGGTCGCCGCCGAGGTGGCCACCGCCATGCGGATGGCGGTGGACGAAGGGCGAGCGGCCGTCGTGGTCGCCGTCGCCCCCTGGGTGATGCTGATCCTGGCCCTGTGGCTCTGGCTCCTGCTGATCAAACACGCCGCCGCCCGGAGGGCCGCGGCCGACGCGGCCCTGTCCGGCCTGGCGTCCGAACGCGACATCGTGCCGTTCCCCGAGGCGAACCGGGCGGCCACCGAGCGTTCAGGCGCGCCCGACACCGGGGAACGGTGGCAGGGGCAGACCCCGCCCGCCCATCCTGAGCAGCCCGCCCGCCCCGACCGCGAAGGCCACCCGGGTCACGCGGGTCACGCAGGTCACCCTGGCCAGCTGGTGCACCACCCCGCGGCCGAGATCATGCTGGACCCGCACGCCGCGCCTCCCCTGGAAACCGCACCGCACCACGACCTTCCGGTGGGCGAGCCGGTGGTCGGCCCCACGGCGGCGCCGGAGACACCCGAGGTCGCCGACATCCCGCAGGCCCCTCAGGAGCCCGCGGCTCCCCGCCCCGGTAAGCCGATGCGCTGGGGCGACCTGGTCAGGCCCCGCCAGGGCGACCTGCTCGTCCACCCGCCCCGTCCCGCCGTACGGACACCGAGCGAGGAGCCGGAGAGCGAGGGCAGCGAGGGCAGCGAGGGCAGCGAGGGCAGGGTCAGCGAGCGAGTGGAGACCTGGGACAGCGACGCCGACCTCCCACCTGAGCAGGCGCCGCCGGGAACGGGCGGGACGACCGAGGAGACCGGTACGGCCGGGACCGGCCCGCGCACCACGGCACGGCGCGGCACGGCCAGGAGTGCGGCGAAGCCTTCGGGCACGGCGGCGGGCGGCAGCGGTACGGACGAGGAGAGCGATCGCGACGAGGACACCCAGCCGTTCCTCGCCGTGAAGGACCACGAGGGGGACCGGCAGGACCGTCCGGCGAATGCCGCGCCGAGGGTCGCGACGAGGACGACCGCGCGGAAATCCGCGGCGAAGGCCCCGGCGAAAGCCACCGAGAGGGCTACGAGGAAGGCCCGAGGGGCGAGCGCCGAGACGTCCGAGGAGACGGCCGTGCGGGCGCCTGTGGCGGCGCGAGAGGCGCGCACGAGCGGAAGCACGAGCGGGAGAAGGGCCGGGGCGCCCGACCCCTCGCACGACGCCGAGGCCGCCGAGGCAGGGGAGGAGGCCGCGGCGCGGTCCTACGATGACGAGAACGGCACCGCGGCACCGCCCTCCGGGCGGATGCGCAGCACGCCCGTGCCGCCGGGCGAGTGAGGAACAAGCAGGAACGGTTGGGAACAGGGACGGACTCGGGTCGCCTGTTCCGTACGCCCGTCGGGTCAGCTCCGGGGCCTGGGAGGAGCTGACCCGGTCTTCGGGCCGTCGGCTCGGCCGGATCTCCCCCGCGGAGATCGCCGAGCTCGGCTACATGGTCGGCGTCGTTTCGGCCCCGCCGTACGCGCTGGAGACCCAGGCGTTCGAGAACCACGTCTTCGGATGGTGTCCGTTCAGGCCTCGCGGCCGGGCCGCGAGGCCTGAACTCACCCTTCGGACGGAACGAACGGCGCGGCCTTCGGCCAGGACCGCCGTTCGCCATCCGGTGTTGGACCGGCCCGCAGCTATTCGCTCACACATGTGTGAGCGGCGCCCCGCTGCGGACCGGCGCTTTGCTCCCCTCCGGGCCGTGTCCGGGATCGGCCGGAAGCCGGTCCGGCGCGTTGCCCCGAACCTGCCGGAAACGGCCGAGACCCGCTCGGCATGCCAGACGGAGCCGAGCGGGTCTTCTCCTGGAGCACGGTGACATCGTCGGCACCGTGAGCACCTCCGGACCGGAGGGGGTCCAGTCGAGCCTCGGCGAGGTCACCGGGATCTTCACCCGGGTGTTCGCCTAAACCCTGGAACGCTTGAGACCGGCGACCAGACCGACACCGACGACAGCCAGACCCACCTGCATGACGAGCTCGATCCAGTCGATACCGCTCGTGGTGGCGACGCCGAGACCCTGGGCGATGGCGGTGCCGATGAGCGCGGCGATGATGCCGACGACAACGGTCAGGACCACTCCGATCGCCTGCCTACCGGGAAGCAGGAGGCGGCCGAGGGCTCCGATGATCGCGCCGATAACGATTGCCCCGAGAATGGATGCGATAGTCATTTCAACCTCCCAGTGAGGGTGAGACCTTCACTCTCATGGGGAGGTGGCTACCCCCTGGGTCACGGATATGCCTGTCGGCGGCAAAAAATCCGTCAGTGCGTCTTTCTCGCCTGCATCTGGACGACGAGGAGCACCCCCAGCACCGCGAGCGCCAGCTGGATGATGTGCTCCCACCAGTTGATCCCGCGCGTGTGGATCAGACCGAGCGCCCCGGCGATGGCGGTGCCGATGAGCGCGGCCACGATGCCGACGATGAGCGTCAGGCCGATGCTGATGTTCTGGCGTCCGGGAAGAATGAGTCGCGCCAGGGCGCCGATGATGGCGCCGATGATGATTGCGGAGACAATCGAGACGATCATGTCTGGCTCCCCCTGTTACGAGACACGGTCACCAAGGGGTTACCCAGAGCATTCACTGATCACGCTAAAGAAGCGATCACGCTGAGAAAAGGGGTGGCCCGTACCGCGCCAGGAAACGGGCCACCGCCTCGATATGGATCGACGAGCATTCCGCGCCGCTCGCCGGAACGTTTTCCGCGTTCCGTATAGGAGACGTCCGGCACCCGCTACAGGTTCACCACGATCGCGGTCGCGACGGCGGCCACCCCTTCGCCCCGCCCGGTGAGGCCCAGCCCGTCGGTCGTGGTGGCGCTGACACTCACGGGAGCCCCCACGGCGGCGCTGAGGGCCTTCTCGGCCTCGACACGCCGGGGAGCGAGCTTGGGACGGTTACCGATCACCTGGACGGCCACGTTGCCGATCTCGAAGCCCGCGGCGCGCACCTTGCGGGCGGTCTCCTCCAGCAGGGCCGCGCCCGAGGCACCGGACCACCGGGGGTCGGACGTGCCGAACAGACCGCCGAGGTCACCGAGACCCGCCGCGGAGAGCAGCGCGTCACAGGCGGCGTGGGCCGCGGCGTCACCGTCGGAGTGGCCTGCCAGGCCGGTCTCACCCGGCCAGTGCAGGCCCGCGAGGTGAAGCTCGCGACCGGAAGCGAACGGGTGGACGTCGACCCCGACGCCCACCCGTGGAAATGTCTTGTTCAGGAGTTGAGAACCTCGTCCAGCAGGGCCTCGGCCTTGTCCTCGTTGGTCTTCTCCGCGAGCGCGAGCTCGCTGACGAGGATCTGCCTGGCCTTCGCCAGCATTCTCTTCTCTCCCGCGGAGAGTCCGCGCTCCCTGTCTCGCCGCCACAGGTCGCGAACGACCTCGGCAACCTTGTTGACGTCACCGGACGCCAGCTTCTCAAGGTTCGCCTTGTAGCGCCGGGACCAGTTGGTGGGCTCTTCGGTGTGAGGCATTCGAAGCACGTCGAAAACGCGCTCAAGGCCCTCTTGTCCGACGACATCGCGAACACCCACGAGCTCTGCGTTGTCTGCCGGCACCTGGACGGTAAGGTCGCCCTTGTCGACCTTAAGAACCAGGTAGGTCCTTTCCTCACCCTTGATGGTTCGGGTCGTGATCGCCTCGATCCGAGCAGCCCCGTGGTGGGGGTAGACGACAGTGTCGCCGACCTGGAAAGTCATGTGACAAGTACCCCTTCCGCTGTACTCAAGAGTACCACGTATCCACAGCCTCCCGGAACAGTGAAATCACCATAACTGCAGGTCAAAGCCGCATCTTATGACTTGACAAGTGGCCAAGTGTATGAATCAGAGGGGCAAAAAGCGCTTATGACCTGCGTTCCCCGTCTTCGGATGATGAGGCGGGTCGGCGGGAAACCCGGTAAACGCCGCCGATAGGGTTGCCCTTGCCCTATCTCACGCGTGACAAGGAGAACTCGCACCGTGACCCGCAACATCCGCCACCGGGCGATCGTCGCCGCGGCGTTCCTCGCAGCCGCTTCGGCACTGGCCGGCTGCGGTGCCGGATCCGACGCGATCACCAACAAGCCCTACTCGCCGACCGAGGCCCTCACGGTCAAGGCGAACGGCATCGACATCTCCCAGGCCTTCTTCCTGGGGCCCGACTCGGGCGCGACGCTGCCGGAGGGTGCGGCCACCCCGCTCTACCTGTCGTTGATCAACACCAACGCGGGCTCCGACCAGCTCGTCGGTCTCGGCGTCGACCCCGCCCTCGGTACGGCGAAGGTGAGCGCGCCCGTGCCGCTCCCTCACAACCAGCGGGTGAGCGTCGGCAAGCCGACCCCCACCATCCTGATCGAAGGGCTGAAGAAGCCGCTCAGGGGCGGCGAGGGCGTCAAGGTGCAGCTGCAGTTCGCCAACGCCGGGATCGTGCAGCTCACGATCCCGGTGATCACCCGCAGCCGCGAGTTCACCGCCTACCCGCAGGCTCCCGGCGCCTCCGCGGCGCCCACGCCGTCGGCCACCCCCTCGGCCACCGCCACCGGCGAGGAGCACTCCTCCGGCCACTGATCGCCGTCCCGGTGAGGGCCTCCGGACACGCCGAGGGGCCGTACGGCGCGGGCACGCCGTACGGCCCCTCGGATCGTCCGGAGGCGAGCGATCATCCCGAGGCGGGCGTCACGGAGGTCGTCGCCTTCGCGGAGGCGAACGGCGCCCCCGAGGCCGTGGGGAGGCTCAGATCTCGGCGGGGTCGAACTTGTACCCCAGACCCCGGACGGTGAGAATGCAGCGCGGGTTGGACGGATCGGACTCGACCTTGGCCCGCAGCCGCTTGACGTGCACGTCCAGGGTCTTGGTGTCGCCCACGTAGTCGGCGCCCCAGACCCGGTCGATGAGCTGGCCCCGGGTGAGCACCCGCCCGGCGTTGCGCAGCAGCACCTCCAGCAGCTCGAACTCCTTCAGCGGCAGCTGCACCGCCTCACCGCGTACGGCGACGATGTGGCGATCGACGTCCATCCTGACCGGACCGGCGGCCAGCACCGCCGACTCCAGCTCCTCCACGTCGCCCTGGCGGCGCAGCACCGCGCGGATACGGGCCACCAGTTCTCTGGAGGAGAAGGGCTTGGTGACGTAGTCGTCGGCTCCGAGCTCCAGCCCGACGACCTTGTCGATCTCGCTGTCCTTCGCGGTGAGCATGATGACGGGCACGTTGGAGCGCTGGCGGAGCGAGCGGCAGACCTCGGTGCCGGGCAGGCCGGGAAGCATCAGGTCGAGCAGCACCAGGTCGGCGCCGTTGCGGTCGAAGGTCTCCAGCGCTTCCGGCCCGGTGGCGGCCACGGCCACCTCGAAGCCTTCCTTGCGCAGCATGTATGACAGGGCGTCGGAGAACGATTCCTCGTCCTCGACAACGAGCACGCGGGTCACTGCGCGGCCTCCAGGGGGATCGTGGTCGTAGCTGGTTCCGTAACCGCCATGCCGCCGAAGGCGGGCAGGCGGAGGGTGAATGTGGAACCGGAACCTTCCTTGCTCCACACCGTGACCGCCCCGTTGTGGGAGGCGGCCACGTGCTTGACGATGGCCAGGCCCAGGCCCGTGCCACCGGTCGCCCGCGAGCGTGCCGCGTCGACGCGGAAGAACCGTTCGAAGATCCGCTCCTGGGCGCTCTCGGGGATGCCGATCCCCTGGTCGCTCACGCTGATCTCGACGGATTCGGTGTTGGGGCCCGCCGCGCGGGCGCTGACCACGACCCGGGTGTGCTCGGGGCTGTAGGCGACCGCGTTGTCGATGAGGTTGCGCAGGGCGGTGACGAGAAGCTCGTCGTCACCCCATATCCGCAGGCCCTCGACCCCGCCGGCGACGAGGGTGATGTCCTTGGCGGCCGCGGTGGTGTTGCAGCGGTCGATGGCCTCGTGGACCGCCTCGTCGATCAGGACCGGGCCGGGGGTGGGGATGGGCTCGGCGCCCTGGATGCGGGAGAGGGTGATGAGGTCCTGGACCAGGTAGGTGAGCCGGGCCGCCTCGTGTTGCATGCGCCCCGCGAAGCGGGTGACGGCCTCGGGGTCGTCGGCGGCGTCCTGGATGGTCTCGGCCAGCAGCGAGAGCGCACCCACCGGCGTCTTGAGCTCGTGGCTCACGTTGGCCACGAAGTCGCGGCGTACCGCCTCGACGCGGCGGTGCTCGGTCTGGTCCTCGGCGAGGACGAGCACCTGGCCGTGAGAGCCGAGCGGGGCGACCCGCACCGCGAAGCTGGTCGACTCCTGGCCGAACTTGTGGCCGGCCACCTCGATCTCGCTCTCGCGGATCTCGCCGTCCCTGCGCACCTTCCTGGCGAGCGCGAGCAACTCGGCCGCCATGAGGTGATCTCCTTTGACCAGGCCGAACGCGCGTGCCGCCGAGCTGGCGCGCAGCACGCGGTCCTCCTTGTCGAGCACGACCGCCGAGGACGGCAGCACGGCCAGCACCGAGGCGACCCCCTGGGGCAACGCGCCGGGCTCGACGCCGTAAACCGGTGTCATCGCTCTCCGCTGTCCGTGGTTCTGGCGGACGACCATCACGGCCAGCGCTCCCACGACGAAACCGGCCAGTGCGGCCAGGCTCGCCATCAGCTCACTCACGTGGTCCTCCCGTAGGCTTCACGTCCTCGATGGTAGGTCGGGGTTTTCCCGTTGGGGACGGCTAAAGGGGCATGACCACGGGCTTTCCCATAAAGTTCACTTTACGGTCGAGGTTCGTTCACCGTTATCGCCCTACCGTGAGTGGCATGCGCGACGCCTACCACGAAGACCTCGACGCCCTCACCGGACGGCTGGTCGAGATGACCCGCCTCGTCAGGTCGGCGATATCGCGGGCCACCACCGCCCTCCTGGACGCCGACCTCCAGCTCGCCGAGAGCGTCATCTCCCAGGACGAGGAGGTCAACCGGGTCTTCGCGGAGGTCGAGACCACGATCTTCGACCTGATGGCGCGGCAGCAGCCCGTGGCCGTGGACCTCAGAATGATCATCGCGGCGCTGCGGATGGGCACCGACCTGGAGCGGATGGGCGACCTCGCCGAGCATGTGGCCAAGATCGCCAGGCTGCGCTACCCCGACTCCGCGATCCCGCCCGAGATCCGCTCCACCATTCTGGAGATGGGCCAGATCGCCGAGCGCCTCGTCACCAAGACCGGCAGCTGCATCGCCTCGCGCGACGTGGAGTCGGCCCTGGAACTGGAGTCCGACGACGACGCCATGGACAAACTGCACCGGAGACTGTTCAAGATCCTGATGGCCCCCGACTGGAAGTACGGCGTCGAGCCGGCCATCGACGTGACACTGATCGGCCGCTACTACGAACGCTACGCCGACCACGCGGTCCGTGTCGCGCACGACGTGGTCTATCTGGTGACGGGCTCCCGTCCCCAGGACACCTCCGTCCTCTGAGTCCCCCGCCGGCCTTCACGAACGTCTTCACGGAAAAGGAAGAGAGGGAGGGCCCGCCGGATCCGGCGGGCCCTCCCTCTTTTTGCTCTTTTTTGGTCTTTTATCTACTTTTCGGAACGTCAGGGCTATTTGCCCTGGTTGGCCACGGCCTCGATGGCGGCCTCGGCCGCGGCGGGGTCGAGATACTGTCCGCCCTTGGTGACCGGGTGGAAGTCGGCGTCCAGCTCGTACCTGAGCGGGATGCCGGTGGGGATGTTGAGCCCGGCGATCTCGTCGTCGCCTATCCCGTCCAGGTGCTTGACCAGCGCGCGGAGCGAGTTGCCGTGCGCGACGACCAGCACGCTCCTCCCCTGTGCGAGGTCGGGCACGATCTGGTCGTACCAGTACGGCAGCATGCGCTCGACGACGTCCTTGAGGCACTCGGTCCTCGGCATCAGCTCGCTCGGCAGGAGCGCGTAGCGGGCGTCACCGACCTGGGAGAACTCGTCGTCGTCGGCGATCGGGGGCGGCGGGACGTCGTAGGAGCGGCGCCACAGCATGAACTGCTCGTCACCGAACTCGGCCCGCGTCTGCGCCTTGTCCTTGCCCTGCAGGGCGCCGTAGTGGCGCTCGTTGAGCCGCCAGGACCGGGAGACCGGCAGCCAGAGCAGGTCCGCGGCGCCCAGCGCGAGGTTCGCCGTCTGGATCGCCCTGCTCATCAGGGAGGTGTGCACCACGTCGGGTCGCACCCCCGCGTCGAGCAGCAGCTGCCCGCCGCGCCGCGCCTCCTCCTCGCCCTTGGCCGAGAGCCCCGCGTCCACCCATCCGGTGAACAGACCCTTCGCGTTCCACTCACTCTCACCGTGCCGAAGCAGCACCAAAGTCGACATGCCGACAAGCTTAGTGGGCGCCTGCTGGACGTTTCCGGGTACTCCGCCCGCCCCGGGACCGCCCGACGTACCGGGCGACCCGTTCTCGGGACGGTGCCCTCAGCGTTCGGGGTCGGCGAAGCGGGCGAAGGCCTGGAGGTTGGCGAGCGACTCGCCGCGCTTGGCGCGCCACTCCCACTCGCGCCGGATCGAGGAGGCGAAGCCCAGTTCGAGCGCGCGGTCGAAACCCTCGTCCGAGTAGGTGAGCACGCACCCGAGGAGGCGGTCGACCTCCTCGTCGGTGACCGCGGCCAGCGGGACACGGCCCACGAGGTAGACGTCGCCGATCGGGTCGAGGGCGAAGTGCACCCCGTACATGGAACCGTTCTTGGTGAGGAGCCAGCGGTAGAACTCGGCGTGGTTCTCGTCGGGTTGACGGCAGAAGAACGCCTCCACATGCAGGGCCTGGTCACCGACGATCAACCAGGTCATGGTGGCGAGCTTGTGCTGGCCGGGGAGCCTCACCAGGAAGGCCCCCGGCCTGGGCTGCTCGTAGGAGGCGTCCGCGCTCTTCAGCGCCGCCTCGATCACTTCGCGCATGGGCCCAGCTTACGAGCGGCCCTCACGCGCGGGCCGTCCCCGCCTCACGAGCCCCCCGGACGAGGTGCCGGGGTTCGGGCCGAGCAGCAGGCCCCGGAGGCCGCGTCACCGGACTCGCGAGCGGTCCTCACGAGTTGACCGCGACCGGGAGCCGGTGCAGGTTCGCCATCGCCCCGGCGTAGACGTCCGCCAGCCGGGCCGCGGTGGCCGACCAGCCGAAGGCCGCCGCGTGGGCCACCGAGCCCGCCGACAGCGTCTCCCGCCAGGCGGGCTCGTAGACGAACCTGGCGAGCACCCGCGCCCAGTCGTGGGGGTCGTGCCCCTCGACGAGCACCCCGGACACGCCGTCGCGTACGGCGGTGCGCAGCCCGCCCACGGACGCGGCGGCGACCGGGGTGCCACAGGCCTGGGACTCCAGGGCGACCAGGCCGAACGACTCGTTGTGGGAGGGGACGACGGTCACGTCGGACGCGCGGTACCAGTCGACCAGCTCGTGCTGGGGCGCGGGGGGAACGATCCTCACCACGTCGGAGATCCCCAGCGAGGCGGCCACGTCGTTGAGGTAGGAGGGCCTGGCCAGGCCGTTGCCACTGGGGCCGCCGACACAGGCGACGACCAGCCTGGACCTGAGCGAGGGGTCGTCGATGAGCATCCTGGCCGCGGCGCGCAGCAGCACGTCCGGGGCCTTGAGCGGTTGCACCCTGCCCACGAACAGCAGCACGTGCGCGTCCTGCGGCAGCCCGAGCCGGTGGCGGGCCGCCCCCTGGGAGGCGGGCTGGAAGACTCTGAGGCTCACACCGGGGTTGACGACCTCCACCCGGGCGGGGGCGGCGCCGTAGAGCTGGACGAGTTCCTCGGCCTCGGTCGGGGTGTTGGCCACCAGGCGGTCGGCGATGTCCACGACCTGCTGCTCGCCCAGTACGCGGGCGGCGGGCTCCGGCCTGTCGTCGGCGGCGAGCAGGAGGTTCTTCACCTTTGCCATGGTGTGCATGGTGTGCACCAGCGGCAGGCCCCAGCGTTCCTTGGCCAGCCACCCCACCTGACCGGAGAGCCAGTAGTGGGAGTGGATGACGTCGTAGCGGCCCGGCTCGTACATGGCCTCGGTGCGCAGCACGCCCGACAGGAAGGCACAGAGCTGGCCGGGCAGGTCTCCCTTGTCCAGCTCCTCGTACGGTCCCGCGGTGACGTGGCGGACGGAGACGCCCGGAACGATCTCCGCGACCGGTGGCAGATCCCGGGATGTCTGCCGGGTGAAGATCTCCACCTCCACCCCGAGTTCGGCCAGGCGTTTCGCCACCTCGACGATGTAGACGTTCATCCCGCCCGCGTCCCCGGTCCCCGGTTGATCCAGGGGAGACGTGTGCATGCTGATCGTCGCGACCCGGTTGACCCGCCGTCGCCTCACCGACACCACCTCCGAGAGGGCTCAACCACCGGATAATCCGCAACATTCCCGACACATAGCCTCTTCGAGTCCGGGCGGATGGGTCCCGAGGGCTCCTGGCAGGATGAGGGGTCATGAAGAGGACGGCTGTGGTGACAGGGGCCAGTAGCGGAATCGGCGAGGCGACGGCCCGCAGGCTCGCCGCAGAGGGCTTCGACGTGGTGGCCGCGGCGCGGCGCAGGGAGCGGCTCGACGAGCTGGCCGCCGAGGTACCAGGCGTCCGCCCGGTCACCCTGGACGTGACGTCGCAGGAGTCGGTGGACGAGCTCGCCGCCTCGCTCGACCGCTGCGACGTGCTGGTCAACAACGCCGGTGGTGCGATCGGCCTGGAACCCGTGGCGAGCGGGAAGGTGGCCGACTGGCAGCGGATGTACGACGTCAACGTGCTCGGCACGCTCCGCGTCACCCAGGCCCTGCTGCCCAAGCTGGTCGCGTCGGGTGACGGCGTGCTGCTGATGCTGACCTCGGTGGCCGGGTTCGTCTCCTACGAGGGCGGCGGCGGATACAACGCGGCCAAGCACGCGCAGACCTCGATGACCGAGGTGCTGAGGCTGGAGCTGGTCGGACAGCCGCTCAGGATCGTCGAGGTCGCCCCCGGGATGGTCCACACCGAGGAGTTCTCGCTGAACCGCTTCCGCGGCGACTCCGCAGCCGCCGATCAGGTCTACGAGGGCGTGCCCGGCCCGCTCTCCGCCGACGACGTGGCCGACGCCATCGCCTGGTGCGTGACCCGCCCGGCCCACGTGAACGTCGACCGCCTCGTCATCCGCCCCCGGGCCCAGGCCGCCCAGCACAAGGTCCACCGCGTCTGACCGTGCCGAAGCCGATAGGAGAGATCACCAGGGGCACCACGGGGCACAACCGCCTGCGCCGGGCCGACCGCTGGATCGTCGCCGCGCACGGCCGCGCGCTGCGCTCCGCCGTCCGCCCTCTCGTGGTCGACCTCGGGTACGGGGCCTCGCACACCACGACCCTGGAGATGTTCCTGCGGCTGCGCGCGGTCTGCCCCTCGGTCGAGGTCGTCGGCGTCGAGATCGACCCGGCCCGGGTGGCGGCGGCCAAACCGTACGAGCGGCCGGGGCTGTCCTTCGCGCTGGGCGGCTTCGAGCTGCCGGTGGCGAGGCCACCCCTGTTGGTCAGGGCGTTCAACGTGCTGCGACAGTACGGGGAGGCGCAGGCGTGGGGATACTGGGCGATGCTGTCCGAACGGCTCGCGCCGGGCGGGATGATCGTCGAGGGCACCTGCTCGGAGGTGGGCCACCGCGCGGTCTGGGTGGGGCTCGACCGCTCGGGGCCGCGGACGCTCACCGTCTCGGCCCGTTTCGACTCCTTCGAACGCCCCTCCGACCTGGCCGACCGGCTGCCCAAGACGCTCATTCACCGCAACGTCCCAGGCGAGCCCGTCCACGCCTTCCTGCGCGACTTCGACCGCGCCTGGGCGGTCAACGCCCCCCTGAGCTCGTACGGCTCCCGGCAGCGCTGGATCGCCGCCGCGGGAACGCTCGCCGGGACCTGGCCGCTCGCCGAGCACCCCCCGCTGGGCGGCCGGTCGCGCTGGCGGCTCGGCGAGATCACCCTGCCCTGGTCCGCGGTCGCCCCGCGATGATCGCGAGGTGCGCCCCGGGCGACGACCTGGACGGGATGACACACGGTGAGAAGCATGTGACGCACATCACTCGACAACCCGTAGTACTACCCCTCGTGGTGCGGGAGTTAGGCTTGGATGCGTGAAGGGTCTCGGCGAGCTTGAACGCAGCATCATGGACATCATCTGGGCACAGCCATCCTCTGTGACGGCGCGGGAGGTCGGACGTCTCATCGCCGACCGCGACCTGGCGCCCACCACTGTGATGACCGTGCTCGACCGGCTCACCCGTAAGGGCTTCCTGCTCCGCACCCGCGACGGGCGCGCGTGGCGGTACGCACCGGCGGAGAGCCGCGACGCCTACGTCGCGGAGCTTATGCTGGAAGCGCTGGATCTGACCGGTGACCGGTCGGCGGCCCTCACCCGGTTCGCCCAGGCCGTCACCGGCACCGAAGCCGACATCCTGCGCAGGGCCCTGACGGACCTGGAGGACCTGGAGGACGAGTAGATGACCGCGGCAGCGCTGGCGACGCTCGCCCTGGTCTGCGCGGTCGGCGCCTGGCGGTTCACCCGGGCTCGATGGACCTATCGTGCCCCGCACGTGGCCATCGTCCTGTGGCAGGCGCTCGGGGTCACCTGGGGGCTCGCCGGGACGGGCGCCCTGCTCGGTTACGCGCTCGAACCCTACGGCGAGGGCGTGCTGCACGGCCTGCACGAGTTCGCGATCTCCGCGTTCGGCGCCGGGCAGGGCCTTCCCAGGCCGTACGACATGCCGAGGATCCTCGCGCTCGTCGCGGGGCTGACCGCGCTCGCCGTGCTGATCCTGGTCCTCCTCGCCGCGGGCACGCAGACGCTCCGCGCCCGCAGGCGCCATCGCACCCTGCTCGCCCTGATCGCGAGGGAGGATCCGGTGGTCCCCGGCGTGCGGGTGCTCGACCACCCGGGCGCCACCGCCTACTGCGTGCCCGGCCTGCGCTCCCAGGTGGTGGTGAGCGAGGGGGCGCTGAAGCTGCTCTCCGCCGACGAGCTGAGCGCGGTGCTCGCCCACGAGGCCGCGCACGTGCGTGAGCGGCACGACCTGGTGCTGCTGCCGTTCGCCGCGCTGCGCAGGGCGCTGCCCTGGTCGCGCGTGGTCAGGGACGCGCAGGGCGAGGTCGGGTTGCTCGTGGAGATGGCCGCCGACGACGTCGCCCGCCGCGGCTGCTCCGCGCGCCGCCTCGCGACCGCCCTGCTGCGCTTCGGCACGGCGGGCGCCGTCCCGGCCCCGCACGGCGCGCTGGGCGCCGCGAACTCCGCCGCCGCCGTGATGGCCAGGGTCGAGCGTCTGGTGAACCCGGTCCCGGTCCTGCCGCGCGGGGTGCGCTACGCCATCGTCGCCTTCTCCGTCGCCCTGACGTCCTCGGCGCCGCTCCTGTGGCTGGTCCCGTACTGACCGCACCGCTCTTGCGGCCGGCCACGCACCGAAGTCGGCGCCGCCTTTGTGCCGGTTCCGCACCGAAGACCCCGCACCGGGCCCCCTGGCGGGCGCGGCGACCGTCGCACGCGCGGCACCGAGCCCCCCTCACCGAGTGCAGTCCCGTGTTGGGTCTCCGTGAAGGTGCGGCGGATCCGTATGCCGAAATCGGGGGCCGTCCTGGCGATGTGGTTGGTTTCCTCCAGGTTTAACCAAGCTCACCCCAAAGTGCTTGCAAGTGTTAGCCATCCCGTTTGCAATTGCAAGCACCGTGCGGCAGACTCGAACCATGGCACTACCCAAGGTCGGTTCGATCGGTGAGTACATCCGCGAGCAACGCACGCACGCGAAGATCTCCCTTCGGCAGCTCGCCGCGGCGGCTGGGGTCTCCAACCCCTACCTGAGCCAGATCGAGCGCGGGCTGCGCAAGCCCAGCGCCGAGATCCTGAACCAGATCGCGAAAGGCCTGCACATCTCGTCGCAGGCGCTCTACGTCCAGGCCGGCCTCATCGAGGAGCGCGAGCCGGACAGCGACGTGCTGACCGCGATCAGGGCCGACCATCTCATCACCGAGCGCCAGCGCCAGGTGCTGATCGACATCTACGAGTCGTTCCGCAAGGAGAACCAACAGGCCGAGGCCCCGGACGACGACGCGCAGACCTCCCAGAAAGCGCCTCTCGCACCGGAGCCCCGGCGAGGTGACGCGGACTCCTCGTCTGACGACGAGGTGCCGCTCCCGAAGGAATACCTCACCGCGTTGAAGCCCTACGCGGCCCCTCCGAGCAACGGCCACATCACCAAGGAAACCAAGGAAGGTTAACCCATGCCCATCACCACCGAAGTCAAGAAGCTGGCCGAGTCCAAGCCGTTCTACGCCGTCGCCGGGGCCGGCGACTTCGCCGTCGAGAAGCTCCTTGAGCTTCCCGAGCAGATCCACAAGCTGCAGGGCCGCCGCGAGGAGATCCGCGAGGCCGCGAAGGACCTCCCGGGGAGGGCCAGGCAGCTCGCCGGAAAGGCCGAGGTCTACGCCAAGGACTTCCCGGTGAAGGCGCGCGACTACGCCGACCACATCGCGGGCAGGGCCAACGAGCTGTACGAGGAGTTCGCCAGCCGAGGCCGCAAGGTCGTCTCCAAGACCAGCGGCGAGATCGCCCTGGAGCTGGAGGAGGTCTCCGAGGCCGCCGAGCCCGCGATCGCCGCCGCCCGGACGTCCAAGAAGGGCACCCGCGCCACGAAGTCCAGCACGTCGGGCACGACGAGGACCTCCTCCAGGACCTCCAGGACGTCCGGCACGACCAAGAGCTGAGCGAGCCCTTCGCGAAACCTGCCGGCCGGTCCGGCGGACCTCACGAAACCCCCGGACCCGCCCGGCCCCCGCGGACTCGCCACCGCTTCACGCGGCGGGGCCGTGCACGAGCTCACGGCCACCTCCATGAACCCCGTGAGGCGGCGACCGGACGACGCTCCGGCTCCAGGACCCGCTCCGGCGCGGCCGGGACGGGTCCTTCGCCGCCCGAGGGCCGTACCCGGCGCCGGGAACGAGCCGGACCGACGTGACGGGCGCGAGAACGAGCCACCGGCGCGGTCCGGTACGGACGGACGAGTCCGGCGCGGGCCGGAAGCGAGCCGCCGGCCCCGGCCGGTAAGAACCGAGGGCGGCGCGAACGGGACTTTCGGCATTAGGCTGAGGGAGACCGGCGAGGCGAACGTTCTGGAGAGACGATGATCGAAATCCACGGTGCTCTGGACCTGGTCTTCTGGATCCTGGCCGTCGGAGTGTTCGCACTGTCGGGCTGGGCGCTCATCCACGCGGTGAAGACCCCGGCGCGGGCGTTCGCGGCCACCGGCAAGCAGACCAAGAAGCTGTGGCTGGTCATCCTCGGGCTGGCGGCGCTGTTCGGCTTCGCCGCCGCGGTGCAGTATCTCAGCGTCCTGAGCATCTTCACGATCGCGTCCGTCATCGCCTCGGGCATCTACCTCGCCGACGTGCGTCCCGCCGTGGGGGAGATCGGCAGAGGCGGCGGCAACCAGGGACCGTACGGACCCTGGTGACGCGGGGACGCGCCACGGTGCGGCTCGCGCGGGGTCAGGGTGACCGGAGTCCGCAGTGACCCCGACGGCCCCGACGGCCCCGACGACTCCGACGACTCCGACGACCGGACCGCGTCGTGCGATCGGGGACGGTACGCACCCCGGTGACCCACCCCGAGCCGGGGCCCGTCGTGCCCTCGCGGGGGGAATCTGCTTGCCCAGCGGGATTCCTGCCGGTAGACACACCGAATGATGTTCGCGCGCAAACCCACACTCCCCGGAGAGCACGTGACGCTCCGGCCGGTCGGTCCCGAGCACGTGGACGGCCTCTGGGAGCTGGTCAACGACCCCGAGACCGTCCGGCTGACCGGCTCGCACGGCAAGCCCGACTACGAGGGGCTGAAGGCCTGGTACGGCTCGCGGGGCGACCTCGACGACCGGCTGGACCTGGCGATCTGCACCTCCGGTGACGACGCCTACGTGGGCGAGATCGTGCTCAACCAGCTCGACGCCGACAATCTCTCCTGCAACCTGCGCATCGCGCTGATCGGCCCCCGGGCGTACGGGAAGGGCTACGGCAGCGAGGCGATCCGGCTCACCCTCGACCACGTCTTCCGCACCACGCCGCTGCACCGGGTGGGCCTGGAGGTTTACGCCTTCAACGAACGGGCCGCGCACGTCTACCGCAAGCTCGGGTTCGTCCAGGAGGGTGTCTGTCGTGACGCCCTGCACCTAAACGGGGAATGGTATGACTCCGTAATCATGTCGATACTTGCCCCTGACTGGGTTGTCAGGGAAATTTGACATACACAAGGTGATTTTTCGGAAACATCTTTTGACACTTCCGAAACAATGCTAGGTTCAATGGGAGCGCTCCCACCTGTGCGGAATCTTGGTGTGGAGGAAGTTATGACCGATCTACCCACACTTGCCCAGGTCGCGGCAGAGGCAGGGGTTTCCCCGGCCACGGCGTCCCGGGTACTCACCGGTTCAGTCAGAGTCAGCACGTCGGCTCGTAGGCAGGTGCATGACGCAATATCGCGTCTTGGTTATGTAAGGCATCGCGCTCCCCGTGGCGGCTCCGGCCGCCGATCCGACCAGGTCGTGGCCATCGTGGTCTGCGAACCCGCGCACCGGCTGTTCACCGAGCCGTTCTACGCGCGGATGATCACGGCTGCGGAGGAGGTCCTCACCGGACACGGCGTCCCCCTCGCCGTGATGACCGCCACGGCGGCCACCTCCACCATCGCCACGCCACCGCTCGTCGCAGGAGGCATCGACGGCGTCCTGTTGATCGCGGCCCGCGACAGACATCCGCTCGTGGTGACCCTCGCCGCCTCGGGCATACCCGTACGGAGTGCGGGCCGTCCCCCAGACGGCATCGACCTCCCCCACGTCGACATGGACAACCGCGACGGCGGTCGGCAGGCGGCGGAACACCTGCTGCTCGGCGGCCGGAAGTCCATCGGCGTGATCGCGGGCCCACCCGCCCTTCCGGCCGCTCGCGACCGGCTCGACGGGTTCCTGCAGACCCTCGCGCTGGCCGGGATGACCAACGTGCCGGTCGCGTACGGCGACTTCAGCCACGCGTCGGGCGTGCACGGCATGCAGTGGCTGTTGCGCAGGATGCCGCACGTCGACGCGGTCTTCGCCGCCTCCGACGTGATGGCAGCCGCGGCGCTGCAGACCCTGCGTCGTGCCGGCCGCCGGGTGCCGGAGGATGTGGCCGTCATCGGGTTCGACGACGCCCCCACCGCCCGGCGGACCTCACCCACGCTCACCACCGTCCGCCAGCCGGTGGAGGAGTTCTCCGCACTCGCCGCCCGGCTGCTGCTGCTCTCCATGGGCTCGGCCGGCTCTCCCCGCGACAATCCCGTACTCCCCACTGAGCTGGTGGTCCGTGAGTCCGCCTGACCAGCACGTCGGGCTTCGCGCGGGAGATGTGCTCACCCGCAGGTATCTGTTGCTGGAGCGCATCGCGTGGGGGGGCATGAGCGTCATCTGGCGTGCCTTCGACCAGTCGCTCCAGCGGATGGTCGCCGTCAAGCTGCTGGACGGCGAACTGGGTCTCGATCGAGGGGAGCGCGAGCTGATCCGCAGGGAGGCGCGTGCCACCGCGCGCCTCATTCACCCCGACGCGATCGAGGTCTACGACTACGGGGAGACCGTGACCTCGCAGGGGCGCCTCGCCGCGTACGTGGTGATGCGCCTGCTGGACGGACGCCCGCTGGCGGACCGGATCGCCGAGGGCCCGCTGCCGTGGGCGGAGGCGGCGATGATCGCCGCCAGGCTGGCCACCGTGCTGGCCGCCGCCCACGAGCGGGGCATCGTGCACCGGGACGTCACCGCCGAGAACGTGCTGCTGACCTCGACCGGCGCCAAGCTGCTCGATTTCGGCATCGCCGCCCTCATCGGGGAGGACGGCGACGACTGGACCTCCGAGTACGGGACGCCTCCCTACGTGGCTCCGGAGCGGCTCACCGGCACGGTCGCGGATCCGGCGAGCGATATCTACGCGCTGGGCGTCCTGCTGTTCGAGATGCTCACCGGCGCCCCCCCGTACCCGGAACGGACCTGGGAGGAGATCGAGAACGTCCGCAGGGAGGGACCTCCGCCGGTGGCGGAGGTGCCGGGCATGCCCGCGCGGATCAGCGCGCTCTGCCAGGTCTGTCTGTCGCACCAGCCTGAGGCCAGACCCAGGGCCCATGAGGTGGCCGACGGTCTGACCGCGGCCCTCAGGACACCGGCCACACCCCTGACCCCGGTGCACTCGGCGGGCAGGGGTGGGCTGGGGCGCTGGGTGGTGGTCGCGACGGTGGCGGCTCTGCTCGCGGGACTCCTGGTGTGGAGCCGGATCTCCGGCTCGCACAACGAGCAGGTCGCCGGTCCGCAGGGTCGCGGGACGGCACCGCCCACGGTCCTCGACCCCACCACCGCCTACCCGCAACCGGGCACGACTCCGCTTCCTTCTCCTACTTCTCCTACCCGAAAGTGGGGTGGGCAGATGGCGGAACCGGCGCCCGGGTCGGAGGCGATCCACTCCTACGCACCGAACCTCAACCAGAGTGTGCGGCATTTCAACGACGTGCTCGCGAAGGGGGAGGACGAGGGCAAGATCCGCCCGGACGTGGCCCTGGACCTGCGGCAGGTGCTGGCCAACAGCGTCTGGGGCTCCGGCGACCTCGACCCGATCCGAAGAAAGATCGCCGAGCGCAACCGGGAGGGCTCGCTGCCCGACGACTTCCGCCACGCCCTGGAGGCCCAGTTGATGCTCGTGACGGTCGCGTTGACAGGCTAGAAAACCAACCGGCCGGAAAGTCGAAAAACGCGCCCGGGTCCTCTCGCTTCTTGAATCGAGAGGACCCGGGCGCCGGCTTTGGGAGTCTGTCGTATTCGCCGTTTCCGACATCGTCGGTGAAACCTCGGATGAACACCGACACCCGGCCGAGGCGAATTCCCGGTCACCTTTTATCCTTGACAGGATCGGCGGCGCCGAGTTGTTCCCGCGGTTTTCACCGGACGGTCAGAACGCGTGCCATTCGGCGGCGGGTTCGGGTCGCGCCCGCCGAAGGGGATTCACCGACGGTGACCGCCGGCCCGGACGCCGGGTGCGGGAGACGCGGCCCGGCCGGTGAAACTTTCACGGAACGACAGGCGAGCCGAGGTCGCACAGGGCGAGTTGGGACGGGGTGCGGGCACGGCATCGGGGCGAACCGGTTCCCACGGTGGTTGACGGGAGCGGGGCGGGCGCCGAACCATGGCGAGCGCGTCCGGCCGCACCTTTCGATCGCGAGGTTCTCACCCCGCGAACAGATCACGTCCTTGAAGGGCCCTTTCCATGAAAGTCCTGCGTGTTCGCAGGTGGCCTGCGGCGCTCGCGGCGCTCGCGGTCACCTCGGCGCTGGCGGTCGCGCTCGGCTCCTCCCCGGCCGGTGCCGCGGCCGGGACCGGCACCGGTTACCTGCGCACCTCCGGCAACAAGATCGTCGACAGTACGGGGGCGACCGTCCGGCTGACCGGTATCAACTGGTTCGGCATGGAGACCGACAACAAGACCTTCCACGGGTTGTGGTCGAACAACCCGTGGAGAGGCCAGATCGACAAGATGGCCTCGCTCGGTTACAACACCCTCCGCGTACCGTTCTCCAACGACGCGCTCAAGCCCGGCGCGGTCGCCAGCGGCGTGAACGACTTCGTCAACCCCGACCTGGTCGGCAACAGCCCGCTGCAGATCCTCGACAAGGTCATCGCGTACGCCGGAAGCAAGGGCATGCGGATCATCCTCGACCGGCATCGGCCGACCGCCGCCGGGCAGTCGCCGCTGTGGTACGTGCCCGCGACGCCGGAGAGCACCTGGATCAACGACTGGAAGGCACTCGCCCAGCGGTACGCGGGCAACACCACCGTCATCGGCGCCGACCTGCACAACGAGCCGCACGCCGAGGGCACCAACCCGGCCGCGACCGGGGCGTGCTGGGGCTGCGGGGACACCGCCCGCGACTGGCGGCTCGCCGCCGAGCGGGCGGGCAACGCGGTGCTCTCGGTCAACCCCAACTGGCTGATCTTCGTCGAAGGCGTGAGCTGCCCGAGCGGGGGCCTGTCCAACGTCTGGGACAACGACCCGAGCAACGACGAGGACTGCGGCTGGTGGGGCGGCAACCTGTCGAAGGCCGGGGAGTTCCCGGTGCGGCTGAACGTGGCGAACCGGCTGGTCTACTCGCCGCACGACTACGCCACCTCGGTCTACCGCCAGGCGTGGTTCGACGCGCCGAACTATCCGGCGAACCTGCCCGCGGTCTGGGACAGGTACTGGGGCTACCTCTACAAGCAGAACATCGCCCCGATCATGCTCGGCGAGTTCGGGACCACCATGCAGGCGCCCGTGGACAAGGTCTGGCTCCAGGAGTTGATGAAGTATCTGGGCACCGGGGTGAACGGGATGTCGTTCACCTACTGGTCGTGGAATCCCAACTCGGGTGACACCGGTGGTATCGCCAAGGACGACTGGAGCTCGATCAACCAAGACAAGCAGGACATCCTCCAGCCGTACCTGATCGCACCGGTCGGCGGGGGCGGCACCGGTACGCCCACCCCGACACCGACCCCCACCCCGGGTTCCGCGGCCTGCGAGACCTCCTACGCGCTCACGAACTCCTGGTCGGGAGGTTTCCAGGCCGCACTGACCGTGAAGAACACCGGAACCTCGGCCTGGAACAACTGGTCGGTGCGCTGGACCCTGCCGTCCGGGGTGACGCTCGGCAGCGGCTGGAACGCCACCGTCACGCAGAGCGGGACCACCTTCACCGCGAAGGCCCCGAGCCACGCGACCAGCCTCGCGGCGGGCCAGTCCGTCGTCGTCGGATTCACCGCCAACGGGCCCTCCACCCCCGGCGCGTCCGGCATCACCTGCACCTGACCTCGCACCGTCGATCCCGCACCCGGTCCTGACGCGTCATCTCGTCGGACCGTCGAGGGCGTGCCGCCGAGCGGCACGCCCTCTGTTCGTTTCACCCACCGGAGGGCGGTCCCGCCCCGGATCGAGATATCCCGGAAAACAACACGGCCACATCTCTCTGATATGAGCCGATAACCACGCAATAAAGCATCCCGCATGTCGTATGACAGATACGACACCGCCGATCAGTAGGGTCAGAGAAAATGGCGCATCATCGGCAATGCGCCTGGACGGAGAAATACCGAAAAGAAAAGGAAAGCATTGTGACAGGAATTGGTCGTTCGTATACCGCCTCGCGAAATACCGCTCGTTCCTGGCCGGCCGGGATCCTGACCGTCGTGTTCGCATTGGGCTGCGTCGCCGCGACCCCGCACGCGGCGAACGCGGCGACGCCGCCGCCGCTCGGCACCGCCGCGAACTTCGCGGTCCTGGCGGGGACGGCGGCCACCGGCACCGGCCCCACCGTGGTCACCGGGGACCTCGGGGTGAGCCCGGGATCGGTGGTCACCGGCTTTCCGCCCGGCGTCGTGGTCGGCGCCGTCCACGCCGCCGACGCCACCGCCGCGCAGGCCCGACTCGACCTGACCGCCGCCTACGACGACGCGGCGGGACAGCCCGTCGACGCCACCCTCCCGACTGAACTCGGCGGGACCACCGTGACTCCCGGCACCTACGACTCCGCCACGGGCGCCTTCGCGATCACCGGGGAGTTCACCCTCGACGGACAGAACGACCCGAACGCCGTCTTCATCCTCAGGACGACCTCCGACCTCGTCACCACCTCCGCCAGCACGGTGAACCTCGTCAACGGCGCCCGGGCGTGCAACGTCTTCTGGCAGGTCGGCGGTTCGGTCACGCTCGGCCCCGGCTCCGGCTTCGCCGGAAACGTCCTCGCGCTGACCTCGATCACCGTGGCCACCGGCGCGAACGTCGCCGGCCGTCTCCTCTCCCGCGAAGGCGCCGTCATCCTGGACACCGGCATCGTCACGGCGGCCCACTGCGCGGTCTCACCGCCGAGGGAGACCGCCACCACGCTGGCCACGGCGTGCTCACAGAGGGCGGCGGGCCGGCTCGTCCTCACCGCGAACGTCATACCCTTCGGGCCCACGGCGCCCACGGGCTCCGCCGAGTTCTTCTCCGACGGGGTGAGCCTGGGTACGGCCCCGATCGGGACGAACGGCCGCGCCCTCCTGCCGGTGACCGGCATCGAACCGGGAACCCACCTGCTCGTGGCCGCCTTCCCCGGCAACACGGACCTGGATCCCAGCGCCTCCCCATCGCAGCCCCTGGTCGTCGGCCGGAACGGGCTCTGCCCGGCCCAGGCGCAGGCGACGACAGCGGGGGCGGAGAACGGGAAGAACAAGGGGGGCCAGGGCATCAAGAGCAGGCAGCACAGCGGCAACGCGATCAAGACAAAGGACCGTGAGCGCGGGCATCGCCGCCACCGCTCGTGGGCCGGGTGCCGCCGCCACCCGCGTTAGCGCCCCGCGCCGGGAGTTCGCCGCGTCCGGGCACCCGTTCGCGTGTCGTCTCCCGGGCCGCGTGTCCGGCCTTCCCGTACCCCGGGACCATCGAGGGCGTGCCGCCTGGCGGCACGCCCTCTCGTGATGAGCGGGGGCGTGCCACGGCGCTCATTCGGCGCGGGAAATCGTCGGACGTGGACGCTCACGGCGGAGGTGCGAGGTCCACGGACGCCACAGCATTCCCTTGGATATCCACACAAACAATAACATGGCCGCATTTTCATGACGCTCACCGCGGGCAACGCGACAAAACAATCCGCATGTCGTACGACGACCGCACCGCCAAAGGTCAGTAGTGTCGGAAAAACGGCGCATCATCGGCAATGCGCATGAACGGAGAAATACCAAAAAGAAAAGGAAAGCATTGTGACAAGAATTGGTCACTCACGTATTGTCGCTCGAACCACCGTCCACTCCTGGCTGACCGGGGCACTCACCGTCGCGGTCGCACTGGGCTGCGTCGCCGCGGCCCCGCACACGGCCCAGGCGGCGAACACGACGCGTCAGACCGACCCGGTGCACCCGGCACCCGAGACGCCCGGGACGCCCGGGACGCCCGGGACGCCCGGGACGCCAGATACGCCCGAGGGGGACGCGATGGCACCGGTGTCGCTCGGTACGGCCACGAACTTCGCGATCCTGGCGGGAAGGACGGTCACCAACACCGGTTCCGGCGTCGTCACCGGCGAGCTGGGGGTGAGCCCGGGATCGGTGACCACCGGTTTCCCACCCGGCGTCATGGCCGGCGCCGTCTACGCGGCCGACCCCGTCGCCGCACAGGCGCAGACCGACCTGGCCACCGCCTACCGGAACGTGGTGGGGCTGCGCGGCACCGCCTCCCTCCCAGCGCAGCTCGGGGGGACCACCGTGAAACCGGGCGTCTACAACTCCGTCTCCGGCGCTTTCCAGCTCACCGGGGAACTGACCCTCGACGGACAGGGGAACCCGAACGCCCTCTTCGTCCTGCGGGCACCCGGCCTGATCACCGCGCCCGCCAGCACGGTGACTCTCGTCAACGGCGCCCAGGCGTGCAACGTCTTCTGGCAGGTCGGCGGCTCGGCCACCCTGGGGGCCGACTCCAGCTTCGCCGGGAACCTCCTCGCGCTGACCTCGATCACCACGGCCGACGGCACGACCGTGAACGGCCGCCTTCTGGCCCGTGAGGGCAGCGTCAGCATGGACGACACCACCGTCACACGATCCGCCTGCACGGTCATGCCGCCGAGGAAGACCTCCACCAAGCTGGCCGCGTTCTGCGATCCGGAAGCGCCGGGTCACCTCACTCTCGTCGCGAGCGTCACCTCCTCGGGGCCGGTCCCGCCGGCAGGGCCTGTCGAGTTCTTCGCCAACGGGGTGAGCCAGGACAGGACCCAGTCCGACGCCACCGGCCGCGCGACCCTGATCGTGTCCCAGGTACCGCAACGAACCCATGAGTTCGTGGCCGCCTTCGCGGGCACGAACCGGCTCGATCCCAGCTCCTCACCGGTGCTGACCATGGTCGTCGGACCCAAGGGGGTCTGCCCGGCGTCGACGGCGAGCCCGACCTCCACCGCCGGCCCCCTCTCCGCCGGTGGCACGGGCGACGCGGGCGACGCGCGCGACGACAAGAAACGCAACCGGAGCACCATTACGTATCCGCCCAGGGAAAAAATGTTCAAGGCGAAGAACCGGGAACGCAACCGTCACCGGCACCCACGGTCCGGACACCATCGCCATCAGCGCTGAAAACACCGGAGGAGAACATATTCTCGGCCTCCGAATACGCCGGGGACTTCAGAGTCTTCGGACGCCTCCGAGGGTCGGAGAACTCTGAGAGGTGAAGCGATCGGCCGAGGTTCGAAAAATCGAGAATTCCCGAGGAGTGCCGCCCGGGAATTCCCGGGCGGCACAAAAGCGCATCGCTTTTCCTGTCGCGGCTCCTCCTCGTCGTTCGCCTTTCCCGGTCGCCGTCGCCGGCCGGGGTGAGGCCCCGTGAGAGCCACCCGCCGTCCGACGCAGGCGAAGCCGTCCCACCGGCCGTCTCGTCGGCCGGTGGGGCGAAGCACCGCGACAGGAAACGAGCGGTTCACCACACAGACCACCGGCCATCGGCAGATGGGGCGGAGCACCTCGGCGAGGAAGGCGCAGGCCGCTCGGCCGACGGCCGGCGGGGGAAGCACTTGACGGCGGAAGGGCAGGCCGTCGCACAGCCCACCGAACACACCGGAAGGGCGGGCCGCCACGCGCCCGCCGGAGACGCCGGGGACGCCGAGGACCCGGATGGATCGGTGGCCGCCCCGGGCGGCGGGCCCGGGGTTGGAGACACCCGCACAAACAAGCACTCGGCTGGAAAGATCAACAGTTCTGAAACTTTCACGGTTCGTGAAAAAGGCCGACCGGATCACAGCAGCCTGGCGGCATGGGCCGTGAAACATCGGCGTAACCGGAGGCACATGCCATTGACATCCCGTTCACCGCCTCCAGAATCCTTTATGGGAGCGCTCCCACCCCCTCTCTCCCTAGCTTGATCCGATGCGGTGTCACCACCAGCGGATTCGCATCGATCCCCACTCACGGAGGCCCATTTCATGCATCTGTTCCCCATCAAAGCGGGAGCGCTCCCACGCTTCCGGAGACGGATCGCCGCTCTGGTGTTACTCAGCCTGGCGGCCGGGACGACCACCGCACTGGCGGCCTCCCCCGCCCTCGCGGCGGTCTCCTGCGATGTGACCTACACCACCAACGACTGGCAGGGCGGCTTCACCGCCAACGTGACCGTCAAGAACCTGGGTGACCCGCTGACCGGGTGGACCCTCGGGTTCGCCTTCCCGACGAGCACCCAGAGGGTCTCCCAGGGTTGGAGCGCCACCTGGGCGCAGAGCGGCCAGAACGTCACCGCGAGGAACCTCGACTGGAACGGCAACCTGGCCACCGGTGCCTCGACCAGCATCGGCTTCAACGGCAGCTGGTCGGGTTCCAACCCCAAGCCGACCTCCTTCACGATCAACGGCACCACCTGTGGGGGGACCACCCCCGTCAACCAGCCGCCCACCGCGAGCATCACCAGCCCGGCGGCCGGGGCGACCTTCACCGCGCCCGCGACGGTGGCGATCGCCGCGAACGCGACCGACAGTGACGGCACCGTCTCCAAGGTCGACTTCTACAACGGCACCACGCTGCTGGGCACCGACACCACCGCCCCGTACACCTACAGCTGGGCGAACGTCGCCGCCGGAAGCTACTCCCTCACCGCGAGGGCGACCGACGACAAGGGGGCGACGACCACCTCCAACCCGGTGGGGATCACCGTCACCGCCAACTCGAACCCCGCCGTGCTCGTCACCCCGGCCACGATCGCCGTCCCCGAGGGCGGCACCGCCGACCTCGCGGTGAAGCTCTCCAGGGCCCCGTCCTCGAACGTCACCGTGACGACCGCGAGGACGAGCGGTGACACCGACCTCACGGTCGCCTCCGGCGCGTCGCTGACCTTCACCAGCTCCAACTGGAACACGGCGCAGACGGTGCGGCTCGCGGCGGCGGAAGACGCCGACCAGACCTCCGGCACCGCGGTGTTCACCTCCAGCGCCCCCGGCCACACCTCGGCCACCACGACCGCCACCGAGGTCGACAACGACTCGGGCGGCGGCGACAACGAGTACATCCAGCGCTTCGTCACGATGTACAACAAGCTCAAGGACCCGGCGAACGGCTACTTCTCGCCGGAGGGCGTGCCCTACCACTCCGTCGAGACCTTCCTGGTCGAGGCGCCGGACCACGGGCACGAGACCACCTCAGAGGCCTACAGCTACTACCTGTGGCTGGAGGCGGCGTACGGCAAGGTGACCGGCGACTGGACCAAGTTCAACGCCGCCTGGGCCTCGATGGAGAAGTACATCATCCCGGCCACGGCCGACCAGCCGACCAACGCCTCCTACAACCCGTCCAAGCCCGCCACGTACGCCGGCGAGTGGGACGACATCAAGCAGTACCCGTCCAGGCTGGACAGCGGCGTGAGCGTCGGCGTCGACCCGATCGCGAACGAGCTCAAGACGGCCTACGGCACCAGCGACATCTACGGCATGCACTGGCTGCTGGACGTGGACAACACCTACGGCTTCGGCCGCTGCGGTGACGGGACCACCAAGCCCGCGTACATCAACACCTACCAGCGCGGTCCTGAGGAGTCGGTCTTCGAGACCATTCCGCAGCCGTCCTGCGACACCTTCAAGCACGGCGGCACGAACGGGTTCCTGGACCTGTTCACCGGCGACAGCGCGTACGCCAAGCAGTGGAAGTACACCAACGCTCCCGACGCCGACGCGCGCGCCGTCCAGGTCGCCTACTGGGCGCACACCTGGGCCACGGAGCAGGGCAAGGCCTCGCAGGTCTCCTCCACGATCTCCAAGGCCGCGAAGATGGGCGACTACCTTCGCTACGCGATGTACGACAAGTACTTCAAGAAGCAGGGTTGCACCAGCACCTCCTGCCCGGCCGGAACCGGCAAGGACAGCTCGGCCTACCTGCTGAGCTGGTACTACGCCTGGGGTGGCGCCTACGACACCTCCGCCGGCTGGTCCTGGCGGATCGGCTCCAGCCACAACCACTCCGGTTACCAGAACCCGATGGCCGCGTGGGTGCTGTCCAGCGTGGACGCGCTCAAGCCCAAGGGCGCGACCGCCGTGCAGGACTGGACCACCAGCACCAAGCGGCAGATGGAGTTCTACCGCTGGCTCCAGTCGAGCGAGGGCGCGATCGCCGGTGGCGCCACCAACAGCTGGCAGGGTCACTACGCGGCCCCGCCGTCGACGCTGCCCACCTTCTACGGGATGGCCTACGACTGGCAGCCGGTCTACCACGACCCGCCGTCCAACCAGTGGTTCGGCTTCCAGGCGTGGTCGCTGGAGCGGGTCGCGGAGCTCTACTACGCGACCGGTAACGCCGACGCCAAGCTCGTCCTGGACAAGTGGGTCAAGTGGGCCACCGACAACACCACGATCAACGCCGACGGGACCTACCAGATCCCCTCGACGCTGATCTGGACCGGCCAGCCCAACACCTGGAACCCGAACAACCCCACGCCCAACACCAACCTGCACGTGAGCATCAGGGACTACACGACCGACGTGGGCGTGGCGGGCTCGTACGCCAAGGTGCTGATGTACTACGCGGCCAAGTCCGGTGACGCCACGGCCAAGGCCGTCGCCAAGGGTCTGCTCGACGGCATGTGGCGTAACAACCAGGACGCCAAGGGCGTCTCGGTCGTCGAGACCAAGGCCGACTACAACCGCCTCAACGACCCGGTCTACGTGCCCCCGGGCTGGACCGGCAAGATGCCCAACGGCGACGTGATCAACTCCAACTCGACCTTCCTGTCCATCCGGTCCTTCTACAAGAACGACCCGGACTGGCCGAAGGTGGACGCCTACCTGAAGGGCACGGGCCCCGCCCCGTCCTTCAACTACCACCGGTTCTGGGCGCAGGTGGACGTCGCCGTCGCCCTCGCCGAGTACGGCCGCCTCTTCCCCTGACCACCCGCCCCCCGGGTCCGGCTCTCCCCCGGGCCGGACCCGGGCTCTACCCCCTGAGACCTCGGGGCGTGACGGTACCCCTGACCTGCCGTCACGCCCCGAGCACCACCTCCGAGAGGCGCACCCCCCATGAAGAAGACCCTGGCGGCGCTCGCGCTGCTGGCGTTGGCGGCCGTGCCGGTGACGGTGTCCGCCACCGGCGCCCAGGCCGCGGCGCCCGCCTTCGCGTACGGCGAGGCGCTGCAGAAGTCCCTCTGGTTCTACGAGGCCCAGCAGTCGGGACCGCTGCCGAGCTGGAACCGCGTCAGCTGGCGTGGCCCCTCCGGGCTCGGCGACGGCCAGGACGTCGGTCGTGACCTGACCGGCGGCTGGTACGACGCGGGCGACCACGTCAAGTTCGGCCTGCCGATGGCGGCCAGCGCGACGATGCTGGCCTGGGGCGCGGTGGAGTACCGCGACGCGTACGCCTCCTCGGGGCAGCTCACCCACCTGCTGAACAACCTCAGGTTCGTCAACGACTACTTCATCAAGGCCCACCCGTCGGCGAACGTGCTGTACGGGCAGGTCGGCAACGGCGGCAAGGACCACGCCTGGTGGGGCCCCGCCGAGGCGATGCAGATGGAGCGGCCCTCTTACAAGATCGACGCCTCGTGCGGGGGATCGGACCTGGCCGGCGAGACGGCGGCGGCGATGGCGGCCTCCTCGATCGTCTTCCGTCCGACGGATCCGACGTACGCCGACACGCTGCTGACGCACGCCAGGCAGCTCTACACCTTCGCCGACACCGTGCGGAAGAAGTACAGCGACTGCATCACCGACGCGTCGGGCTACTACCAGTCGTGGAGCGGCTACAACGACGAGCTGGTCTGGGGCGCGATCTGGCTGTACCGGGCCACCCAGGAGGCCTCCTACCTGACCAAGGCCGAGTCGTACTACGACAACCTCGGCACCGAGCCGCAGTCCACCATCAAGTCCTACAAGTGGACGATCGCCTGGGACGACAAGTCCTACGGCGCCTACGTGCTGCTGAACAAGCTGACCGGCAAGCAGAAATACCTCGACGACGCCAACCGCTGGCTCGACTTCTGGACGGTCGGCGTGAACGGGCAGCGGGTGAAGTACTCCCCCGGCGGCCACGCGGTGCTCGACAGATGGGGGTCGCTGCGTTACGCGGCCAACACCTCGTTCGTCGCGCTCGTCCACTCCGACTCGATCACCGACGCGACGCGGAAGGCGCGGTACCACGACTTCGCGGTCAGGCAGATCAACTACGCCCTCGGTGACAACCCGCGCAACTCCTCGTACATGATCGGGTTCGGCGCGAACCCGCCGAAGAACCCGCACCACCGCACCGCGCACGGCTCGTGGACCGACCAGATGACCAACCCGGTCGAGACCCGGCACACCCTGTACGGTGCCCTCGTCGGCGGCCCGCCCGACCCCGACGACAAGTACACCGACAAGCGCGACGACTACGTGATGAACGAGGTCGCCACCGACTACAACGCGGGCTTCACCAGTGCCCTCGCCCGCCTCTACCGCGAGTACGGCGGAGCCCCCGCCGCGAACTTCCCCGTCGCCGAGACCCCCGACGGCCCCGAGATCTTCGTCGAGGCCGGGGTGAACGCCACGGGCTCGACGTTCACCGAGATCAAGGCGATCGTGAGGAACCAGTCGGCCTGGCCGGCGCGCGCGCTGACCAACGGCTCCTTCCGCTACTACTTCACCCTCGACGGCGCCACGACCGCGAGCCAGGTCTCCGTGACGTCCGCCTACAACCAGTGCAAGGCACCGACCGGGCCGACCCTGCTGTCCGGGAAGACCTACTACGTCACCGTCGACTGCTCGAACACCTCGATCGCCCCCGCGGGCCAGTCGCAGCACCGGCGCGAGGTGCAGTTCCGCATCGCCAGCACCGGGACGTGGGACCCGTCCAACGACTGGTCGTACACCGGTATCCCCACCACGCCGGGCGCGACCCCGGTGCGGACGCAGAACATGACGGTCTACGCGGGCACGACGAAGATCTGGGGCAACCCGCCCGGTGACGAGCCGGCGGACACCGTGGCGCCGTCGCGGCCGGGCAAGCCGGTCGTCTCCGCGATCACCGGCAG
>NZ_JBEPDA010000001.1:1469390-1472157 GCF_040299985.1 Streptosporangium sp. NPDC000563 | reverse complement strand
CAGCGGCGCCACCCTGACCTGGACGGCCTCGACCGACAACGTGGGCGTCGTCGGCTACGACGTCTACCAGGGGACGACGAAGGTCGCCACCGCCACCGCCACCTCCCACACCCTCACCGGGCTCACCCCCGCGACGGCCTACACCGTCTCCGTGGTGGCCAGGGACGCGGCCGGCAACTCCTCCGCCGCCTCCGAGAGCACCGCGTTCACCACGACGGCCTCGCAGAACGACACCGAGGCGCCGTCACGTCCCGGCAAGCCGGTCGTCTCCGCGATCACCGGCAGCGGCGCCACCCTGACCTGGACGGCCTCGACCGACAACGTGGGCGTCGTCGGCTACGACGTCTACCAGGGGACGACGAAGGTCGCCACCGCCACCACCACCTCCCACACCCTCACCGGGCTCACCCCCGCGACGGCCTACACCGTCTCCGTGGTGGCCAGGGACGCGGCCGGCAACTCCTCCACCGCCTCCGAGAGCACCGCGTTCACCACGACGACGGCCCCGGTGGGCGGCTGTACGGCCACGTACACGGTCACCAGCAGCTGGCAGGGCGCCTTCCAGGGTGACGTGACCGTCAAGAACACGGGCACCTCGGCGATCACCGGCTGGACGGTGACCTGGAAGTTCCCCAACGGTCAGACGATCAGCCAGCTCTGGAGCGGCACGCACACCCAGACGGGCGCGGACGTCTCCGTCAAGAACGCGGCCTGGAACGGGGCCCTCGCTCCGAACGCCTCGACGTCCTTCGGGTTCACCGCGTCCCAGAGCGGCACCAACGGCGTCCCCACCCCGGTGAACTGCACCACCGGCTGACCTTCGATCCGACCGTCCCCGCCCCGATCCTCCGCATCGACCTCCGACCGTCCGCACCGCGAACCGGCACCCCGCTCCGACCGTCTCCACCACCCGCCGGCACCTCGCACCGACCCCGCGCACCACGAACCGACTCCCGTCAGCCAGGCGTCCGTCTCTCCCCCACGGACGCCTCCTCACCCCCGGCCGGGCGCGACGACCCCTCCGCCCGGCCGGGCACCCCCCCAACCGAGGTAGGTCATGCGAATCAGACTGGCGCTGCTCCTGGCGCTCCTTCTTCCGTTCGTCGTCTCCATACCGCCCGCCCACGCCGCCGTAGGTCTCCGCGTGAGCGGTACGCGGATCCTGGAGGCGAACGGCAACGCCTTCGTCATGCGGGGAACCAGCCACGCGCACACCTGGTACCCGACCCAGACCGGCTCGTTCGCGGGCATCAAGTCGCTCGGCGCGAACACCGTCAGGGTGGTGCTCAGCGGCGGCCGGTGGACCGCCAACGGCGCCTCCGACGTGGCGAACGTCGTCTCGCTCTGCAAGCAGAACAAACTCATCTGTGTCCTGGAAAATCATGACACCACCGGGTACGGCGAGCAGGCCGGCGCGTACACCCTCGACCAGGCAGTGGACTACTGGATCAGCGTCAAGAACTCGATCGTCGGCCAGGAGGACTACGTCGTCCTCAACATCGGCAACGAACCCATCGGCAACAACGCGACCACCCCCGGCTGGACCCAGGCCACCTCGGCCGCGATCGCCCGGCTGCGGAGCAACGGGTTCCAGCACCTGATCATGGTCGACGCGCCGAACTGGGGCCAGGACTGGAGTTTCACCATGCGTGACAACGCCTCCACGGTCTTCGCCGCCGACCCGCAGCGCAACACGGTCTTCTCCGTCCACATGTACGGGGTGTTCGACACGGCCGCCGAGGTGACCTCCTACATGCAGGCGTTCCAGACCGCGGGGCTGCCGCTGGTGGTCGGCGAGTTCGGCTTCGACCACTCCGACGGCAACCCGGACGAGGACACGATCATGGCCCAGGCCCAGGCCAGGGGCATCGGCTACCTCGGCTGGTCCTGGAGTGGCAACAGCGGCGGCGTCGAGTATCTCGACCAGGTGACCAACTTCAACGTCGCCAACCTCACCCCCTGGGGACAGCGCCTGTTCAACGGGGCGAACGGCATCGCGCAGACCTCCGTCGAGGCCACGGTCTACGGTGGCACCACCACCCCCGACACCCAGGCGCCGACCAGGCCCGGCACACCAACCGCCTCGGAGATCACCTCGACCGGTGCCCGGCTGTCCTGGACCGCCTCCACCGACAACCGCGCGGTCACCGGCTACGACGTCTTCCGTGGCACCACCAAGCTCGGCTCGTCCGCGACCAACTCGATCACCCTGACCGGGCTCACCCCGCAGACCGCCTACAGCGTCACCGTCGTCGCCCGCGACGCGGCGGGGAACACCTCCGTCGCCTCACCGGCGGCGACCTTCACGACCACCTCGACCCCGCCGAGCGGCTGCACCTCGACGTACCAGACCACCAACCACTGGCAGGGCGGCTTCCAGGGCGAGGTCACCATCCGCTGCACCTCGGCCGTCACCGGCTGGCGGACCGTCCTCACCTATCCCTCGGGGGTGAACATCAGCCAGGCGTGGAGCGCCACCCTCTCCGCCGCCGCCCCGGTCTTCACCTTCACCAACGCCGCCTGGAACGGGTCCATCCCGGCGGGAGGGTCCACCACCTTCGGCTTCATCGGCAGCTGGTCGGGCACGGGCACCCCGCCCACCCCCACCATCTCCTGAACCGTCTCCCAGCGGTACCCCGAGGATTCCCCGCCCGCGTCCGCGACTCCCGGCAGCGGACCGGACGGGGTGGTCGGCGGGGGACGGGGGGGGCCCCGCGGCCCCGGGGGGGGGGGGCGGCGCGCCCGCGGGGGTGGGGGGGGCCGGGCC